>BNTV01000011.1 GCA_025996865.1 Bacteroidia bacterium
GGTGCTCGCCGAAGTTGACCTTGTAGTTGTCGGCGGCAGTTCGCGGGCTATTGCTGCGGCGGTTGCTGCGGCTAAAAAAGGCTGTAAGGTCTTCCTTGTGGCGGAATTGCCGTATCTGGGCAATGATATTTGTGGGTCGATGCTCTACGAACGTACTGCGGACGAAAATCCACAGACGCCGCTTGCCCGCAAAATCTTCCCCGATAAAAACTACCCTGTACCGCTGCATGTCAAGACAACGCTCGAAAGCGAATTGATAGACAACAACGTCGATTTTCTTTACAGTTGCTATGTGACGAATGTCATTACCGACCGTTCGGGCAATCCCGCCGGCGTAGTGATTGCCAATCGTTCCGGTCGGCAGGCTGTGCGATGCAAGGGCGTGATAGATGCAACGCATACCGCTTCGGTAGCTGCACTGTTCGGAGCGGAGACGGCGAAGTTCGAACCGGGAGTGCGTGATTACATTTATACCGTAATAGGCAACAGTCCCAAGCAGGCTGACGAAATAACGAAAGCGACAGCTTTTGCGCAACCTGTCATCTGTCGAGGTAAAAAATATCCGGCAACTCACTATACCTTTTCGGTTTTTATGAAAGATAACTCGTATGCCTCGCTGATGAAGGTAGAACAGTTGGCACGCGACAAAACATGGGATGCCGACCAGGTGGACAGTTCCGACCTTTTGTGGTATATACCGAAAGAAACGCTCGTGTGCGAAGGTTCCTTTTCCGGCGGTTTGACCTCTGTACGCAAACTGCCGGAGTCGGCTTTCCGTCCCAAAGGTATTGCCAACCTCTGGGTGATTGGTCCCGCCGCCGGACTGTCGCGCGACACGATGGCGAAAGTGATGCGACCTGTTACAGGCATGTTTCTTGGCGAGATATTGGGTGACAAAATCGGCGCTGAAGTAAAGAAAGTCGCTATGCCTTCACAATTCTCTGTTCGTCAGACAAAGGCAAACGCACATAATTACGGCGAGATAGGGGAAATACTGAAACCGCTTCGCAAAGGACGTCACAAGGGCTATGTGGATTCTCCTGCGGGAGCGCTTCCCGTATTGGGAAGTTATGACGTCGTTGTGCTTGGCGGAGGAACTGCCGGAGCGACTGCCGGTATCTCTGCCGCTCAGCATGGCGCCAAAACGCTTGTGTTGGAATATCTTCACGGTCTCGGCGGTCTGAGTTCGCTCGGAATGATAGGTCATTACTGGGACGGCTACCGCGAAGGATATACGGCTCGTCTTGACGAAGGCATCCATGCCATGGCGCCCCAAGACCATCCCCGTCAGTTCAAAGACTGGAAAGAATCATCGCAGTCCGACTGGAAGATGGAGTGGCTCCGTCGCGAACTGCTGAAAGAGAATGGCGAACTGTGGTTCGGTGTAACCGGCTGCGGCGCCCTTACGGAAAACAATACAGTACGCGGAATTGTTGTGGCAACGCCCTTTGGACGTGGTGTCGTACTGTCAAAGGTCTTGATAGACAGTACCGGCGCTGCCGATATTGCGGTTGCGGCAGGAGCAGATTCCAGGAATACGGGAAAAGTATCGCTCGCCGTTCAGGGAGCCGGCATGGGCAAATGGGAATTGGGCGATTGGTATAACAACAACGACTGGCTCTTTATTGACGATACCGACGTACTTGACGTGTCCCGCGCTTATGTTCAGGCGAAAGTTAAATTCGCCGGTAACTACGATATGGTAAAACTTCCGCAAACCCGCGAACGGCGGCGTGTCGTCGGCGAATACACGGTTTCGGTATGTGATGTGCTCAATCACCGCCGTTATAGCGATACTATTTCGTTTCATCAAAGTTCGTTCGATACGCACGGTTATATCTACGACCCCTATTTCCTGTTAAGTCCGCCCATGGAGCGACATAAAATTTACGATGCCGATGTGCCGTTGCGAAGTCTTCTGCCAAAAGGTATCGACGGAATTATGATCACAGGACTTGGAATAAGCGCTCACCGCGATGCGATGCCTGTTATCAGGATGCAGTCCTGTGTGCAAACTCAGGGCCATTCGGTTGGCTATTTGGCAGCCGTCGCCGTCAAGGAAAACAAATCCATACGCAAGGTGGACATAAAGAAAATTCAGAAATACCTCGTAAGCATCGGTAATCTACCCCAAAGAGTATTGACCGACAAGGAGTTTAAATCATTTAGCGACAAGGAATTGAAAGAAGCGACAATAAGTGTTTCCGACAATTATAAAGGTCTTGAGGTGCTGTTTACCGACAAATCAAAGTGTATTGCTTTGATTCGTAATCAACTGAAAACGCCGAATTTGCCTGCCGAGCATAAAATCATTTATGCCAGCATTCTTTGCATGTTGGGTGACAGTGAATATGCTTCTACCTTGAAAGATTACATTGCAAGCCTGCCGCAATGGGATGCCGGCTGGCAATACACAGGCATGGGGCAGTTTGGCATGTGTTTAAGCCCTCTTGACGCCAAGATAACAGCGCTTGGCAATGCAAAAGACGCTTCGACACTCGGCGTGCTCCTCGAAAAGGCGCGTTTGCTCGAACCCGAAAGTGCATTTTCGCACTATCGAGCCATCGCAATGGCTACGGAAGCGATAAACAGCAAAGAGGCTATCCCGGTGTTGGCGGAAATGCTCTCGGCGCCGGGGATAAGTTGCCATGCGCTTGATTCCTACCGGGCAGCCCGTAATGCAGTAGTGCCCGATTATAACGATGTTTCCACCCGCAACATAGCGCTGAAAGAATTGCACCTCGCAAGAGCCTTGTATCTCTGCGGCGACCAAAACGGATTGGGCGAAGCCGTTCTGCGCCGTTATGCCGAAGGATTGCAAGGTCATTATGCTCGCTATGCCGATGAAATATTGAAATAATAAATTTTATATTGTACATTTGCAGAAAATTTTAGTGATTTTTCGTCAGAGTTTAATGCACTTCTGCTTTGACAAGAAATTCAAATGCAAAAAAATAATTTTTAGAAGTGCTCTTTTATATCAATTCAAAATGAAACCTATTTTTAGAAATTTATGTTTACTGGCAATTGTTGCCACATTTATTCAAGCCGCTCCGAATAATTCCAAATTCGCAGGCGTGCAAGTAGGGACGATCACCTACAGTTTCAGGGATATGCCTGACCAGTCGCTTCCGGCGTATCTGGATTACATCGTGAATGCCGGTATCAGTTCCGTTGAACTGATGGGTGGCACAGTAGAAAGTTACTTGGGAGTACCGGGTTCATCGGGTCAGTTTGCTGCCGGTGGCGATGCGGTTCGCCAATGGAGAACCGGTTTGTCTATGGACAAATACAAGGAAGTAAAGAAGCTCTTTGCCAAAAGAGGCATCAAAATCAATGTACTGAAGTTAGGCGATGCGAATTGGTCGGATGAAGAAATCGACTACGCTTTCAGAGCTTGTAAAGCCGTTGGCGCAAAAGGCATCAGCATGGAAATCTCGGAAGAATCGGCCAAAAAGATGGCTCCCTTTGCGGAAAAACACAAACTGTTTGTCATTTTCCACAACCACGGACAACCGGGCGACCCCAATTTCAGCTTCGACCGCGTGTTGGCTCATGGATCATATCTTCGCCTGAATTTCGACGCAGGTCATTATTACGGAGCTACCGGTTTAAATCCTTGCGATCTTATCACACGTCTGCACGACAAGATTGTCACCATCCACATGAAAGACAAGACCGGAAAAAACGATACTCCGAAAGACCAGAATCAAGTGTGGGGAAAAGGAACTACGCCGATAAAGGAAATACTGCGCCTGATACAAAAAGAAAAATGGCCTATCGAATGTGATATCGAACTGGAATACGGCATACCTGCGGGTTCGGATGCCGTAAAGGAAGTTGCAAAATGTGTAGCTTACTGCCGTGAAGCGCTTACCGGGAAATAAATTGCTTATGCCTTTCGGTCAAGTAAAAATACACTAAACGGCAAAAGCAAGTCACTACATCGCGGCGGCAGGCAACCCGGACGCCGGACGATCGGCACAACAGGATGGGAAGTTCTCGGCAAGGGCAAAATCATCCTTGCCCCAACCTGTCCGGTTGACGACAAACATCCGTTGAACGACCTGCTGTTTTATAATATGAAATGTTTTATAAATAATATGGTTCGTCAGTCAAAAGAAGAAATAGACAGGGAGTTGCTGAATCGGCTCAACCAGGGAGATGAATCGGCTTTTGAAACCATTTACCGGAAGTATAACGCATGGATTTATAATTTTGCAAACTCGCTTCTTTTCGATAAATCGCTGACTGAAGACCTGACACAAAACGTGTTTCTGAAAATATGGGAAAAGCACGAGCAGATCAACCCCGACGATAATTTTGAATCCTATTTGTTTGCTATTGCACGAAACCTGATTTTCAAAGAAACCGAAAACCGGCTGTTAGCAGAGCGTTTAATCGAATCCCTGCGAAGCCAACAATCCGAAGAAAACAATTCGACGGAAATGCAGATCGACAACGAATCGTTGAAAGAATACATCAATGTATTGATTGAACAATTGCCGCCTGCCTGCCGCAATGTCTATAAACTGAGCCGCCTGCAGTTTCTTTCCAACAAGGAAATCGCTGAAAAACTGTCTGTTTCGGAAAAAACCGTAGAAGCTCAAATCACCTATTCCCTCAAATTCCTGAAGAAAAAACTCGCCAATAATATAGGAATTTTAATTCTTATGGCACTCTCATTTGTTAAATAATCTTAAATTTCAGACTGTTTATAAGGGTTTGTGCATTGTAAAAGATATACAAGGCAAAAGCAAATATGAACAAACTAAAAAATGTCACCTTATTGAATCGCTTTATGAAAGGCGATATTTCTTCGGAGGAAAAATCTTTGTTGGCCAAATGGTTAAACACGGACGTTTCTTATGATGAAATTGCTTCTCTTTATCAAGCACGCTGGATGGAAACACGTGATTCCCAAATTCCAGCAGACATATCCGAGAGAATGTTCAGACAAATTAAACGCCTGATAGCCGAATCCGAACGAAAGAAAGCGAAAAAGCCGGTTTTTATAAGACCCTGGTTAAAATATGCCGCATCTGTTGCCATCCTGATTGCTATCGGTCTGTCCGTATATCTTTACCGGAACGGTCACTCTTCCGGAGAAACATTGCAGGCCGTTGTCAGGGAGTATGTCGTGAGCGCCAATAAAGGACAGAAATCAAGCATGATTCTTCCCGACGGCACAAAAATATGGCTCAATTCATACACTAAAATAACCTATTTCAGCGATTACGGCGTAAAGGACCGCACGCTGTCGCTGACCGGAGAAGCCTACTTTGAAGTAGCGAAAGACGCCGAAAAACGGTTTGTAGTTAAAGCAGGCGAAATGGAAGTCGAAGCGCTCGGTACGGCGTTTAATATACAAGCCTATAACGAAGATTCTCAAATTGTTACCACGTTGCTTTCGGGAAGCGTACAAACCATTGTTGCCGGTAAAACAGCCCGGCTTGCGCCCGACCAGTCGGCTTCTTTCAACCGTGGAAACAAACAATTGTCCATCAACGATTTGGATGATGCCGCCAATGTTTTGATGTGGAGAAATGACGAACTGGTTCTTAAAAATCAAACCTTGGAAGAAATCGCCGTAATACTCAACCGTTTATATAATGTTGAAATCGTATTTGAATCCGATGCCACGAAGAAACACAGTTTTTCCGGCATTGTCAAAAATAACAGCCTGAGAAATGTGATCGAAACAATCAGTCTGACTGCCCCTGTTTCTTATGAGATTAAAGAGGGCGATATAATAATATTGAGAGAAAAAACGAACACAAATTAAAAAAAATATGCTTATGACTGAAAAAACACACAAAAACTACTTTCTCCCGGAGAAAGCATTTCTGATTTTTAACATTAAAAACACAAAAAAATGGATATTACAAAACAGTTAATTACAGCCGGGCGCCGCGTAGCGGTGCCGTTATTCAAGCCAATCAAATAAATATTGTTTATCGTATGTTATTTCAAAATACAGCACCGCTACGCGGCGCTTGGTTGGGGAACATTCTCCTTATTCCGGGCGCTGTCGCACCCGGCTATAAACGCATAAGCGCTACGCGCTTTTTTAATCTCTCAACTTTTTACGTTAATCTGAGATTTTTACTTACGAACAAAACTTTGCAATTCGGAAATAATGTTGTAATTTTGCAGGTGAAAATTTATTTCAACCCCAGCATTCGTTTGGGTAAACCTGGTATCAAAAACACTCGCATTGTGGTAATCAATATTTTGCAAAAATAAAAATAATATGAACAATAAACAAATTACACTCAACATAGACAAAGCATTAGCCTTTGTCTCCAAAGAACAGATTTTTTCGCAGGCAAGCAGCGCGCAAGAAGCGAATCTCTTGTTGGAAAACGGAACCGGCCAAGGAAACGATTTCCTCGGCTGGCTGCATCTCCCCTACTCTATCGACCATTCAACGATTGACGATATACAAAAAACGGCCGGTTTGCTTCGCGCCAAATGTGAAGTGGTCGTCGTCATCGGTATCGGCGGAAGCTACTTGGGCGCCAAAGCCGTTATCGAAGCGCTGTCCGGCGCTTTCGACAGTCTGACGGACAAAAAACCGTTGGTCGTTTACGCAGGTCACAATATCGGCGAAGATTATCTGCATGAATTATCGGAATTTCTCACCGGAAAACCGTTCGGCATCATCAATATTTCCAAATCGGGAACAACTACCGAACCGGCTTTGGCTTTCCGCATCCTGAAAAAACAATTGGAAGAAGCTGCCGGAAAAGAAGAAGCAAAAAGCCGGATTGTCGCCGTTACCGACGCGGCGCGCGGCGCATTGCGCACCTTGGCCGACAAGGAAGGCTACAAAACATTCGTGATTCCCGATAATGTCGGTGGACGTTTTTCGGTTTTGACTCCCGTCGGTTTATTGCCGGTTGCCGTTGCCGGAATTGACATCAGGCAATTGGTCGCCGGCGCAGTTTCTATGGAAAAAGCGACCGGAACGGATGTGGCTTTTGAAAATAATCCCGCCGCTATCTATGCCGCTACCCGTAATCTGTTGTACCAACAAGGCAAAAAAATAGAAATCCTGGCGAATTTCAATCCCAAACTGCATTACGTTTCCGAATGGTGGAAACAACTTTACGGCGAAAGCGAAGGCAAAGAACACAAAGGAATCTTTCCCGCAGCGGTCGATTTCACTACCGATTTACATTCTATGGGACAATGGATTCAGGAAGGCGAACGCACCATCTTCGAAACGGTGATTTCTGTAGCCAATCCGAAATATCATGTCGAAGTGCCGAATGACGGAGAAGACCTTGACGGTTTGAACTATTTAGCCGGAAAAAGAGTCGATTACGTCAACAAAATGGCGGAATTAGGTACGCAAATCGCACACGTGGACGGAGGCGTTCCCAATATCAAAATCGAGCTTCCCGAATTGAACGAATATTATTTGGGCGCATTGCTCTATTTCTTCGAAAGAGCCTGCGGTATCAGCGGTTACATGCTCAAAGTCAATCCTTTCGACCAACCGGGCGTCGAAGCCTACAAAAAAAACATGTTTGCCCTGCTGAAAAAACCGGGGTACGAAAACATTCAACTATGATAAAAGCCGTTCTCTTTGATATGGATGGAGTCTTGTACGATTCCATGCTTTATCATGTACAAGCCTGGCATGAAACCATTTTGTCCTTAGGTATTGATTCAAATCCCGATGATTATTATCTCTTTGAAGGGATGACCGGCCATGCGACAATTGATATTCTTTTCAATCGTGAATATGGACATGGCGCCACCGAGAAAGAAAAGCAAACCATTTACGCTCAAAAATCCGGGCGCTTTGTCGAATTGAATTGCGAACCTCGACCTATGCCGGGTGCAAAAGAAGTGTTGGAAATTGTCAAACAGTCAGGCGCCAAACGAGTGCTTGTCACCGGTTCGGGACAGCCGACTTTATTTGGTAATCTGGATAAGGATTTCCCCGGTTCTTTCGAAAAAGGCTTAATGGTTACAAGCTATGATGTCAAGTTCGGAAAACCGCATCCCGAACCCTATCTCTTAGGTTTGGAAAAAGCCGGCGTAACAGCCGAAGAGGCGCTCGTAGTTGAGAATGCGCCTTTGGGGGTTCAATCGGCTGTGGCAGCGGGGATTTATACCATTGCCGTCAATACCGGGCCTTTGCCGGACAGTGTTTTGTCGGATGCCGGCGCCCGTCTTATCTTTCCTTCCATGGCGGCGCTGGCGGAAAAGATTGAGGATTTATTAGTCAAAATTAATCCATCCGCTTCACACTTTTCACTCCTTTAATTTTTTGTAAGCGATTGATTAAGGTATTGATGTCGTCCACATCATGGATAGTGACTTCTATTGTTCCTTCAAAAAATCCGTCACCGGAACTGATGTTTAGTTTTCGCATATTGACCGACAAATCATTTGAAATGACTTGGGCGATTTCACTTAAAAGTCCTATCCGGTCGATGCCTTTCAATTCTATTTGACCGGGAAAAGAGAAGGCTTTGTGTCCCGCCCACTCGCAGGAAATAATCCGGTCGCCGAAACGGGTTTTCAGCGTAAGCGCCACAGGACAAGCGCGTTTGTGAATTTCCAAACATTCATCGTCACGGATAAAGCCCAATACATCGTCGCCGGGAATCGGGTTGCAACAGGCCGCTGCAATGTAATTTTTTTGAAAGCCTTCTTCTTCAAGGATATAGGTTTTTTTTCGGTCGATTTGACCGGCATTTGCCAAAGGAATTTCAGCATTTTTATTCTCTGCATTTTCTTTGGAACCGGAGCCGACATTAAAGGCTTTCATTAATTTCACGAAGTAATTACTTGTTTTCTCCTTGGCTACCTTTTTAAGGCTTTCGGGTAATAATTCCACCCGTTTCTCGGCAATGGCAAAATATAAATCTTCTTTTTTAGGGTAACCGTAATAAGCAAGCATTTTGTCCAGAATTTGAATAGAGTTGTCTATTCCGGCTTTTTTGAAAATTTCTTCGAGTATCTGGTCGCCTTCTTTGATTTTTTCTTTTTTCCGCTTTTTCAAGGTTGATTCGATTTTTGTTTTGGCTTTGGCGGTTGTCACAAAATTAAGCCATTCTTGTTGGGGCGATTGCGAACGGGAAGTCAGGATTTCCACTTGGTCTCCGGAATTCAGTTTGTGGCTCAGGGGAACCAATTGGTGATTCACTTTAGCGCCGATACATCGATCGCCGACATTGGTGTGAATTTCGTAGGCAAAGTCCAGTGCAGTAGCTCCTTGCGGCAAAGTTTTGATTTCTCCCTTGGGCGTGAAAACGAATATTTCGGAGGCATAGAGATTCATTTTGATGGTGTCAAGGAAATCCATGGCATTGGGACTGGGCGCTTCGAGAATGTCTTGTATCCGTTCGAGCCAGCGGTCTAATTCGGTTTCTTCTTCGATTTTTTCCGAATCGCCGTGTTCCTTGTATTTCCAGTGGGCGGCAAAACCTTTTTCCGCAATTTCATCCATTTTGGTGCTTCTGACCTGAATTTCTATCCATTGTCCGTCGGGACCCATTACGGTGAGGTGAAGCGCCTGGTAACCATTGGCTTTCGGACGGCTCACCCAGTCGCGGATGCGGTCGGGACGCAATTTATAGAGGTTGGTAATCGCCGAGTAAACATCCCAGCATTGTTTTTTTACGTCAATATTCGGTTGGGGTTCAAAAACAATCCGGACGGCAAAAATATCGTAGATATCTTCGAAATCTACTTTTTTTGTATTCATTTTGTTCCAAATGGAATAAATGGATTTGACCCTTTTCTGCATTTTGTATTGGAGGCCTAATTCGTCTAATCTCGAATAAAGCGGGGTGGCAAAATTTTCATAAATCTTTTCAAGATCTTTTGCCGTAGCGTCTAATTTTTGGTTGATTTGCCGGTATTCATCGGGATGTTCGTACCTGAAACTCAGGTCTTCCAATTCGGTTTTTATGGCGAAAAGTCCGAGCCTGTGCGCCATCGGCGCGTAAAGATACATGGTTTCGCCGGCGATTTTGTACTGTTTTGCGGGAAGAAGGGCGCCCAATGTTCGCATGTTATGCAAGCGGTCGGCGATTTTTATCAGGATTACACGGATATCATCCGACATGGTGAGCAGCAGTTTCCGCATGTTTTCCGCTTGGGCGGAAGCGGCTTCGGCGAAAATACCGCCGGAGATTTTCGTCAGTCCCTCAACGATTTGCGCAATTTTATCCCCGAAGAGATTCCGGATGTCTTCGACCGTATAGTCGGTATCTTCAACGACGTCGTGCAACAGGGCGGAACAAATGGACGTCGAACCAAGTCCTATTTCTTCACTGACAATCAGGGCAACGGCCAAGGGGTGCATGATGTAAGGTTCGCCCGAACGTCTTTTCACTCCTTTGTGCGCTTGATTGGCAAACATAAAGGCTTTATTGATGATTTCAAATTTTTGCCGGTGATTCGATTGGGAATAGCTTTTGAGCAAGAGTTCAAAAGCGTCCTGAATCATTCTGTCTTCCGCGATTATGTCAGTGCTTACTTCATTCATTTTGTTAATATCCTTTCGAACAGCGCATTATATTTTAGGCACTCTGATGTATTGCCCTTTTTTCAAAGCCGAACTTTTTGTGTTGTTTAACCTCATCAAATCGTTCGGATCGTAACCCGGAAATTTTCTGGCAATGGTATAGTAAGATTCTCCGGCTTGGACTTTATATTGAGAAGTGTCATTACTTGATATTTGTTTTACGCCTTTATTTGTGGTTACGCCTTTATTTGTAGCTCCGCCTTTATTTGTGGCTCTGCCTTTCATTGCCTGTTGAGTGGCATTATCCACAATCGACCGGTTTTTAAATAGATTTTCTATATTGTAACCGGCAATATCATTTTCTTTTTCCACAAACGAGTAAGCATGGTTTGCAGGCAATTTCAAATCACACGGTTTTTCGTTTCCGGGAATAATATCTCTTTTATATTGCGGATTCAACGCCCGGAGTTCTTCTTTGTCGATATTCAGCACGCCGGAAATTTGGTCAAAGTGCATCAGCTGTGTAACTGTTACGGTATCAACGACAAAAGGTATTTCGATTTGCGCCGGATAAAGCTGGTGATAAGCATAATAATTCATTACATAATTGGCTGCAATAAAGAGCGGAACGTAAGTCCGGGTTTCCCTTGGGAGAAATTGGTAAATTTTCCAGAAATCCGCTTTTCCGTTTGCCCGCCGGATGGCTTTATTCACGTTTCCGGCGCCGCAATTATAAGCCGCAATTACCAAATTCCAGTCGCCGTAAATATCATACAGGTCTTTTAAATGACGACAGGCGGCATCGGTAGATTTCACCGGGTCCCGCCTTTCGTCGATTAAGCTGTTCACTTTCAATCCGTAATTTTTTCCGGTAGTTAACATAAACTGCCAAAGTCCTGAAGCGCCCTGCCGGGAAAGAGCGACAGGATTCAATGCCGATTCTACAACGGTTAAATATTTCAGTTCCATGGGTAAATCATATTTGTCCAAAGTTTCTTCAATCATTGGAAAATAGACAGATTCGATGCCTAACATGTATTCCACGAGATTCCGGCGACGGTCTGTATATAGCTCGATGCATTGCCGGACTACATTGTTATAGGGAAGTTCCATGATGTTCGGAAGTTTCGACAGCCGTTCGATATAGGTCGTATCGTCGGCCGGCGTACTGTCCTGATAGCCTTCATGGTTGATTTTAGTGACATAATGTTTTACATACCATGAATTTACCAATTTATCCAAATTGGCGTCCCAATCTTCGGGAATGGAAAAAGAAATATCATCCGTTTCCGGAGATGGATCCGTTGTAACTTGTGTCTGCGCAGAGATACAAATAAAAATAAGCCCTAACAAAACAATTATTCTTCGCATGGTTTTCTAATTAAAAAGTGAAACACAGTTGTAGTCCGAAAGTGCGGGAACTGACTGGTGTTTTATCAAAAAGAACCGGTACAGCCCGCATGCTTAAATCGGGACTCACATCAAAATCAAACAGTTGTGCATCCACGTATGCATCAATAATCCAGACTGCATACACGCCAACCGTGATGATCCAACTCATATCCCGGTAATATCGGTAATAATCTTTTTTCGCCTTCAAACTCGAGCTGAACTGGTTTTTTTGTTCGGCAGTCCACTCATTGATATTATCGGGATAGGAAGGTGGAGTATAATCTTGCCACGATCCTCCCGCGTTCTCTGCTGTTTCCGAAAATTCAACAAATGCTTTTTTATAGCCGTTATATTGGGAATTGTTCCAAGTAATGGCATAAAAGCATCCGATAAAACTTCCGTACACCAACGGTAACTTCCAGTATTTCCGGTTATAAATCTGTCCCAAACCGGGAACAATGGCTGAATACAGGATAGCTCGCGTCGGATCAGGTTTAAAAGCCATCGTATCCACAGGCAAATATACGGAATTTCCTTCAAGAAGCAAAGTAGAATCGTTTCTCAAAGAATCTGAAAAGGTCAAAAAACCATCCACATTCCGCGCACTGTCGATTTCAATAGGCTGTACATTCTGTGCTTTCATTCCCATGGAAAAAAGACAGAACCCTATCATTATCAGGCTACTATATATTTTCAAATTCTAAAAAATTACCAGTTTCGGACGTCTAAATTACGAATTATTTTTTATAGAATCAAATACTTGCATGATTCTTGCTAATTCTTTTTCATCCGAGAAAAGAATACTGATTTTTCCCGTACCTTTTTCGTTGCATGAAAAAGCAACTTTTGTACCGAAAAAATCCGATAATTGTTTTTTTAATGAGTCAAATTCCCCTGATGATTTTTTGGGAGGACGGTTTGGTGCAGGTTTAGGGATTTCGTTGATCTCTTGCGGATTATTAATGTTTTTTACAACTTCTTCCGTGTGCCTGACCGAATATCCGTATTCTTTGATTTCCTCGTAAACCATCAGTTGGTCGGAAGGATTTTCGAGGGAAAGCAAAGATTTGGCGTGTCCCATGTCTATCCTTTTGTTTTTCAATCCCATTTGGATTTCGGCGGGAAGTTTCAGCAGCCGGAGAAAATTAGCGACGGTGGCTCGTTTTTTTCCGATTCGCTCGCTCAGTTTTTCCTGCGTCAGGTTGTGCGTATCAATTAAGATTTGAAAAGCCAGTGCAATTTCAATGGGATTCAAATCTTCACGCTGGATATTTTCGATGAGCGCCATTTCCATGATGCTCTCGTCGCTTGCTTTTTTGATGTACGCGGGAACGGAAGTAAGTCCGGCCATGAGAGAAGCCCGGTAGCGCCGTTCGCCTGAAATAATCTGGTAACGGTCGGCTCTGATTTCGCGCAAGGTAATCGGTTGCACCAATCCCAAGGTTTTGATGGAAGTTGCCAATTCTTCCAAGGCTTCTTCGTCAAAGATGGAACGCGGTTGCTCGGGGTTGGCTTCTATTTTGGATAATTCCACTTCATTGATGGATGACGAACCGTTTGTGTTAAGGTCGTCCATGGTAATCAATGCGTCTAAGCCTCTTCCCAGAGCGGATTTCGTTTGTTTTGACATAGTGAATTATTTGTTTTTTGCGATCAATTCTTTTGCTAATTGGATGTGGTTGTGCGAGCCTTTCGAATCGGCATCGTAGAGCAATACCGGCTGTCCGTAGCTCGGCGCTTCGCTCAACTTGATATTCCGTTGGACGACCGTATCGAAAACCATATCTCCGAAATGTTTTTTCACTTCCTCGTAAATCTGATTGGCCAAACGCAGGCGGGAATCGTACATCGTCAGCAGGAAACCTTCGATTTCCAATTCGGGATTCAGTTTGGATTTGATGATTTTAATCGTGTTCAACAATTTGGAAATTCCTTCCAAAGCAAAATATTCGCACTGCACCGGAATAATTACCGAATCGGCTGCCGTCAAGGCATTTACGGTAATCAAACCCAATGAAGGCGAACAATCAATCAAGACATAATCGTATTTATCTTTTACCTTATATAATAGTTCCCGCAACACTTTTTCCCGGTTTTGGAAGCTCAACATTTCGATTTCGGCGCCTACCAAATCAATGTGAGAGGGAATGATGTACAAATTAGGCACTTCGGTAGGAAGCACCGCTTCGCAAGGATCTATGTCATCAATTATGCATTCGTAAATTGATTTTTTCAATTCCCGGATATTGATTCCCAATCCGGAGGAAGCATTCGCCTGAGGATCGGCATCCACTATCAACACCGTTTTGTCCATCGCCGCCAAGGAAGCGCCTAAATTAATTGTAGTGGTGGTTTTACCCACTCCTCCCTTTTGATTTGCCAAAGCAATTATTTTTCCCATAAGATTTTAATCGGACATTATGAAATTATTTTTCGGGTACAAAAGTAGTATTTTATCGGAAAAATAAGTTTGTTTTTCAGGAAAACAGAATGGAGTTGTTGATAACTTGGGGTTTTGGTTGATAACTTTACCCCAATACCACTTCAAAGATATTTCGCCCCAAACTCCATATTCACATCTGCAACAAATTGTTTGATACGTTGTTCGTCCGATTTTTTGCAAATCAAGAGGATGTCGTCCGACTCGGCGACAATGTAACCGTCCAGTCCTTGTATTACGGCTAATTTATTTTCCGGCAAAGTGATCAGGTTGTTGGCGCTTTCGATAAAAAGCGCTTTGCCTTTCAATGCGGCATTCATTTGGTTGTCTTTTTCCGACAAATCATAAAGCGAACCCCAGGTTCCCAAATCCGACCAACCGAAATCGGCCATCAGCATATACACATTATCTGCCTTTTCCATGACTCCATAGTCAATGGAAATATTCTGACACATAGGGTATTGCTCTTCGATAAACGCGGCTTCGGAGGAGGTGTTGAATTTATCCAGTCCCTGGTCGAAACGGGTAGTCATGTCGGGAAGGTGTGCATGGAAAGAATCCAGAATCGTTTGGACATTCCAGATAAATATCCCTGAATTCCAGAAAAATTCCCCGCTTTTATAAAACACTTTTGCCAATTCGTAATTGGGTTTTTCGGTGAAAGCCTTCACTTTTTGGATATTATCATCTCCTCCTTCTTCGGTTTGAATATAACCGTAGCCTGTTTCGGGACGATTGGGTTTTACGCCCAAAGTAAGCAAAGAAGGAAATTTGCCGACAAAATTCAAACCTTTCTGTATGTTTTTGAGGAAATTTTGTTCCTGTAAAATAAGGTGATCGGCAGGGGTGACTACGATATTGGCGTTGGGATTTATCGAGTAAATCCGGTATGCCGCATAAGCGATACAAGGCGCCGTATTCCGGCGGGTAGGTTCCAAAAGCATCTGATTATCGGATATTTCCGGCAATTGCTGTTTCACTAAACCGGCATAATTCCGGTTGGTCGCAATATAAATGTTTTCGGTAGGAATGATTTGAGCAAAACGGTCAAAAGTTTGTTGGAGCAAAGAACGTCCGGTTCCGAAAAAATCTAAAAATTGTTTGGGCCTGTTTTCGCGGCTGAATGGCCAGAAACGGCTACCGATGCCGCCGCCCATGATTACGCAATAGTTGTCTTTCATAATTATCAAGTTAAAATAAATTTGTTACAAATATAAATATTTTTTCCCGGTTTTGCAACTTAAAACAACCGATAATTCGTCCGCAAAACTTTAAATTCCGTTCGGCGGTTGATTTGATCGACTATTTCCTGCTGGTCGGGTCTTAGCGTTTCGATAAATGCAGCGTCCAAGACTTGTCCTTCGGGAAGAAATTCGTATTTTTTTGCTATATTTTTTGTTACGCTTTTAGGCATTGTTTTTCCGTAACCGGCGGGCGTCAGGCGTTCTTTTTCGATGCCTCCGGCAATCAGATAATCTATTACCGATTGGGCGCGCCTCAGCGATAAGCTGTTGTTGTATTCGTCCGTACCTTTCCGGTCGGTATGCGCCGACAGTTCAATGGTTACATTCGGATTGTCTTCAAGCAGGATAATTAGCTGTATCAAAGCGTCTTTTGAATCGGGACGCAGCGTCGCTTTGTCGAAATCATAGAAAATATTTTCTATCAAAACCGGTTTGGAAATAGATGCTAAATAAAAATCGACGTAGAAAGTTTGATTTTTTTCTTCGTTGGAAACCGATAAAGTTTGTTTTTGATTCAGGTATCCGGGAGCGCTGCCCATCATCACATAATCCATTCCCGATACGAGGTCTGCCGTATAAGTCCCGTCCTTCTTGACGGCAATGCGTTGGTCGCTTCCGTCTTTTCCCACCATGCGTACCGTTGCGCCGTCGATAAGTTCTTCGTCCCTATCCAGCACCCAGCCTTCCACTTTAGCGTGAGTGCCCGGTAATTCAAAGGAATAGATATGATCGGCGCCCCGTGCATCGTTGCGGTTACTGCTGAAATAACCTTTTTCGTTGATTCCTTCAAAACAGATACCGAAATCATCGGACATACTGTTGACGGGCGATTTCATATTTTCGACTTTCCATCCGGCGTCTTTTTTCCCGACGGCTTTGAAAATATCCAGTCCACCCATTCCCGGATGTCCGTTGGACGAAAAATAAAGCGTCGTATCTTCCCGCATGCAGGGAAACATTTCATCGCCCGGCGTATTGATGTCGGGACCCAGATTTTCAGGTTTGGCAGTTCCTATTTCATTGAGTGGAATCCGCCAGATATCTTTTCCGCCGTAACCTCCTTTCACATCCGAGACAAAATATAGATAACCGTCAACGCCCACAGCCGGATGTGCAGCCATCGACATGGTGTCCTTGAAAACCGCTACGCGCTCTCCGGCATTCCATTGTGCACCCGAACGGGCGGATTTGTAAATATCGGCCGTTTTGGGAATCCCGTCTTCTTCGGCGCAATAGGTGTAATACATGGTTGCACCGTCGGGCGAGAGCGAGCAAGCGCCTTCGTCGTATTCGGTATTCAAAGCGCTTTCAATATGTTCGGGTTTTTTCCATTGTCCTTTTTCGTCCTGATTGATCACGTAAAAATCATTGTTTTTTGTGCCGGTAATGGCGCTTTTCAAATCGCCTGTCGCGTCTTTGCGCGAAGAAGTAAAAATAAGCTGGTCGTATTTTTCTCCCGAAAGCGCCGGCGAAAATTCTCCATAGCGGGAACTGAATTTTTCCATTTTCTTGATAATGTACCGCGTCGGATTTTTTTTCCATTCTACTGCCCAATCGCAGCCGGTGATTCCGTTTTTAGCTAAGATAAAATGGGGGAAACTATCGAGAAATGCCGTATATTGTTTTTTTGCATCGGCATAACGTCCTAATTTATGGAGCATTAAAGCGGAATAAAATACTTTGGAGCTGTCGTCGTAATCATACCGGATGGCATTGTTGTATCCGGTCAGGGCTTTTTGAGTACCCTCAATTTTCCGGTAACATTCCGCCATGTGGAAGGCGATGCTTCCCCGCAAATAGGCCTTTTTGTTAGAAGTCTTGGCATAAACTTTACGGTAAACCTGGGCTGCATCGTAATATTCTCCTTTTTCTTCTTTGGCGACGGCATCGCTTAGCTTGGCCGTTTTGCAGGAAAACAGCGATAAAAATACAACAATTACTAAGAGAAAGGTAAATTGCCTGTTCATTCTAAACCGGTTTATACGTATTTTAAACTGATTTTTTCAATATTTATTGTAACTTTGCAAACCTACTTCAAAAAAAGCACTCCTAAGAAAAATTAAGGTAATACGTGCAAAGTTCTTGATTTTACAAGATTAATAAGATTCTCAAGGTTTATGCCACAGCAAAAAACAAATATTGAAACAGCAATTATGCCGTTCAAAGTGCAGCAGTTGGTAGAGATAATTATGCATAAAAAGCAACTCGATTATGAAGAAGAGAAAAAAACGAAAATGCAAGACAATCCGAAAATTTTGCTGTTTTTTTCTGGGTGTACGACAAATTTCCCAATTAGTGTTTAACGATTATTGGTAGATGTCTCCATGCGCCTCCTCGTTCCTCGTCGGCTTAGTCGACATGACGCGGCTGCAAAAGGGGAAAGGAGGGCTTGCTCTACCCCGGGCTGCGCTTCGCTTGCCGCGGGGTTACCCAAATAGAAGACCTTACGGTCTTCCGGGTTCAGCACCTCAATTTAATATTTAGCCCCCCGTTGTAAATCGCACAAAATATACTATCTTTGTACACGTCTAATCCTGATGTCTTCATATAATATTTGTTTTGAGTTTGTTTCTTGCAAATATATGAAAACTAATTTGGCGAGGTCGATAGCCCCGCCAATTTTTATCCGTTTGTGTGGAATCTGAAAATTTTATGCTAACTTTGTACTAAATTCAGACCGGATGCTGAAAAAGAAAAGAAATACCTGCTTTTACCTGACAATAGTTGCGGTTTTCGGGGCGTTGATGTACTTTATTATCAAAGATGGAGGAAGTCGCCAAGAGCACGAAATCGTTACTTCTGTTCAAACGCCTTCCAACTTGGGGGAAGGTTTCGGTTTTTTCGGTCATCAATTGATGGAACAGATTCGCAGTCCGTTTGGTATTCTGTTACTGCAAATTATGGTTATTCTTACTTGTTGCAGAATTTTCAGTACACTTTTCAAATCATTGCGGCAACCGACGGTTATTGGTGAGATTCTGGCCGGTATTGTATTAGGGCCTTCTATTTTGGGACATTGGTTTCCCGGAGTTTCCACTTTTCTTTTTCCACTCGAATCATTGAGAAATATTGAACTTTTAAGCCAATTCGGTTTAATTCTTTTTATGTTCGCCATCGGGATGGAGTTGGATTTTTCGCAAGTGCTTAAAAGTCTGAAAAAGGCTACATTTATCAGCCATATCAGTATTATTTTCCCCTTTTTCCTGGGTGTGTTGATGGCTTATTTTGTTTATGACCAATATGCGGATAAAACGACGCCTTTCGTTTCGTTTTCTTTGTTTATCGGGATTTCGATGAGCATTACGGCTTTTCCGGTGCTGGCGCGGATTATACAGGAAAAAGGACTTACCAAAACTCATCTGGGAACGATTACTTTGGCCAGCGCCGCAAACGGAGATCTTACGGCTTGGTGTCTTTTGGCGGTAGTCATTTCGATAGCGCAGGCGGGAAGTATTCTGAGCGCTGTCTTTAATATCTCGTTTTCAGTACTTTATTTGTTCTTCATGTTTTTTATTGCCCGTCCTTTTATGCGAATGGTGGGACAATTGTATCATAATGAGGAAGTCATTGATAAAAAGTTAGTTGCATTTATATTTTTAATCCTTATTTCTTCTTCGTTGCTGACGGAAATTTTGGGATTACACGCTTTGTTCGGGGCGTTTTTAGCGGGTGTTATCATGCCTGCCGACATTAAATTCCGGCAGATCATGTCTGAAAAAGTAGAAGCGATTTCTCTCTCTCTTTTTCTGCCGCTTTTCTTTGTTTCGACGGGGTTAAAAACAGAAATCGGACTTTTGAATACGCCCGATTTATGGCTGCTTTGCGGAGGATTTATTCTGATTGCGATTGTCGGAAAATTTGGCGGCGCTACCCTGTCGGCAAGGCTTGTGGGCGAAACGTGGAAAGACAGTTTGTACATCGGCGCTTTGATGAATACGAGAGGTTTGATGGAATTGGTTGTGTTGTCGATTGGTTATAAAATGAACATTCTGCCACCGCCTATTTTTGTCATGTTGGTTTTGATGACATTGGTAACTACCTTTATGACAACGCCTTTGATTATGTTCATCCGGTCTGTTTTCAATGTTCGGGAGAAAATTTCCGAACGAAGAACAGCACGATATCCGGAGGCTTCATTCAAAATCCTGCTTTCTTTCGGGCGCGCGAACAGCGGACAAGTGATGCTTGATGTGGCTCACCAGATGTTTTCCAAAATCAACAAAAAAATGGAAATAACTGCGTTGCACTTTACGGTTGGTTCAGAGACAAATCCTTTACAAAGAGATAGCTTTGAAATGGTTAGCTTCAAACCGATTCTGAAGGAAGCAGAAAAATTACAAATCAATATCGTCCCTCGCTATGAAATATCGGACAATGTAAGCGAAGCCATCGCAGAAATTGTGAATACCGAAGGATTTGATTTTCTGTTGGTCGGCTCAGGAATCACTTGGAGTAACCTGCCGAATGACATTGCCGCCAATCAATATCGCGGTGCGGCGCTCCGCCGTTTTCTTCAGACTGAAAAATGGTTTTTGCCTACCGAATTGTTGAAAGACAAAACGAGAATGTTTATCGAACAAAGCCATTGTCCGGTAGGAGTTTTCGTGAATCGGGACTTTGTGAAGGCAAGCAAAATCATACTGGTTTTGGATTCGGAAGCCGATTTGTTTTTGTTGCCGTATGCTCAAACTTTGTTGCAATCGACTCTGGGTTCAATACATATTGTCTGCCGTTCTCCGGAATATGCACAAATGGAAAAGCCGCTCGGGCAATTCCTCAAAATGGTTTATTCTGCTACGCTTTTGCCGGAAGAAGATATTTCCGGCGTTTTGCTGGCTAATTACGATTTCATGTTAATCAGTTATGTTGCATGGAACGACGTTTCGGAGAATCGGAAAGAGGCTTTGCAGTTGATGCCTTCTACATTGATACTTAGTGTTAAGGGGCATGAGTAGAATCGCAAGCGGCATTATTTTCTCGTAAATCTTCGAGATACATTTCCAAAACATCTACAATGTTTTCCTTCACTCCGCAAATTTACAAACAATTTCTCATCCCCTCAATTTAATATTTAGCCCACAAAAAACATTCAAACTATAATTTTTATCTATACTTGTGTGAAAATTCATTTTTATCTCGTAAATTTGTGGTACTATTTATCATAAATGGCCAATAAAATCAAAATCAATAAAACGCTGCTTCCTCTCTCGTGGTTATACGGTTGGGGAGTTTGGGTCAGGAATAAACTTTTCGACTGGAAAATCCTTCCGGTCGAAAAGTTTGATATTCCGGTCATTTCGATAGGGAACCTTGCAGTGGGAGGAACAGGGAAAACGCCTCATACAGAGTATTTAATCCGATTATTAAGCCGAAAATACCGGGTAGCGGTACTGAGCCGGGGATACAAACGGAAAACACGCGGTTTTATTCTCGCGGATAAGAATGCCGACAGCCGCAGCATTGGTGACGAGCCTTATCAAATGCACCGGAAATTTCCGGAGATTATGGTGGCTGTCGATTCCGACCGCCGGCGGGGGATTCGAAACTTAATGGATTTCCCGAAAATCCAAAGACCGGAAGTGATTTTGTTGGACGATGCTTTTCAACATCGTTACGTAAAACCGTCTTTGTCGATTTTATTGACCGACAGTCGCAGACCGTTTTACGACGATTGTTTGTTGCCGGCAGGCCGTTTGCGCGAACCGGCGAAAAATAGTAAACGGGCCGATATTATTATTTTTACAAAGGTGCCTCTCCCCCAACCCCTCCCCTCAAGGGGAGGGGAGCAGTACAGCGAAATGATTAAATGTGCTGCACTTTTGGAATTGCAATCTCCTCCTCCCTTGTGGGCAGGGGGCAAGGGGGAGAGGTACTACACCTTTTTCCGCTACAAGGGACTTTTGCCGGTTTTTCCCGAAGAAAATCAAATTCAGAAAGAAAGCATTGAACGGCTGAAAAAAGAATCGTATTCGTTTCTGTTACTCGCGGGATTAGCCCAACCCGAAGATTTGGTTCAATATCTCGAAAAATACACATCCGACTTACAAACAATGATTTATCCCGACCATCATGATTTTAGCCGGAAAGATATTGGGGAAGTCACGGAAAAATTCAATACAATACAAAATAAAAACAAATGGATAATCACTTCCGAAAAAGATGCCGTGCGATTGATGCATAATCCGCATATTCAGGAAGAAATAAAAGGTTTGATTTACTATCTGCCGATAGAAGTGGTATTCGAACCGGGACAGGAAGAATTATTTACTCAAAAAATAGATGATCATGTTAGAAACTTTAAAAGAAACCGTATCATGGCTGAGGCCGCAGATACCCGAAGACACTAAGGTTGCCGTTATTCTTGGCACCGGATTGGGTGATTTGGCAGGTAATATTACCGATAAAAAGGAAATTCCTTACAAAAAGATCCCGAATTTTCCGGTTTCGACGGTTGCCGGACATCATGGCAATTTGATAGTCGGAAAATTAGGCGGTAAGCCGGTTTTGGCGATGCAGGGAAGATTTCATTTTTATGAAGGCTACGATATGAGACAGGTAACTTATCCGGTCAGGGTAATGCAACTGCTTGGAATTGAGTACTTATTTGTATCCAATGCAGCCGGTGGAATGAATAGCGCTTTCGAAGTCGGAGACATCATGTTGATTGAAGACCATATCAATTTATTTCCCGAACATCCGTTGAGAGGTAAAAATTGGGAAGAATTGGGCGCCCGTTTCCCCGACATGAGCGAAGCTTACGACAAAAATTTACGGGAAACGGCAAGCGCAATCGCCAAAAAGCACAATATCAAACTGCAATACGGCATATATGTCGGCACGCAAGGCCCAACCTTCGAAACGCCGGCCGAATATCATTATTTTAAGATTATCGGGGGCGATGCGGTAGGAATGTCCACCGTGCCGGAAGTAATCGTGGCGCGCCACGGCGGAATAAAAGTCATGGGATTTTCCATTATCACCGATTTAGGGATTTACGGGAAAATTGTGGAAATAAGTCACGAAGAAGTGCAGAAAGCGGCTCGGGAAGCTCAACCGAAACTGGCGTTTCTGATTGAGGAAATCATAAAACAAATAAATGGGTGAAAGGCGAAAGGGACAAGGTGAAAGAAGATATCATAATCTTTCACCCTTTACCTTTCACCCTTTACCCTTTACCTTTTACCTGTAAATTAGTTATGGAAATTTCATCATTAGGCGAATTCGGTCTGATTAAACATTTGACCGAAAAAATAGAAATCAAAAACGGCAGTACGCTCAAAGGCGTAGGCGACGATGCCGCCGTTTTGTCGTACAAAGACAAAGAAGCGCTGGTGACCACCGACCTCCTGCTGGAAGGCATTCATTTTGATCTGACTTATGTCCCGCTCAAGCATTTGGGTTATAAATCGGCTGTTGTGAATTTCTCCGACATTTACGCGATGAACGGCCAACCCAAACAAATTACCGTCTCTTTGGGAATTTCCAAACGGTTTTCGGTAGAAGATTTGGAAGATTTTTACGAAGGACTGTTGTTGGCTTGTCAAATTTATGGAGTGGACTTGGTTGGAGGAGACACATCCTCCTCATTGACGGGGTTTTGCATCAGTATCACCTGTATTGGAGAAGCTAACAAAGACCGGATTGTTTACAGAAATAAAGCCCAAAATACCGATTTGATTTTCGTTTCCGGAGATTTGGGCGCTGCCTACATGGGCTTGCAACTGATGGAAAGAGAAAAAGCTGTTTTCGCCGGCGAAAAAGATTTCACACCTGATTTTGCCGGAAAAGAGTACTTGTTGGAAAGGCAGTTGAAACCGGAAGCCCGGAAAGATATTGTCCACGCGCTCGATGAAAACGGGATTTTGCCTACTTCGATGATTGATATTTCAGACGGACTTTCATCGGAATTGTTGCATATCTGCACACAAAGCGGCGTCGGTTGTCAAATTTACGAGGAACGTATTCCGATTGATTATCAAACCGCTTTGATGGCTGAGCAGTTTAATATGAATCTGACAACCGTCGCTTTGAACGGTGGCGAAGATTACGAATTGTTGTTCACCGTCCCTCTTGGTTTACACGAAAAGATGGAAACCATTGAGGGCGTCAAGCTTATCGGACATATTTGCGAAGCTTCGGAAGGAACCCGTCTGATTGCCCGCGATGGCACAGAAATTCCGTTGACGGCGCAAGGTTGGAACGCTTTAAGTTAAATTTTCAGGGCAATTTTATCCAAATTGTGTAAACTTTTGATGAAATTGTCATAAATTTTTACTGTTAACGCTTGAAATCTCGAAAATTTCATGTAATTTTGTGCCCCCATTCAGGAGATGGGATGTGATATAGGGAATAAAAAACAATTAATCTTTGTATAAATTTTCGACAATAACGTTAGGTGTATTTCTATGAAAAATTTGAATGCAAAAATAATAGATGAGATAAAGAAACGGTTAACCAACAAGGAAAAAGCGGTACATTATTTAATGGATACGCTCTGTATTGCTAAAGAATCGGCTTATCGCCGGCTTAAAAGCCAAATTCCGTTTACTTTTGAAGAAGTTGTGACTATTGCACAAAATCTTGATTTTTCGATTGATAAAATACTTGGGCGAAGTACGGATAATCGCGTTTTTTTCGATATGCCGGTAGATATTACCCAAGCGCCGGCTAAAATCTTTCAAGATATGCTTGAGAACTCTTGTCTTATTCTGCGGAATTTAGCTTCTTCGGAAAAACAGAATATCATTGCAGCCATTAATCAGCTGCCTTTCAGCTTTTTGCCACTTAAAACACTTTTTAAATACGAATATTGTCATTACCTCTACACCAACGGCTATATACCTCTGATGACTCGATTTTCGGACATTGCCATTACGCCGCAAATGGAAAGTTTGCATGAAAAATGCTCGGATTATTTCACACACTTGAGAAATGTAACCGGCATCATTGATAATACATTTTGTTCGAGGATTATTAAAAAAATACAATATTATCACGATCTGGGACTTATCTCTAACGAAGATTTAAAGGCCTTGCAGGCGGATTTATTTAAACTATTTGAGATTTTCGAGACTATGGTACGAACCGGTCAAAACCATGCCGGGTCTGCTTATTCCATTTATTATTCTTCTCACAGTATTGACTCCAATAGCCTTTATTATGAATACGACAATAAAACTATGTCGCAAATATGGCTTTATCCCGAAAGTCCGATAATCATTAAAAATAACCCGTTGATATGCAATATGCAAAAAAGATGGTTGGAATCAATAATCCGGAATTCCATGCTGATAACCAAATCCAATAATATCCAACAAATTGAAATTCTTAGAGATATACACAAACAAATCTCGGAATTATACAAATAGAGTTCGTGCGATACAAAAAGAGAGATTTATTGCATTTATATTGATTTCCATCCTGTTTTTGATTATCAAAGTCTATTTTTTTGATCAAATAAACTTTAAATAAATGTTTGGGTGATTTATTTTGTTGCAAAATAATTTTTTTCGCTGAAATTTACCCAAAAAATGATGTACATATCTCCCAAAAATTACCTTTTTATAAAAAAATTGGTTGTTAATTTGCGAACTAATTTTTAATTTTATAATAAAGATGAAGATTATCAACTATTTTTTTATTACAATTATTTTGTTTTTCTTAGTGCCGATAACAGAACTTTCGGCTCAGGTAACTATCGGATCACTGGAAGAGCCGACAAAAGGCGCTTTGTTGCAGTTAAAAGAAATAAGCGGGATAACCGACGACAGTCCGGATGCTTATAAAGGTTTGGCTATGCCACGGGTTCATTTAACGGATGAGAACAATCTGTATCCGATGCTTTTGGCCGATCCTGCAGATCCGGCTTCAGGTCCCAATGCAGACTATACGGCTAATAAATCCTGGTTGGATAAATCGCATACGGGGTTGATTGTTTATAATTCAAATGACGCCTCTCCTTTTAAAAAAGGACTGTATGTATGGTCAGGGTCCAAATGGGAACCGGCAGGTTCGGCTGATGTTGAAAACGGTTTGACGCTCAGCGGGGGTACCGTGCAGCTTGGCGGGGCTTTGACAAAAGCAACTACGGTCACATTGGGCGATAATAACCTGTATCTTAACGCCGAAGGCACAGGAAAAGTAGGAATCGGCAGCGATCCGACAAACAATTCGGCCATATTGGAAATCAATGCCACAGACAAAGGCGTATTATTGCCCCGGGTAGCTTTGACCTCAAACACGGACGCGATAACAATACTGAAGCCGGCGAAAGGTTTGTTGGTTTACAATACCGGTAAGGGCGTATCTCCGGCAACATCAGAGCCATATACGGTAACCGGATATTTGTTCTGGAGCGGTTCGTCGTGGAAAACCATCGACAATTTTGAGGCGGTTCAGCCGGTTATCTCCGGCATCAATTGCGCCACTGCCCAGTTAAGTCCGGGCACCTATATGTCCGGCACCCCGTATTCGGGTATCATGCGTTTGAGTTATACGGGAGGGAACGGAGCCTCCTATACATCCGGAAGTACTTATACCGATAATGGCTTGACTGCCGAACTGCAGTCCGGACGATTAGAGAACGGAAACGGAGAACTTATTTTCAAAGTAACGGGAACTCCGACGCAAAGTTCGCCAAACACAACGTCATTTTTGATCGACAACGCTATGATTCCTTTTTATACCGGCTCATCTTGCAGTGTCGAGGTAGGAGCATTTGAGGGAGCGGATGTGAAAACGGTGGTGGTATTGTCTCCCTTGAAACGAACTTCAGACAACGGAGTCTCCGGATGGGCTACGGCTATCACTACGCCCGACGGCTATTTCTCGGTGAGGATATTTGCACGGGATGGAACAACCATGGAGGCTTCAGATATACAAATCAGGAACAACCGCACCGGTATAGTAACCATTATGTGGAATAGTGCATTTGCATGGCAAGGCGGGTCAAGTGGCGCAAGCAACAATAGATTGACATTAAATTCCAATGTCTGGTCAGGTAACGATGGAGACAGCGGCAGCAATACAATTCAAGTAAGCGGCACTTCTCCTACCAGTACCGGGGCAGCTCCCAACAACACAGCCTGGGGAAATGAAGATGTGTATTTCGGCAATGCTCCCGAACAACGTTCCTACATGTGGACGACAACAGACTCGGCTGACCAAACCGCCTATATGCTGACATTCATGATGGGATCAAGTAATAACGGAGAAGTAAATCCTACAAGGGCTGCCGCCGCGAAGGCTTTCTTTAAGATAGACCAGATTACTGCACACTGATACATTTCATATTGAGCTACTGAGACGATATTGCACAAGCAAGCATTACTATTGACGACTAAGTTAACAATAGTATGTATTTTCATCAGATGTCTCGACTCCGCTTCGCGTCGCTCGACAGGACGCCGCAGGTGGTCGAGACATCTCATGTTCAATGCACAAACAAATCCCGGAATTACATAAACAGAGTTTGTGCTATACAAAAAAAGAGGAATCCGTTGTGTTTATTTTAATTTTCATCCTGCTTTAACTATCGAAGCTTGTTTTTTTATCAAATGAACTTCAAATAAATGTTTGTTTGATTTATTTTATTATAAAATAATTTTCTTTGCTGAAATTCACACGAAAAATGACGGATATAGCTTCAAAAATTCCCGTTTTATAAAAAATTTGGTTGTTAATTTGCGCCTTAATTTTTAATATTATAAAAAGATGAAAATTATCAACGGTTTTTTTATTACAATTATTTTGTTTTCCTTATTGCCGATAATGGAACTTTCGGCTCAGGTAACTATCGGATTATCGGAAATACCGGCAGCAGGCGCTTTGTTGCAGTTAAAAGAAATAAGCGGGATAACCGACGACAGTCCGGATGCTTATAAAGGTTTGGCTATGCCACGGGTTCATTTAACGGATGAGAACAATCTGTATCCGATGTTTTTGGCCGATCCGGCAAATCCGGTTTCAGGTCCCAATACAGACTATACGGCTGATAAATCCGCGTTGGATAAATTGCATACGGGGTTGATTGTTTATAATTCAAATGACGCCTCTCCTTTTAAAAAAGGACTGTATGTATGGTCAGGGTCCAAATGGGAACCGGCAGGTTCGGCTGATGTTGAAAACGGTTTGACGCTCAGCGGGGGTACCGTGCAGCTTGGCGGGGCTTTGACAAAAGCAACTACGGTCACATTGGGCGATAATAACCTGTATCTTAACGCCGAAGGCGCAGGAAAAGTAGGAATCGGCAGCGCTCCGGCAAACAGTTCGGCCATATTGGAAATCAATGCCGCAGACAAAGGCGTATTATTGCCCCGGGTAGCTTTGACCTCAAACACGGACGCGACAACAATACCGAATCCGGCGCAGGGTTTGTTGGTTTACAATACCGGTACGGGCGTATCCTCGGTAACAGGGCCATATACGGTAAGCGGATATTTGTTCTGGAGCGGTTCAGCGTGGAAAACCATCGACAATTTTGAGGCGGTTCAGCCGATTATTTCCGGCATCAATTGCGCCACTGCCCAGTTAAGTCCTGGCACCTATACGGCCGGCACCCCGTATTCGGGTATCATGCGTTTGCATTATACGGGAGGGAACGGAGCTTCTTATACATCCGGCAGTACTTGTATTGATAATGGCTTGACTGCCGAACTGCAGTCCGGACGATTAGAGAACGGAAATGGAGAATTTATTTTCAAAGTAACGGGAACTCCGGCGCTAAGTTCGCCAAACAAAACGACATTTTCGATCGACAACACTATGATCCCTTTCTATACCGGCGCTGCTTGCAATGTCGAGGTAGGAGCACATGCCGGAGCGGAAGTGAAAACGGTGGCGGTTATGGAGCCTTTTACCTACACCTCCACAGCAGAAAGCGGCAGAAACGGATATCAGGTAGTTGCCACAACGCCCGACGGTAAATTTTCGGTACGGGTATTTATTTATTCGGGGAATACTTTTGAAAATGCCAATTTGCAAATCAAGTCCAATGTAGGAGAGGTCAGGATTGCCTCGAACGAGGCGGCTACTTGGGCTGGAGGTTCCGGAGGTTATGCGCGAAACAATTTTCCTGTGGCAACTTCATGGTGTGGAAATGCAGATAACGCCAACAACAGTGACGAAAACGTACGCACAATACAAAACGCCGGCAACTTTCCCAGTTGGGGTGATCAAGCTGTTTATGTTAGTGGCAGGCCGGAATACAGAACTTACAGCTGGACGAACAAGGATCAAAACGATAAAGTGTTTTATACATTTCGTTTTATGATGATGGCGTCTTCAGGCTCTACAACAGCGGATAACAGCAGTTGTTCGGGCGGAACCTGTACGGATACCAAAGCATTCTTCCTGATAGAACAGATTACTGCGCAGTGATAGATTGTTCCCCGGATTGGAAACGTAGTTGCTGAAACGAATAAATTTTTTATAAAAGGCTTGTAAATTAAAAAATAATTCTTACCTTTGCAACCGCAAAATGGGAAAGGTGCCATAGCTCAGTTGGTAGAGCAACGGACTGAAAATCCGTGTGTCCCTAGTTCGATTCTTGGTGGCACCACGAAAGCAAAAAGAAGCAAAACCCCGAAAGTCATTGATTTTCGGGATTTTTCGTTTTTTGCGGGAAAAGCAAAATAGAGCGGAATATGGAAGTTTGAAAAGAAGAATGTTTACCACAGAACAAATAAAACAACTCATCCCCCAAGGCGAAACCACCACCGTCCAATTCAAAATCCGGTCGGAGGAAGCCTATAAAATGGGTGTGGAAATGGTCGCTTTCAGCAATACGCAAGGCGGGATATTGCTCATTGGCGTGGACGACAAGACCGGCGTTATTTCCGGCTTATCGTTCGAGGAAATCCAACAAACCAATGCACTCCTTGTCAATGCCGCATCTGAAAATGTGAAGCCCGCTATCGTAATCGCTACCGAAACGGTAAACGTTGACGGACAAAATATTATCGTCGCAACCATTCCCAAAGGTAAAGACAAACCGTACAAAGACAACAAAGGCATTATCTGGGTAAAAAACGGATCGGACAAGCGCAAAGTCTTTTCCAATGCCGAATTGCGCGTGATGATGCAGAGTTGCGGCAACCTTTCCGCCGATTGCGACAGTGTGGAAAATACATCGTACACGGATATTTCGGAGACAACACTCAAAAATTTTTTTTACGAACGGTACACTGAAGAATGTAAAAAGGCAGGCATTACCAACGATACGGTTTTAGACAGGGAGATAGACGAAATCGTTCAGGCGATTGACAAGAATTTCACGGTCGAAAAACTCTTGCAAAACCTGCAATTGATGGACGCAAGCGGACAACTTACCTTATCGGGTCTGCTTTTGTTGGGCAAAAGTATTCAACGGTACAGACCGGTTTTTACAATCAAGTGCGTGTCGTTTGTCGGTAACACAGAGGCAAGTACCCAATTTCGCGACAAGATGCGCGACCGCGATGCGGAAGGTAATTTGCTCACGCAGTACAACGCCGCCATTTCGTTTGTTACCCGAAATTTGAAAACCGTTCAGGTTGAAAAAGAATTTAACACGCAGGGACAATTGGAAATCCCGCTCGAAGTGTTTGTCGAGCTATTGACGAATGCGTTTGTCCATCGCGATTATTACATCAATTCGCCCATTCGTCTGTTTATTTTCGACAACCGGATTGAGATACATTCGCCCGGTATTTTACCCGATGGAGTTACTGAAGAAAGCATCAAACGCGGAATTTCCGTTCCCCGCAACAAGCTGCTTTTTGAAAATGCAAAAGATATTCTGCCTTACACCGGCATCGGTAGTGGGATTATGCGGGCAATGCAGAGTTATGACAAGATTTCGTTCAAGAATGATTTTGTGCGGGAAGAATTTATCACGACTTTGAAAAGAGATGAGATACCGGACGAATTGATAATTGATACTGCAAATTTCGGTGTAAATGAGGGTATAAGTAATGAAGATGAGGGAATAAAATCGGGTAATGATACTGTAAATGATACTGTAAATGATACTGTAAATGATACTGTAAATTTGAGTATCATAAAATTAATATCGGAAAACGAAAGAATAACGTTAAACGAAATTGCAGAAAAAATAGGAAAAACAAGAATTACAGTTATTCGCAGAATAGATAAACTTAAAGCAGAGGGTATTATCGAACGTTTTGGCTCAGACAAAACCGGCGGCTACCGGATAAAGCAATAATTTCTTCCGATGAAAGAAAAATATTTGACTGTACCAAAATCTCCCCGCACCTTTGTTCCTGGAAACAACTCAAAGAGTAAACTACCGCAGAACAGCCATACAATCCGGAAAAAGCAAACGGAAAAGATATTTTTGGTTATAACGGTGGACTGTTCAAACATGATGCGCTGTTAAATGAATTGATAATCGACGATGATGTATTGAAATATCGAACAAATTATAAATTAAAATAACATGAACGGAAGACAAGTATCACAAAGAATGTTCTTTAGATTGGCAAAGACATAATAATGAGTGGATGATAATAAAAAAATATAGTAGAAAATAGAAGATAACTTTGTAAATTTCCCGTCATTTCCCTACCTTTGTTCTTACTTTTTAAACAATAAAAAACAATAATCCAATGAAAAAAAAAGTTTTAAAGTCATTACTTTTCTGCTTCGCTTTATCTTTGATGAGCAACATAGCCAACGCAGAAATAAAATTAGCGAAAGTTTTCACCGACAACATGGTGCTGCAACAAAAAACCGAAGCGCCCGTCTGGGGAAAAGCCACACCGGAAAAAGAAGTGAAAATCACTACTTCGTGGAACAATCAAACCTATAAAGTAAAAGCCGATAAAGCCGGGAAATGGATGGTGAAAGTGAATACTCCGAATGCCGGAGGCCCCTACTCCATCGTTATTTCCGATGGTAAATCCCTTACTTTGAACAATATTCTGATTGGCGAAGTATGGATTTGTTCCGGTCAGTCAAACATGGAAATGCCTTTAGCCGGTTGGGGAAAAATCAAAGATTACGAAAAGGAAATTGCAGAAGCCAATTATCCCAACATTCGTTTGTTGCATGTGGATAAATCCGCTTCCACCAAACCGTTGGACGATTTGGTCAGCACGCGCAACGGCTGGCAAGCATGTTCGCCGGAAAACATTGCAGCGTTTTCGTCAACCGCTTATTTCTTCGGACGGGATTTGTATAAAAACCTGAATATTCCCATCGGTCTCATTAGTACCTCCTGGGGCGGAACCATCGCTGAAGCATGGACAAGCAGCGAAAGCTTAGAATATATGCCGGATTTCAAACAAGCCTTGGAGAATATGAAAAATCAACCGGCAGAGGTAAAAACCGATAATCCGAATCGCGTAACCGTTTTATACAATGGCATGATTCATCCTTTGGTTCCCTTTGCTTTCCAGGGAGCTATCTGGTATCAAGGAGAATCAAACGCCAGCAGGGCAGCTCAATACAAAGAACTATTTCCGTTGATGATTCGCGATTGGAGAAAAGCCTGGGGCAAGGATTTCCCGTTCTATTTCGTCCAATTGGCCAATTTTAAAGACCAAAAACCCGAACCGGCTTATTCCGATTGGGCGGAACTGCGTGAAGCTCAACTACAAACGCTTCATTTGGACAATACCGGAATGGCCGTTATCATCGACATCGGGGATGCCAAAGATATTCATCCGAAAAACAAACAGGATGTCGGTTTGCGTTTAGCGCTCAATGCCCGCGCAAAAACGTACCATGAAAAAATTACTTATTCAGGGCCGGTTTATGAATCGTACAAAATATACGGTGACAAAATCCATATCCTTTTCAGTCAGGCAGATGGTTTAAAAACAAACGACGGTTCGGAAATCAAAGGCTTTGCCATTGCCGGTTCCGATCACGTTTTTCATTGGGCGAATGCCGTCATCAAAGGAAACGAAATAATAGTCAGTTCGCCGGATGTAAAATTTCCGGTTGCAGTTCGTTACGCATGGGCAGACAATCCGGTTTGCAATCTCTATAACGGAGCAAATTTGCCGGCATCGCCTTTCCGCACGGACGTTTGGAAATAATATGAAGCTATTAACACCCGAAAATTGGCCGGACTACGAATTAATTGATACCGGCGATTACGAAAAACTCGAACGATTCGGGAAATACATCCTGCGCCGTCCCGAGCCGCAGGCCGTATGGCGGAAAGCCTTGCCCGAAAAGGATTGGGAGCGTCAAACGGACGCTTGGTTCAAAAAAGAAAAAGGCAAAGCCCATTCGGAAGGTAATGAAAAAGGAGAATGGATGTTAAACCCGAAAATGCCGCAACAATGGTTCATCTCCTATCCCTATAAAAACAGGGGATTAAGATTCCGGCTGGGACTTACGGCTTTTAAACACGTCGGGATTTTCCCGGAACAGGCTGAGAATTGGAACTATATATATGAAGTGATTAACGGCTTTAGGGCAGATGTCTCCACTTCGGCCGATAGGACGCCGAAAGTTTTAAACTTGTTCGCATATACCGGCGGCGCCTCCTTGGCTGCTAAAGCCGCCGGAGCGGATGTGACTCATGTTGATTCTGTCCGGCAGGTTCTAAGCTGGTCTCGTGAAAACATGGAAGCATCCGGTCTCGACAACATCCGCTGGGTTTGTGAAGACGCGCTGAAATTTGTGAAGCGGGAAGCCAAGCGAGGGAAAAAATATCAGGGAATTATCCTCGATCCCCCTGCTTACGGGCGCGGTCCCGAAGGCGAAAAATGGATTTTGGAAGATCATATCGCAGAATTAATGGAGGCTTGCAGCCGGATTTCGGACGAAAATAAAGCCTTTTGCGTGCTCAACCTTTACTCCATGGGATTTTCTTCCCTGATTGCCGGGAATCTGATGAAAGATTATCTTCCGAAAAACACAACCCTTGAATTCGGCGAATTATTTTTACAGGATAGCGCCGGTCGAAAACTGCCTTTAAGCGTATTTTGCCGAAGTCAATAGTTGGATAAAACCTGCTGTATTTATTATATTAAAAAACAAATTAATCACATGAAAATCCGTGTTGATAGACAGATTATAAATATATACCCGTAATCCATTTGTTAAAAAAACATTGAATTCAATCAATTTTTTTATTTTTAATTTGCTAATCTAAAAATCATTCGTACATTTGTGGCGTTAACCGGTTAAGTTGACGCTAAACTTTAAAGAAATAAAAACATGTCATCCTCTCTGAAAGATATAGCAAAAGCGTTAAATGTGTCCAAGACAACCGTTTCGTGGGTCTTGGCAAACCAAGGAGATGAGCGCAAAATAAGCGCCGTCACTCAGGAGAAGATCCGGGCTTATGCGAAAGAGATGGGGTATCAACCCAACTTGTTGGCAAAAAGCTTGTCTGAAGGGACAAGTCATACGCTGGGTTTAATCGTACCAAGTATCGGAGATGAATTTTATGCCCAGATAGCCAAAGAAATTGAATTGGAAGCCAAAGACTACGGTTACACATTAACATTCTGCAGTTCGGAGACCGATGTCGGGCGCGAAAGCGAAATGATTCGCATGTTGAAATCCAAGCGTGTGGACGGTTTGATTATCGCACCTACCAAACTGTCTAAATTGGAATTGGAAATCATGATTGAAGAAAAATTTCCCTTTGTATTGATTGACCGTTTTTTTCCGGAGTTGGATACCAACTATGTCATTATAGATAATGAAGGTGCCTGTGAAAATCTTGTTAACTGGTTAATACATAAAGGAAAGAAAAAGATAGCTTTTGTCACGACAGATACCCATTTGCTGGTAATGAATAAACGGCATGACGGTTACAAAAAAGCCTTAACGGAATCGCGTTTGCCGATATTGCTCGAATTGTATGGAGAAGTAAAACGAAATGAATACGAAACAGATATTATAAACGTTTTGGACAAAATCTTTCGGCAGGTTCCGGACGTTGACGGTTTTTGTTTTTCCACTCATTATCTTGCATTGGAAGCCTTGCGCTATTTTTATAAACACAATATGGATATAAAGGATAAAATTGGTTTGGCAACCCTGCATACTACTCCCAGTTTTGGGATATTAGCGCCTCAGATGAACATTGCACATCAGCCGGTTCGGGAAATCGGACGAAATGCAGTTCATATTTTGGTCAATGAATTGGAGAAATCCAATCCCTCTCATGAAAAAGTAAAAATGGTTTTACCCACAATGTTAGATTTTAAACCATGATTGCTATATTATTTTACAAAACGACTTAACCGGTTAAAGTCGTTATTATAGTGAAAAAATCAATAAACAATGAATTGACAATAATTTTAATAACCACTTATGTATCAAAGAAAAACAACTGATCAAAACAGACTGCGGAAAATAATGATTGCCGTATATGTTGTATGTATCGGCTCACTGTCGCTATATGCACAGCAGAGCATTACTGTAACCGGTGTTATCACCGATGAGAAAGGAGAAGAGTTGCCGGGCGCTATTGTTCAGATAAAGGGCACTCCGCGTGGGGTGAGCACCGATGTGGACGGCACTTTTACCATCAGCGCAAAACCGACGGATGTGCTTGAAATAAGCTTTCTCGGTTATGAAACACAGACTGTTCCCGTCGAAAACCGGCGGAAAATAGACGTGCAACTCAAACCCAGAGCCAATGAACTGGACGAGGTAACCATTGTTGCTTTCGGCAAACAGAAGAAGAGCAGCGTGGTCTCCTCTATTGAGACGGTTAAGCTATCCGACCTGAAAGTACCCGCCTCAAACATGACCTCTGCTTTTGCCGGTAAGATTCCGGGCATGATTTCGTATCAGACCAGCGGCGAGCCGGGCGCGGACAATGCCCAATTCTTCGTGCGCGGGGTTACCACTTTCGGATACAAAGCCTCGCCGCTTATCCTGATTGACGGATTTGAAGCTACGACCGACGACCTGGCGCGCATGCAGCCCGACGACATCGAAAGCTTCTCCATCCTCAAAGATGCTTCGGCATCGGTACTCTACGGCGCACGCGGCGCCAACGGCATCATCATGGTCACGACCAAAAGCGGACGTGAAGGCGGTATGAAATTGAATGCACGGGTGGACGTCAATGTTACCAGGCCTACACAGATACCAGAACTGATTGGCGGTGTGGAATACATGCGTTTGTATAATCAGGCACTTTTGTCGCGACATCCCAACCAGACAGTCTTTTATGACGAGCAGAAGATACAAGCCACTGAAAACGGCGAAAATCCGATGCTCTATCCCAACATTGACTGGTATAAGATGCTGTTCAACCAACAGACCATCAACACGAAGGCAAACCTCAATGTATCGGGCGGCGGAAAAATAGCTACCTATTTCGTATCTGCCGGTTACGACAACGAAACCGGCTTGCTGAAAGTGGACCCCCGGAACAATTTCAACAACAACATCAACATTGACCGGTTCAATATCCGAAACAATGTTATCATGAAATTGACACCCACCACCACCTTGGACACCCGCATACAGGCAAGGTATGAGAAATATACGGGTCCCTACACCTCGGCAAGCGACATCTTCAGAATGGTAATGGAGGCAAATCCCGTTGATTTTCCCGCCGTCTTTGAGCCGGACGCAGCCAATGAGTGGACAGAGCACACACTGTTTGGAAACACCATGTACAATGGCACTCTCAAGTCTAATCCGTATGCCGAAATGGTGAAAGGATATGAATCAAGAGACGAAAGCAGTGTTACAGCACAGGCTACTCTGCTGCAGGATTTGGATTTCATCACCAAAGGCTTGAAATTTCAGGGCAAAGTATCTGTCAATACATACAGCTCTTATTCACAACGCAGACAGTATATACCATATTATTATTCGTTGGAGTCGTATAATCAGATTACAGGGAATTACAAACTGTATAATCTCAATTACGACGGAAGAGAATTTCTCGGCGACGTAGAGGGGACACGTAACGCTACCGCTCATTATTATTTTGAAGCCCGTGCGAACTGGGAGCGTAAATTCGATCAACATTCCATAGGACTCATGACAGTGGTGATGGCGGAAGAAAACCTGCTCACCGGCGGTGGTGGCACCATATACGCCTCCCTTCCTGAAAGAAATGCCGGCAATTCGGGACGTCTGACCTACGATTTTGATGAACGCTATTTCTTTGAATTTGCGTACGGATACAATGGTTCCGAAAAATTCACCGGCGCAAAGAAATTCGGTTTCTTCCCTTCGCTTGGTGCCGGTTGGTTGGTTTCCAACGAATCATTTTGGCTGCCCGCCAAGGATATTGTTGATTTGCTGAAACTGAAATTCACCTGGGGATTGCTCGGTAACGACGCTATTGCAGGCAGAGAGGGACGGTTTTGGTTTCTTTCCAACATCGTTACACCCGGACGCGGGTATCACTGGGGAACATCGTTCGATAATAATTACGGTGGATATCAAACACGCAGGTATGCCAACCCTAATATCGGATGGGAAGTGTCCGAAAAATACAATCTCGGTTTGGAACTGGGACTGTTAAAGGATGCTCCGCTGAAATTGCAGGTGGATTTTTTCAAGGATTTCAGACGTAATATTTACATGGAACGTGAAAATTTCCCGAAAACTGCCGGATTGGAAGCTCCTATCAGCGGAAACGTCGGCGAGGTGGAATCGCAAGGCATTGATGCTTCCATCGACTTCCAGAAATTTTTCACCAATGATTTCTGGCTGACCGGGCGCGTGAATATGACTTATGCCGTCAACAAACTGACGGAGGCGGACGAAAAGGATTATCGTGACCTATATCTCTATCGCAAAGGACACAACATCAACCAGCCATGGGGATTGGTTGCCGAGCGGCTTTTTGTGGATGAAGAAGAAGTGAGAAACTCTCCGAAACAGGAATTTGGGGAGTATGGTGCCGGCGACATTAAATACGTGGACATCAATAATGACGGTAAGATAGACGACAACGACCGCATCGCCATGGGCTACCCCACAGTGCCTGAAATACAGTACGGATTCGGACTGTCTGCCGGATACAAGAAATTTGACTTGTCGTTCTTCTTTCAGGGGAATGCACGTGTTTCGTTTTTCATCGACCCCAAAGGGAAATATACAGATGAAGCTGGCGGAATACATTATGGCATAGCCCCCTTTGAAAACAGACGCAACACTCTGGCAATTGTGGCACGCGGACAGTGGACAGAGACCAATCCTGACGTACATGCGTTCTGGCCACGTTTATCCACGGAAACCATGCAAAACAATACGGAGCAATCTTCGTGGTGGTTGCGCAACGGCTCATTTCTGAGGCTCAAAACCGTTGAAGCGGGATACAATTTCAGTGACATCAAAAAGGTAGGAGTGCAAAACATCCGTGCTTACGTCAGCGCCGAAAATCTGTTTGTGCTCAGTCCATTCAAGTTGTGGGACCCCGAAATGGGAGGCAATGGAATGGGATACCCGCTTAGCAGGCGTTTTAATGTGGGATTGCAACTGGCGTTTTAAACTAAAAATCAAAAAATAAAAAATATGGATATGATCAAAAATATTTGTAAAAACATAATTACAGACGCGGCGCGTAGAGACGCGATGCATCGCGTCTCTACATTCATTGTCGCTGCGATGTGCATTTTCCCGTCATGCAGGGATTATTTAGACATCGTTCCGGACAATACCCTTACCTTGGATAACCTGTTTGCCGTAAGAGACCAAGCTTACAATGCATTGGCAAATGCTTACAGTTATATGCCGAGGGAAGATTTGGTAAATTCTTCTACCTGGTTGATGGGGGACGAATATATATACGGTTCCACTTTTGAAGATGATGAAGAAGCGGTGCGTGGTATTCGGATTATGCGGGGGCTGCAGTCCACCAAACCCACTTATTTGGGGACATGGTCAGGCACCGGAGGTGGTCAACCACTGTATGAGGGTATCAGGCAGTGCAATATCTTCATTGCTCGAATTGATGGCGTAAAGGACATGGAAACGGCAGAAAAAGCGGAATGGAAGGCGCAAGTGACATTTTTAAAAGCCTATTACCATTTTTTGCTGTTGCAAAAGTATGGTCCTATCGTGATTATGGACGAAGCCGTACCGGCGGACGCTGCACCGGCAGACTTGTTCGCAATTCGTTACAAGGTAGATGCCTGTTTTGACTACATTGTAAAGACGATAGATGAAGCCATACCAAACCTCCTGCCACGAAAAAGCGATCAGGATATTGGACAAGTGGATATGCTGGCTGCGGCATCCATTAAAGCACGTGTGCTACTGTTCAGGGCAAGCCCTTTCTACAGCGGCAGTATGGAGTATTTTGGCGACTTTTTCGACCCTGTCGACAAGCAGCCGTATTTTCCGGTGAATGACGATGCCGCCACTACAAAAGCCAAATGGAAAGATGCCGTGGATGCCATAGACGAAGCCATCAAACTTTGCACACAATACGGGCGGGGTTTATATAGTTACGACAAACCGGTGCTGCTGGATGATATTGAAGACTTTGCAGCAAACCGGCAGAATATGCAGACTTACTATGATTTGAGAATGGTAATGGCTGACCCTTGGAACAAGGAACTGATATGGGGATTTTCAAATGTGGACCAAATCGAACAGAGCGGCTCTTTGGGAATGGCAGCCAACATCTACCTGCCTGCCTCATATCCGGGCACACATTTGTATGGTTTTTGTTGGAACCGTTTAGGCGCCACCTACAAAATGGTAGAACGGTACTATACCAAAAACGGGCTTCCTTTGGCTGAAGACAGAACGATTGATATCGACACCATGCTTCAACTCACGGTTACGCCCGGACCGGGAGACGCGGCATATACCGACACTCGCGGTATCCTGCTGCCCAATGCTGAGATAATTAACCTCTACCTGAACAGAGAACCTCGCTTCTATGCCAATCTCGGTCTTACCGGCACCTATTGGCGTGGGCATAGTTTGCGCATATCTACGGAGTTCTACGCAAGTAAAGCCGGAGGTTATAACCCGAGCCAACCGGATTATTCCCTTTGGACGGGAATTGGAATACAGAAAGTAGTTCACATCGCCAGCAAAGCATTAGGGTGGGCGCAGATAATACGCTATCCGCTCCCGATTATCCGCATGGCCGATTTGTACCTGATGAAAGCCGAAGCGCTCAATGAGTATTTAGACGCGCCTACGAAGGATGTATATGACGCCATCAACATGGTGCGGGACAGAGCAGGCATACCGAAGGTGGAAGTTGTGTGGTCGAACCCGGCATTGGCGAAAACCGTGAATAAACATCAAACAAAAGACGGCATGAGGGACATCATCCTTCAGGAAAGAGGTATTGAACTCGCTTTTGAAGGAAGCAGGTTTTATGATATGCTCAGACACAAAAGAGCGATTGATGAGTTCTCTGCACCTGCGCTCGGATGGTCGGAAAAAAGCGCAACAGGTAGCGATTTTTTCAAACTTGAAGCCAAACAAGTCCGCAAATTCAGCCTGCGGGATTGCTTGTGGCCTATTGACATAGATGAGTTGAATACCAATGCCAAGCTTATTCAGAGCCCGGGATGGTAGATTGAGTTAAGAGTTAAGAACTAAGAGTTAAGAACTAAGAGTTAAAAATAAAAAGATATGAACAATATAATAAAAACAGCAGTTTTTTTGCTTCTTGCCTTTGCGGGTATTTCTGCCTGCAAGGAGGAAGGGCGGTTTGACATCGCATTGGGCGATAAGACCCCACCGCAAGCGCCTGAATATATCAGGTATGAACCGCTTTACGGCGGTGCGAGGCTTTTTTACAAGATTCCGGACGACGAGGATTTACTCAGTATTGATGCCTCATACACGAATGGAAACGGCGCAACGGTATGGGCTTCCAGATCGTATTTTGTTGATTCTCTGGATGTAAAGGGCTTTGCCGATACCATAGACTATGTCGTTCAGTTGTATGCCACAGACAAGGCAGGCAATAAATCGGCATCCGTACCTGTCACCGTGAGACCGAAGGAGTCCGTTGTTTCAAGCGTCTCTAAAACGGTAACGGTAAAACCGTCTTTCGGCGCTTTGATGGTGAGTTGGGAAAATAGCTTGACGGAGAACGTCAATGTATCGGTGGATTTCAGTTTTACCGAAAACGGTGCCTTGCGTTCGTTCCACCAGGCATATTCGTCAAGAACCGCTTACAATCGGCGGTTTATCAGTGATTTGAATCTTTCGTCGCAGATATCCGTACAGGTAACAATCAGCGATGTTTACGGCAATACAAGTGCCCCCCGTGATATGGGGCAGATGAGTGTGTTAAGCGATACGGAACTGCCTAAAAGTGAATGGACACTCCCCTTTCCGAATGATACTATCGGTGGGGTGCCCATGGGTGACGGAACTTACGAGAGCGACGCGCGGATAGAGAGGGTGTATGATGGACTTGTCAATAAGGTCACTGACGTCAATTATGCCGGCTTTGCCGGACTTCCATGGAATCTCTTTATTGACCTCGGCGCTGAGTATGAACTAAGTCGTATCCGTACCCACCAGAGACGTATCGTTCGGGGTGTAACTCTCCCTACTAGTAAAGGTAGTCTGTATGCAGAGCCTAATGTGGGGCGATATAATATGTACCGTTTTGACAGTGCAAGCAAGCAATGGGTATTTATAAATGAGGTACGAATTCCGATACCGGATAACCTGTCCGAACAGGAAGTCATCAATCTAGGGACAGCAGGCGACTTAGCCGTCATGTTTCCCGACGAGCCGGGCTTCACCCCACCTACGCGCTGGTTTAGGTTTGAGGCACTCAACTCATTTGCGAACGGTTATACCGGCACAGATTGTCCATACCTGTCCGAAATAACGCTGTATGGGAGAAAAGCGAATTAAAAATGTAGGAATGTAGGAATTAATAAATAGAAGATTATGAAAAAGTATGTTATTTTAGTAGGAATAGTTGTTGCACTTTATTCGTGCAACGATATGTACGACAACATCGGCGATAATGTGGAAGCCGGGAAAGTATATCCGGGAAAGTTCGATTTTGCTAAGGCGAAAGCCGGCAATGAAAGAGTGGAAATAGACCTGTTGGAGGCGGGGCGTATTCCTTCCTCTCAGGTAAATCTGTCGAAAGCGGTAGAAACCGTAGTGGAATATAGTGATACGGTGGTTGTGATAGACAGCGTATGTTCCTGGGTGAACATCACCGGTCTTACTCTTCCGAAGTTGTACCGGTTTAAGATATACACCCGTGACAAGTTCGGCAATCAATCCATACCGGTGGAAACCACCTGTAAGCCGTTCACGAAGGAAGATGAAGCCGCATTGTTGATTGCGGTTCCTCGAGTTACCGCTTTCTTTGAAAAGATTATCGTTGTCTGTGCCACAAACTCTGTATTATTTGATTATTGCAGTTTGAGTTATAGTTATACCGACAAGGATGCGGTACTTCGCGAAGGACAACTCACAAATCCCAACAATGAAATTCGGTTGGATAATCTTACCGCAGGGCAAGTTATTCCCTTGAACATCACATATAAAGTGATGCCGAAAGGCGTAACAGATACGATATCACTTGTTACCCCGCTGATAGTGAAAACGACCACCCAAGAAATCTGGGATGCTTACGTAGCCCTGACATCACCCTATAATGGTCCGCACTATGTTAATATGACTACGCCCTGCCTTATCAAGGGGTATGATTTCGATTTTGGCGGAGAAGGGAAGGCATTCCACGATTCAAATACGGCTTTTGGTTTCAATCCTCCTTACCGGACGGATTATACAGCCGGTGTGCCTAATGTAGATGTTTATACTACAGGAGGATATGACTGTACAGGTGGTTCAGTGGCCGGAGAATGGCTGCTTTATACGATAGATGTGCAGGATGCGGGAACATATCTGTTGGAAGTAAATGTGGCGACCGATAACAATAATTCATTTCATTTTGAAGTTGATGAAGAACTCGTAACGGGTATAGTACCTATGCCCAACAGTGGCGGCGGTGCTAATTATCGATGGAATCCTGTAGCACCCGAACCACCCGTATTGGTATATCTGAGCACCGGAATACACAAAGTCAAATACTATATTGAATCAGCCGGCGGTAATCACAATATGAATGCGATACGATTGACATATAAGCCGTAGTAAAGTTTCATAGAAAATAAACGAGTGAAATTATGAAAAAAGAAAGTTAATTAGTCTCTTTGCACCCTACTTCCGGAGAATGATACCTCAAAAGGGCATATTTTCCGGGAGTAGGTTAATCATAAATAATAAAATAAAATAATAAACATAAATGAAAAATTCAGTAAAGTATTTAGCTGTTCTGGCAGTTCTAATCATCAATCTATCGGACATACAAGCACAAAACGATTCTTATTTCAAAGGAGGAAATCTGTATATCCTAAATTCCAGTCACCAGGACATTGCGTGGATGGATGCACCCGACGTATGTATCCGTTTTCGTGATGAACAGGTGATAACGCCTGCTCTGAGGCGATTGGCAAGTAGCAAAGATTTCTGTTTCGATGTAGAAGATGCTCTGTCTCTGCGGGAATACCTCGAACGTCACCCCGACCGATACAACGAAATCTTGCAATATACGCGAGAGGGTCGTCTGGGATGGGGCGCTACCAACAAGCAACCCTACCAGTCAATGTACGATGGCGAGGCGCTGATACGTCAGGTCTATTTCGGCAGAAAATGGCTGAAAAAGACACTTCCCGGATGTGATTTTCGCACGGCATGGAATGAAGACGTACCGGGTATGGCGCTTCAATTTCCACAGATACTTGCCAAAGCCGGTATTCCCTATTACCAATTCAGCCGCCATCAGCCCGGTTTCTACAAGTGGTTCAGCCCAGACGGCAGTTACATATTAGGTTGGACACCGGGACAATACGAGCAATCCGGTCGTCGGATACGGGCCGCCGCTACGGACGAAGCCCGCACAGACAGTCTTGCTGCTCTTCTCAATCAATGGGCGCCTTATTTTAAACAAAGGAGTATATCTCCCTCTTACGCCTATCTCTCATCCTACGATTTTTCCACACCGTTGAACTGGGATAAATACTTGACCGACTGGAATGAGAAAGTATCGGGCGCCAACGAAAAAGGATTGCCGCATATCCAATATGCAACTTCTACAAGGGCATTGGATGAACTGAGCAAAAACCCGCAAACCAAATTTGACGAATTGCATGGCGAACGTCCCGACGTGTGGCTGTACATCCACGGACCGGCACATCAGCGTGCATTGAAAGCCGGTCGGGATGCAAGCCGCCTGCTGACGGCAGCGGAAAAATTCGCCACTTTTGATGCTTTGTTAAAAAACAGTTTCAGCGACTATCCCGCCCAATCGCTCTCGGAAGCATGGGAAGCCGCCATTTATCCCGACCACGGATGGGGCGGAAAGAACGGACACATTACCGACCGCCTGTTCCGTGAAAAATTTGAATTTGCCGAAGAGCAGGGTAAACAACTGCTGAACGAATCGCTGACCTCTATCGCTCATCAAATCAAGTTCAAAGCAGCCCTGCGCGCCGTAACCGTTTTCAATCCCCTTTCGTGGGAAAGAACAGACCCTGTGATGTTTACGCTGGATTTGGAAGGTGGGCATCACTCGCATCTCAAACTGATTGACGGTTCGGGCAAGGAAATTGCCTACCAGTTGACTACGCAGCATCAATACACGGGCAACCGAGATGAAGTGATTTCATTTGTGTTTGTTGCTGAAAATGTTCCGGCTATGGGTTACAAAAACTATTACATCGTCGAAGGGACATCTCCTGCCGGTAATCTCAATATACCGTCAGCCGTTCCTGCTTATGAAAATGCGTATTACAAAGTTATTCTGGGCGATGGAGGTATCGAAAGTTTATACGATAAAGAACTGAAAACAGAGTTTCTCCAGACCAAGAAGTTTTCGGGTGGCGAACTTTTCACCATGCAGTCCGTAGGCAATGGTGCAGGCGAGTTTACCGATGTACAGCAACCTACCATGGAAGGCTTTGACAAACTGAGCAATTACAAACAGCAATGGCAATGTATCGAAACAGGCGCTGTTCGGGATGTTTTCCAAACCATTCAACCCTTGAAGGAAACACAAGCCTGCCTGCGGATTGTCTTCTATAAAACGGTAAAACGGATTGATGTGGAAGTGGATTTAAACCGCTTCAACGGTGAGAACTGGCGAGAATTTCGACTGGCTTTTCCTGTTAACATGAAACAGGCGAAAGTGGCTTATGAAGTGCCGATGGGCGTGGTGGAAGTAGGGAAAGATGAAATTGCAGGCGCTGCAGGCTTTTCCAAACCCGACCAAATTTACAGCACCCCCTGTAAAGACGTACATCCGAGGGAAGTGCAGGACTGGTTTTCTGCATCGGACGGCAAAACGGGCTTGACCATCAGTTCGGATGTAGCAGTGTTCGACTGGATTGACCCGACGGACAACCCTGTCGGTTACGCGGTGTTGCAGCCTGTTCTTTTAGCAAGCAGGAAAAGCTGCCACGGGGCAGGAAACTTCTATCTGCAACCCGGCAATCATTCCTACAGTTTTTCCCTGTTTACCCACAGCGGCAATTGGAAGAACGGTTACAAGCAGGGTACCCAGAGCAAACAACCGTTTCAGGTGGTAGTCAGCTTGCCGCACCTCTACTCCGGTACACTCCCCGAACAGTACAGTTTTAGTTCGGTAAACGTCAAAGGCGTAGTGGTTAGCACCATAAAAAAATGCGATGACGACGATTCCGTTGTACTGCGCTGTTATGATATCGAAGGGAAAGATACGGAAGCCTCCTTTCAGATTTTCAAGCCGATACAAGCGGTTAGCCACACCAACATCATAGAGGAAGAACCAACATCCATCAAATCTTCCGAACAGGGTTTTTCCTATAAAATAGGACATCATGCCATTGAAACATTCAAATTAAAATAACAATTTGTGAAAATGAAAAGAATAGTATTATTTTTAAGTATCATTGCTTGTTCCATCACTATTTCGGCGCAAGAGAAACAAGATAAGTCTTATTTCAAGGGTGGCCAAATGTTTATTGTAAACTCAAGCCATCAGGACATCGCATGGATGGACACTCCGGATGAATGTGTCCGTTTTCGCGATGAACAGATGATTACACCAGCATTAAAACGCATGGCGGAAAACAAGAATTATTGTTTTTCGGTGGAAGATGCCTTATCGCTGAGGGAATACCTTGAACGCCATCCTGACCGCTACGGCGATATTCTGAAATACACGTTGGAAGGACGATTGGAGTGGGGCGCCACCAACAAACAGCCCTACCAGTCCATGTATGACGGTGAGGCGCTGGTACGTCAGGTTTATTTCGGCAGGAAATACCTGAAAAAGACATTGCCGGGCTGCGACGCTCGCACAGCATATAACGAAGATGTGCCCGGCTTGGCGCTTCAGTACCCGCAGATACTGGCCAAAGCCGGTATTCCTTACTACCAGTTCGGTCGTCAGCAACCGGGGCTCTATAAATGGTTCAGCCCTGACGGGAGTTATGTATTGGGATGGACACAGGGAATTTATGCCGACTTAGCGCGAAAAATCGAGCACGCCAAGACAGATTCCGCCCGTACCGAAGTGCTGATTCAATTTCGTGATAAATTTGATGCCTATTACAAGGAAAGGAATATTAAACCTCACCTGCTTGTGCTCTATTCCGATGATTTTTCCAAGCCTTTGAACTGGGATGCCTACATGAAAAATTGGAATGACGACGTACAAGGGAAAAATGCAAGAAACCAACCATATATCCGATATGCTACCGCCACAAACGCCATGGACAAAATCTCCGATGACAAAGATGCGAAATTTGACGAATTGCATGGTGAACGTCCGGATGTATGGTTATACATTCATGGTCCGGCGCATCAACGTGCCTTGAAAGCAGGGCGTGAAGCAAGCCGCCTGTTGACGGCAGCGGAAAAATTCGCTACCTTCAATGCGTTGGTAAACAAAAGTTTCAGCAACTATCCTGCCCAATTACTTTCAGATGCTTGGGAATCCGCCATTTATCCCGACCACGGCTGGGGTGGCAACCACGGCGAGGTGACCGACCGCCTGTTCCGCGAAAAATTCGAGTATGCAAGGGACAAGGGGAAAGAGGTTCTTACTGAATCGCTTGCTTCCATCGCCCGTCAAATCAATTTCAAGACAGAAAACCTGCGTGCCGTAACCGTTTTCAATCCCCTGTCGTGGGAAAGAACAGACCCTGTGATGTTTACGCTGGATTTGGAAAGTTGGCATCACTCGCATCTCAAACTGATTGACAGTTCGGGCAAGGAAATTGCCTACCAACTGACTACGCAGCATCAATACACGGGCAACAGAGATGAAGTGATTTCATTTGTTTTTGTGGCTGAAAACGTTCCGCCCTTGGGCTACAAGACCTATTACCTCGCCGAAGGGACGCCTCCTGCCGGCAATATCAACATACCGTCAGCCGTTCCTGCTTATGAAAATGCCTATTACAAAATCGTTTTGGGCAACGGTGGCATCACAAGCCTGTTCGACAAGGAACTGAAAACAGAAATCTTCCAGACACAGAAGTTTTCCGGTGGAGAACTGTTTACCATGCAGTCAAAGGGTAACGGTGCCGGTGAGTTTACCGACGTGCAGCAGCCCACCATGGAAGGCTTCGACAAGCTGAGCAATTACAAACAGCAATGGCAGTGCATCGAAACGGGCGCGGTGCGCGACGTTTTCCAAACCATACAACCTTTTAAGGAAACGCAGGCGGTGCTCCGCATTGTAATGTATAAAACCGTCAAACGTATTGATATAGAAACGGATTTAAACCGTTTCAACGGCGAGAACTGGCGGGAATTTCGCTTGGCTTTCCCTTTGAATATGAAACAGGCGAAAGTAACCTACGAAGTACCGATGGGCGTTTTGGAAGTGGGCAAAGACGAGATGGCAGGCGCTGCCGGTTATTCCAATGACTATCAGATTTATACAACACCCTGCAAGGATATACATCCGCGCGAAGTGCAGGATTGGTTTTCCGCATCGGACGGCAAAACGGGCTTAACCATCAGTTCGGATGTGGCAGTGTTCGACTGGATAGACCCGACGGATAAGCCCGTAGATTACGCGGTGTTGCAGCCTGTTCTTTTAGCGAGCAGGAAAAGTTGCCATTGGGCAGGAAACTATTACCTGCAACCGGGCGACCATACCTACAGTTTTTCGCTCTACACGCACAAAGGCGACTGGAAGAATGGGTATCAATCCGGTACGCAAAGCAAACAACCGCTCAGGGCAATCGTCAGTGAGCCGCGAAAATATTCCGGTTCGTTGCCGGAAACGTATAGTTTTAGCTCGATAAACGGAAAAGGTGTGGTAGTTAGCACCATAAAAAAATGCGATGACGACGATTCCGTTGTACTGCGTTGTTACGACATCGAAGGGAAAGATACGGAAGCGGTTTTCAACTTTGCATCTCCTGTTCAATCCGCAAGTCACACCAACATTATTGAAGAGGAACCTACAGTCCTGAAAGCATCAGGGACCGGTTTTTCTTACAAAGTAGGTCATCATGCCATTGAGACGTTTAAATTAAAATTTGAAATGCACCCAACAAATTAATCGCATGGGGAATAGCATTTCCATTTCGGAAACTTATTCCAAACGTTCTTTGACATATTTGTTTACACGCTTAAATTAATTGAGAATTGAGAATTGAGAATTAATCTCAATTTTCAATTCTCATTGACTTTTCTTTCTAATGAACAAATTGCTCAACGCTTATTGGGTAAATTCGTTTAATGTGGTTATCTTTGTGGTATTATTTGCGAAAGTAAAAAAATATTGTTAAATTCGCATAATATTTAATACCAATAGATTATGGGACAATTAGTAAATATCAACGAAATTGAGCGACTTTATCCAGATGAGTGGATTTTGTTGGGCAATCCTGAAATTGACAAAATCAATCAGAAGTTTCTTGGCGGAGAAGTAGTTTATCATAGTCGCGATAAGAAAGAGGTGTGTTATCTTGGCAAACCCTTAATTGCCAACTATAAAAAAACGGCATTATTTTTTAATCGGGTAACACCGTTAAGAAACAGAAGCCTTATTGTAAGCCTTTTTCATCCTGTTGTGTTATGACCTATTCTTTCGACAGAGAAGCCGTCAGCGGGGTAATTATTGTAACCGTTGAACTTGAGGACAAGCATAATCTGAAAATGCTGTTAGATACCTTGGTTTAGATTTCTTTGAGAATACTGTACTTTGTATTAATTTGAAAGAAAATACAATTACCATCAGCGAATAATAAATTTTGTTCATAAATTTAAAAAGCGTGTAAACAAATAGTCAGTTTACGCGCTTTTGCGTTTATAAAAGTATAAGATTTGAAAACAAAAAATAATAACCAATGAAATCTCAAATCAAATTATCGTATTTATTTCCCATCCTGTTCGGTTTCTTTATCATGGGCTTTGTGGATGTGGTAAACATTTCGGTCAGTTATGTAAAGCAGGATTTCGGGCTGAGTGACAAACTCGCTAATCTTTTGCCTATGATGGTCTTTCTGTGGTTTGCCGTGTTTTCACTGCCCACAGGTATCCTTATGGGAAAAATCGGACGGAAGAAAACCGTGCTGCTGAGCGCTGTGGTCACCATTGCGGCAATGATGATACCCTTGATAGAATACAGTTTTCCCTTTGTTCTGCTGGCATTTGCCTTGCTGGGTATCGGAAATACGATTTTGCAGGTTTCGCTCAATCCCTTGATTACGAATGTAGTTCCCGAAAACAGAATAACCGGCACACTCACGTTGGGGCAGTTTATCAAAGCCGTTTCGTCTTTTCTGGGACCGGTGATTATTGGCGTTGTTGCCTCTGCTTTCGGCAATTGGAAGCTGATTTTTCCCATCTATGCAGCCGCCACTTTGTTGTCGTTCGTCTGGCTGCTTGCCGTATCGGTTGAGGAATCTCCGGTTATCGGCGGCAATGCCTCCGGAAAGATTTTTGCTTTGTTGAAAAACAAATCGATACTGGTCTTTTTCTCTGTCATTGTGTTGATTGTGGGTTTTGAAATCGGACTGATGACTGCCACACCCAAATACCTGCTCGAACGCTGCGCCATGCCGTTGGAACAAAGCGGATTGGCTAACAGTCTCTATTACGTTGCCCGTACCGCAGGAACATTTCTCGGCGCATTTCTGTTGGTAAAGATTGCGCCCCGCAAATTCCTTATCACTACTATGCTCGCGGCTGTAGTTTCCTTCATCCTCTTGATGTTGACAAGCAATGTCTGGGTAATTATGGTAAGCCTCGCCTTGTTGGGTTTGACTTGCGCCAATGTTTTCGCCATCGCTTTTTCAGGCGCCTTGAAAGTGGATGCCTCCAAGACCAACGAGATATCGGCGCTGATGATTACGGGAGTAGCCGGAGGCGCTTTGTTGCCACCGGTGATGGGATTTGTTGCCGATGCTACCAATCAGTTGATTAGTTTGTCAGTGTTATTGGTTGCGTTGGTTTATATCTTGCTGGCGGCTGTGTCTGTAATGAAAAAATAAAGAAAATTTTTAATATAAAAAAGTATGAAACAATTAATTGAAGAGTATGCATATTCGGAACAAGGGTATAAACCCTGTCTGATTACCCCGCGTTGGCAGGCTGCCATCTTGAATTATGCGGAATCGCAGGATTTCAAATCTATTGATAAAATAGAAAAACACACGCAAACAGATGAAGTATTTGTGCTGTTGGAAGGATTTGCCGTATTGATAGCTGCAGAACAAACGGATAACGCCCTTCGCTTTGAAACGATTCCGTTACAAAAAGGAATTATTTACAATGTTCCGGCGGATGTTTGGCACAACATTGCAATGGACGAAGCGGCGCGAATCATTATTTTTGAAGATGCAAACACCCACCTGAATGATGTTACATACAATCCATTGAACGAAGAACAGCAAAAAAAATTAGAGATGAGCCTGAAACAAATTATTAAAAACGAATAAAAAGAAATAATATGACTTCATTAGAAAGATGTCTTGCTGTACTGAACGGCGAAAAGTTTGATACACTACCTGTTGTTCCGCAATGTTTTATGCTCGCCATTGAAACGGCGGGATTCAGGATTGGCGACATCAATCACAACGGTAAAAAGATGGCGCAAGCGCATCAGATTTCACAAGAAAAATACGGTTATGACGGTTGCATCATCGACTTCGACGATGCATCCATAGCGGAAGCCATCGGCGCTAAAGTGATTTTCAGGGATGATGATCCGGCTGTTGTCAACGAGGAATATCCGGTACTCAAGGATTTGCGGGATGTATATGATTTAGAAGTGCCCGACCCGCTTAAAGCCGGTCGCTTGTGCGAGTGGTTGGAAGCAACACGCACTTTGGTGGATGCCATTGGCGACCATGTGTTCGTCATGGGACGTGCCGACCAGGGACCTTTCAGCATAGCCTGTCTGCTTCGCGGCACCCAGCAGTTCATGATGGATTTGCTTACAGAAGACCCCAAAGTGATAGCCGATGTGCTGGAATACTGTCGAAAAGTATGCGTCGTTTTTGCCAAAGCGCAGAAAGATGCAGGAGCGCACGCTACTTCCATTGGCGATGCTCTGGCAGGACCCAATCTGATTGACCCATATTTATACCGCGCTTTTGCACTGGAACCGGAAAAGCAATTGACACAGGAGGTGCAGGATTACGGCATTCCGTTTTCCATCCATATTTGTGGAAGAACCAACGATATTATTGCAGATATGGGGAGTACGGGCGCAAAAATTCTCGAAGTGGACTGGCAATTGGATATGCGTCGAGCACGCGAATCCGTTCCCTTGTCCACCGTGTTGATGGGGAATGTAAATCCCAGTTTCCCGCTGGTATTAGGAACGCCGGATGATGTGGACAAAGCGGTGAAAGAGGTCATAGAGCAAACGAAAGGTCAAAGTCTTTTTATCAGTTCCGGTTGCGCGATGGGACGGAATACGCCACCCGAAAATTTCCGCGCACTAATTTCTGCCGCCCGAAAATACGGAACTTATGAAGAAGTAATGAAGTTAAATCAATAAACTAATGAATTTTGCCAAACAAATCAACGCAGACGTTTACACGAAAGACCCGCAGGGTTTGGTTGGCTGGTTGGATAAATTAATTGCATGATTCCAATGATGAGTACAGTTACTCAATTCCTGCTTTTCTGTCATTTTCTTTTAACTTACGACTTTTTTTTGTACTTTTGCAAAGAAATTTTAAAAATATGCTTGATTTTGAGAAAATGGGCGGCCTGATTCCCGCCATCATACAGGACGAACAGACAAATAAGGTGTTAATGCTGGGTTACATGAATGAAGAGGCATTCGTTAAAACACAGGAAATCGGCAAGGTAACTTTTTTTAGTCGCTCCAGACAACGATTGTGGACCAAAGGCGAAGAAAGCGGAAATTTCCTGCATGTTGTTTCCATCAATGAAGATTGCGACCAAGATACGTTACTGATCAAAGTCAATCCGGCAGGGCCTGTTTGCCACACGGGAAATGATACTTGTTTCAACGAATCCAACGAAGAAGACATTCTATTCCTGAAATATTTGCAGGATTTCATTCTCAGCCGTCGCCGGGAAATGCCGGAAGGTTCTTACACAACCAGCCTTTTCAGCAAAGGCATCGGAAGAATTGCTCAAAAAGTCGGTGAAGAAGCCGTCGAAACCGTTATCGAAGCGATGACAGGCGATGACGACCGGTTATTGTACGAAAGTTCCGACCTGCTTTATCATTTAATCGTCTTGTTGACTTATAAAGGCTTCCGGATCGAAGATTTAGCTAAAGAATTGAAAAAGAGACACAAAGAATAATAATAGCATGGTTTTAATTGATTACGAAAATATAGAAGTCCGCAAGGGAGAAAACCTTATTCTGAAAGACGTGACTTTTCAGATAGAGAAGGGTGAATTTTTGTATATCATCGGAAAAGTAGGTTCCGGCAAGAGTTCTCTGCTAAAAACCATCTATTGTGAAATACCGGTTAAAAAAGGTTATGCCCAGGTTTTTGAGTATGACTTGCGGAAAATCAAACGAAAACAGGTTCCTTATTTGCGCCGGAAAGTGGGAATTGTGTTCCAAGACTTTCAGTTATTGACAGATCGCTCCATGCATGAAAATCTCGAATTTGTATTGAAAGCGACCGGTTGGAAAGACAAAGACGACATTGAAATGCGTATCCATGAAGTACTTAAAAAAGTGGACATGGAACGCAAAGATTATAAATTCCCGCATGAATTATCCGGCGGCGAGCAACAACGAATCGTAATCGCCCGTGCGCTGCTCAACTCTCCCGACCTGATTCTGGCCGACGAACCGACCGGAAATTTAGACCCTGAAGCCGGCGCTCAGATTGTGAAACTTCTTCACGAAATCTCTGAAAGCGGCACTTCAATCATCATGACGACACATAATTATCATTGGGTACAAGATTTTCCGGCGAAAGTGAAGAAATGTGAAGACTGGAGATTGTTGGATATTGAGTAAGAACTAAATAAACTCTTTGGGAGATATCCCGAACTGCTTTTTAAAACTTTTTGAAAAGTATGAGGAAGAAGAAAAACCGACTAAGAAACCTATTTCATTGATCCGGTATGAACCTTCCTGCAAATATTCCGCCGCTTTTTTCAACCGTACCAACTGGATAAAATCGTTCGGAGTCAATTCGGATATTCCTTTGATTTTCCGGTGTAAACTTGAACGGCTCATGTGCAGATCTTCAGCCAGCAAATCGACATTGAAAGAACTTTCGGACAAGTTTTTATGAATGATTTTCGTTACTTTTTCCAAAAAAATCTCATCCGATTTGGTCAGTGCAATGCTACCGACACTCTGTACCGGTGAGTTGATAAACGCCTGTTTCACTTTGTTTCGATTCATAAAAAGATTGGAAATCTGGGCGAACAAGTGTTCCATCGCAAAGGGTTTTTCGACATAAGCATCGGCTCCGGCTTCCAAGCCTTCAATACGCGACTGTAATCCGGCTTTTGCCGTAAGCATGATAACAGGAATGTGACTGTAATTGACATTCGATTTGATTTCCTTACACAGTTGTAAACCATCCATTTCCGGCATCATGATATCAGTGATTACGATGTCGATATTTTCTTTCTGAAGATAATCCATCGCTATTTTTCCATTCGAAACTTTCATCACATGATAATGAGTTTTCAGTTTTCCATAGAGAAAATGTCTCATATCCCGGTCATCTTCAGCGAGCAACAAGGTAGGCTTACTGATTGAGAAAGGATTTTCTTCAGGCTTGGGTTCGATTTCCGGTTCCGTCAATTCCGTATTGATTACGATGGATGAGGCTTGTTTTACAGGAAGTTCCATGATGAAGGAATTTAATTGCGCGGAGGATGTATTTAAACAAAGTTTTCCGTGATGCAATTCAGCCAATGAGCGTGCCAGGGGTAAACCCAGTCCGGTTCCGCTTTTTACATTATTTCCGGTTTCATCTCTGATCTGGAAAAAAGGTTCGAATATTTTTTCGGACATTTCTTTGGGAATTAATGAGCCGTCGTTGGAAACTTCAACGCGGATCAGATCGTTGTCATTCCCGTTTCCGGCGGAAATGATGTCTGCTGTTATCTGAATTCGGGATTCCGCATGTTTTGTGGCATTTGTAAGCAGATTGCTTAGTATTTTGGTAAAAGCTTCACGATCTACATCCGCACGAATGGTGTCTGCCGAAAAATCCATTTGAAAGCTCAGGTTCTTTTGTGTTACCGTTGGTTTGAATCTGACAAATACATCCTGAATCAATTGCTTGATGTCTGTATTGATATAATTCAACTGAAATCCTCTTGATTCCATTTTCCTGAAATCAAGCAATTGGTTGCTTAAGTCGAGTAGCCGGTTGGTATTTTTTTCTATAACTTCCAGATTTTCTTTTAATTCCGGTTCTTCGACATTTTCCGTCAGGATATGTTCGAGCGGACCTTTAATCAGGCTTAAGGGCGTCCGTATTTCGTGTGCGATATTGGTGAAAAAGGCAATTTTAGCATTATACAGTTCTTTGTTTTTTTCATTTTCGAATATTTCCAACTTCCTTTTGTTTCGTTTTTCCATTTTTCTTTTATATGAAATAATCAATTGGAAAATGATGAAAAGTAAGCAGATCGAATAAACGGTATAGGCTAATTTTGTCCTGTAAAACGGTGGGAGGATATGTATTTTCAGGGAGGATGATTGTTCATTCCAAAGACCATCATTGTTTGAACCTTTCACCCGGAATATATAATTTCCCGGAGGTATATTGGAATAGGTCACACTGTGTGTCCCTTCCGATTGTGTCCATTTGTTTTCAAAACCTTCCAAAATATAGGCATACTTGTTTTTCCCGGGGGCCATATAACTTAGGGCGGCAAAATCAATACTGAAAGACGATTGTTTATACGTTAAACGGATTTCGTTTAAGGTGTTGACGGATTGTTTGAACAAAGAATCATATCCCTCGCTTTTCGTTTCTTTATTGAACAAATGAAAATCTGTAATAACCACCGGAGGAATGTAATCATTTTCGGTAAAAGTAAGCGGATCAAAAGCGATAAAACCGTTCAGGCAACCAAAATACAACATGCCTCCGGGCGTTTTGTATCCGGACTTGTAATTAAACTGGTCGCCCAACAGGCCATTGTCGATTGTGAATGTTTTTATGTTATTGTTTTCCGGATTGAAACAGGAAAGTCCGTTATTGGTCGTCAACCATAACCGGCCTTTATTATCCTCTAAAATTTTATAAACCACGTCATTCGGTAAACCTTCTTTGGTAGTATAAGAGGTAAAACTCTCATCTTCATTATTATACTTACAAATACCACCTCCTTCGGTGGTGACCCACAGCCTTTTTTTGCTGTCTTCGTAAATAGAAATAACCTTGTTGTGTCCCAAACTATTTTTATTCTTCGTATCCGGAACGAATACTTTCCATTCATCGTTTCTCGGATTGTAGCGAAAAAGTCCCCGGTTGAAAGAGGCAAACCACAATATCCCGTCATACGATTGGAAGATATCATAAATAAAGGTATCACCGGTATAGGCGATTTTGGTGAAATTATCTTGTTGCGGATTGTAAACAGCTAATCCGTAAATCGTTCCGAACCATAAATTTCCGGATTCATCCTTGTAAATTGAAAAAACACTGTTATCGCATAAAGAATGAGGATCTTCCGTTTTTTTATAGCGCCGGATTACCTTTTGCGTTTTAATGTCAATGACGTTAACGCCATGCGTAAATGTCCCGACCCACAGTTTATCGCCATCCGCCAATAATCCGTGAATATTATGATAAGAAACGCTCTCGGAGGTTTCATCCGGCATCAAATTTTTGAATGTTTTTGTCTGGGGATTGTAATAGTTCAGTCCTTCATCTTCCGTGCCAATCCATAAATTGCCCTGTTGATCCTGTTGAAATTCCCGTATTCGTTTCCCGTGTATTGTATTTTTTTTATTTTGCGGATAAAACCGTTCAAAAGGAGTATGCTGCGGCGGATAATAATTGACACCTCCGAAGTAAGTGCCGATCCAAAGCCCTCCCTCCCGGTCTTTGTACAAACTGTAAACCGCATTATCCGAAAGCGAATAAGGATCAAACAGTTCGTGACTAAAGTTTTTCAGGGTTTGGCTTTGTGTATTGTAAATGTAAATTCCCGACTCCGAACCGATACAGAGTTCGGTATCGGATTTACGGATGATATCTCTGACAAACAGTCGTTCCCATCCCTCCGAAGTAAATAAAGGCTTGATTTGTTTGGTTACCAAACTTAGTTTTTTAACCCCGCCGTTTGCCGTTCCAATCAGTAAATCGTTGTAATTGTCCTGATAAAGGCGGTATATATCATCCCCTGCCACATTTTCTTTATCTATTGGAATGGTTTCAAACCGGTCATTTTTCCGGTCATACCAATTAAGCTCCCCTCCGTGAGTGCCTATCCATACATTGTCTTCCCGGTCTATGCAAATGCACCAGGCATTGACAATCGTATTTACTTTGTAAAAAATCAATTCCCGTTGTTGCGTTTTATACAGAAAAACACCCTGCCAATCCACGGCAAACCAGAGATTCCCGTTTTTATCGGCTTTAATATCATTTACTTCTCTTTCGATGGATATTCCATTGGTAGTTTGCAAATCAAAGAGTGAAAAATTTTCCGAAGACGGATTATAGATATAGACTCCGGCATCCGTTCCGACCCAGATATTTTCTTTTTCATCCTGATAGAGACTGCGGATAAAATTGTTGCCTATGCTGTTCTTGTTTTTTTTGTCGTGCTTGAAATTTTTGAATGTGTATCCGTCGTAACGGCTCAGTCCGTCTTTGGTGCCGAACCACATAAAACCCTGCTTATCCTGTAATATGCAGGAAACGGTATTCTGCGGAAGCCCGTTTTCGACACCAAATCTTCTGAAGTAGTAACTTTCTTCGCTTTTCAGTGTCGCAGGACTGATCAGAAAAATAAAAGCGATGATTGATAAAGGAATACTTTTCATAAATAAATGCAAAGATATGAATTGAAAATGAAAAAATCTTATCAAAAAAATGTAATTTCCTGCCAAGAAACCGAAAACTGATACGCAGCTCCATATTTGATAGAAAAGTACATTAAAATGATAAAATAATAACCTCTTTTAAAAACAAGGTTTCTTAACTTTGCTTTGTACAATTTTACAAAAAAAATTAATATTATGAATCAAACGTATTTAAAAATTCTACTTGGAAAAACCATTCGATGGATGAAAATCTCTCCCATCGTTTGTTTTTTGTTTATTGGAACCCATTTGTTTGCACAGTCGGGAACACTCAAAGGACTTGTAACCGACGACAAACAAGAGCCTTTGATCGGCGTAACCGTTGGAATTAAAAGTACCAACCGGGGTACGGTTACCGATGTGAACGGTAATTTCGAGTTTCAGGTTAAAGAAGGGGAAACACTTGTTTTTTCTTATATAGGTTATCTTTCGCAGGAAATTGTTGTGAAGAATTTTGCTTCGGTGACAATCACGTTGCAAACCAATCAGAAAACGTTGGATGAAGTGGTGGTAGTCGGCTACGGCACCATGCGGAAAAAAGATCTTACCGGTTCGGTTATTCAAATCCGTCCCGAAAATATGGCCAACGAAAATCCCAAGACTGTTCAGGATATCTTGCGCGGTACTCCGGGTTTGCAAGTGGGCTACGATGCTTCGGCCAAAGGAGGAGGTAGCCTGATGATACGCGGGCAGCGTTCGGTCTATACTGACGGCGGCCACAACAACCCTTTGCTCATTATTGACGGAATGCAATTTTATGGAGAACTCTCGGAAATCAATCCGGATGATATTGCCCAGATCGACGTTCTCAAAGATGCTTCGGCAGCGGCTATTTATGGTGCAAAGGCGGCAAGTGGCGTTATCATTATCGTTACCAAAAAGGGGAAGCAGGGGAAACCCGTTGTAAACATTAGTACGAATACGGGTTGGACGCAAGAAAGTAATTATCGTGAAAGATTCGCTCCGGAAGCCTATTTACAACATCGCCAAGATTGGTACACGAAAAATTCTTATGGTGTGAATCCGGAGACAGGGGCTTATGAAGCATATCAAACAGGTGTTTATGCCAATCAACCCGGATTTTTTATGCGCCCCGACCAACTGCCGTCAAATATTTCTGTTGATGCTTGGCGGGCGTATAGCACCAACGAAAGTGGCGATTCCGATTTGAGCATCTGGGCTAAAAGGCTTGGATTCAAGGGTAATGCACTCGAAAATTTCCTTGCCGGTAAAACGGTTGATTGGGCTAAGCACACTTACCGGACAGGCTTCAATCAAGACTACAATGCCAGTGTAAGCGGTGCCAGCGACAAGATGAACTATTATTTGTCAATGGGCTACCTGAAAAATCAGGGTGCGCAAGTAGATGATGAATACCAGGCCATACGCGCCAATATGAAAGTGGAAGGCAAGGTGAACAAATGGCTCGAAATAGGCGCCAATGTAAACTTTCAAGACCGTTCGGATGGCGAAATAGGGATAGATAACGATTACCAGATGCGCAATAGTCCTTATGCCGATTATGCCGATGAAAACGGCAATTTGTTGCAATATCCCCTGAGTTCCGATTTCAGTCAAAGGGGCTATAACTACGAATTTCAAAAACAATATCTGAAATTGGAAAAAGGCTACACCGTGCTGAACAGCATTTTGAACGCCAAAATAACGTTACCGTATAATATTACCTATTCGTTCAATGCTTCACCGCGCTATCAGTTTTTTTATGACCGCTATTTCATGTCGGCGAGTTTACCGGGTTCCGATCCCAAATCACGCGGGGCAAACCGCGAACAGGCAAAGCGTTTCGACTGGTCGCTCAACAATACGCTCGCATGGGACTACACTTTCAAGGAAAAACATCACGTAATCCTTACGCTTGTGCAGGAGGCCGAAGAACGTCAATACTGGCAGGATCGCATTGAAGCTCGCAATATCTTACCATCTGATATTTTGGGTTTTCATAATACCAAAAATGGCTCCAAAGAAAGCAGTACTTACTCAAGCAGCGACTCACACCAAACGGCAGATGCTTTACTGGCCCGTTTGTTTTATTCCTACGACAGTCGCTATATGCTCACTACATCTATTCGTAGAGACGGATATTCCGCATTCGGTTCATCCAATCCCTACGCCACTTTCCCCTCAATATCGCTGGCATGGTCATTTGCAAACGAAAAATTCTTTGATAAATGGAACAATATCATGAGTACCGGAAAATTGCGCGTATCCTACGGGAAAAACGGTAACCGGTCGCTGAGTGATCCCTACCAGGCGCTTGCCAACCTTTACGAAGGAGCGGGTAAAATGCAGGGCTATCTCAACAAAAGCGGAGAACAGGAGCTATTGCGCTATTTAATGGCCGACCGGATGGCAAATCCGCATCTGCAATGGGAAAAAACCGCATCATGGAACTTCGGGCTTGATTTCGGGTTCCTCAATGACCGCATATCGGGAAGCATCGAATATTACAATATGAGTACCCATGATATGATTATGAGACAGCGCCTGCCTGAATTTTCGGGATTTCTTTTTATTACCACCAATTTGGGACAAGTGGATAACCGCGGGGTTGAATTTTCATTACAGTCGCGTAATATCAAAAACAGTATGTTGGAATGGAATACCACATTCGGTTTTTCATACAACAAGAACGAGATAAAACATCTATACTACGAAAACGTGGATGTTCTGGATTCGGAAGGAAATGTGACAGGAGCAAGAGAAATGGACGATAAAGCGAACGGATGGTTTATCGGACAGCCCATCAGTACAATCTGGGACTACCGTGTTACCGGAATTTGGCAGGCAAATGAGGTGGAGGAAGCGAAAAAATACGGTCAGGCGCCGGGCGATCCCAAAGTGGCGAATAACCCTGCCAACGATAAGGTAAACGCCGATGGAACCGTTACGTTTGTATATAATGATGACGATAAAGAATTTCTCGGACAAACTACTCCTCCTTTCCATTGGTCTTTGCGTAATGAGTTCATATTGTGGAAGAACCTCAGCATCTCGTTCAACATTTACTCATATATGGGGCACAAAAGTATGTCGGGCAACTACCTCAATAATGATGATGACGGAGGACGTATGGCGTACGCTTTGGCAAATCTGCCGGCAAAAGAATATTGGACGCCTGATAACCCCACCAATGATTATGGACGTATTGAAGCCAAAGGACCTACCGGCGCTGCCGGTGCGGGAAAACTGTATGACCGTTCGTTTATTCGCCTCGAAAACATTTCTGTGGGATATACATTACCGCAAAAGTGGACTTCAAAATTGGATATAGAGCGTATCAAACTGTACGCCACCGTTCGCAACGCCGCTGTGTGGGCAAAAGACTGGGAATATGGCGATCCCGAAACCGGCGGATTGGCTACTCGTGTTTATACATTAGGACTGAATCTAAATTTTTAAATACTAATAGAAAACAAATTAATCACATGAAACAGATAACTCAAAAATTGAATCATATATGCCTTACCTTGTTTATAGGCGGCACAATTTTGCTTAGCGGATGTTCGGAAGAATTTTTGAAACCCGACCCGCTATCACTCTACGAACCTACCGCCACATTCAGCACCGAACCGGGCTTGAGGTCGGCGTTGGCGATATGTGACCGTCACCTCAAACTGTATTGGGCGACCGACCACAATGAAATGCTTTCCATAGGAACGGAATACATCTTTTCCGAACTGATGGTTGCCAGTGCGACCGACAAGCGCAGCATGCTTTGCGATGTGGCCAATATGCTCACCCCTACGAGTGATCACAATACTCAGCAGAATCTTGACAGAACAAACAGCCTCTGGTATTTTTGGGAGGAAACCTATAAAGGCATTATGTATGCCAACACCATTATCCAATTTGTAGATAAAGTCGAAGATTTGGACGAAGCCACCCGAAATATATATAAGGGCAGAGCCTGTTTTCATCGTTCTTTCCGGTATATGGCTTTAGTGTTTCAGTATGGCGATATACCACTTGTAACAAAAATTTTGGAGGTGCCCAAGCAAAACTACCGCTGTACGAAACGCGACGCTATTCTACAAATGATTACCAAAGATATGGAGTTTGCCGTCCAATGGGTACCCGACCAAAAAGATATGGATCTGACAGGCATGGTGAACAAGGGGGCTTGCCGCATGTTGCTTGCCAAATGCTATCTGGCAACGGGAGAATATGCCAAAGCCAAAGAACAAACCGACATATTGATTGAACAATCAGGCTATTCGCTCATGCAAAACAACTTCGGGACATTTAACGATGGCGGCGAACCGCAAACATGGCCCATTACCCGCAATGTAATCTGGGATTTGCACCGCGCCGAAAACAAACTCATTGCTGCTAATAAAGAAGTCATTATGGGTATGCCTAATCGGGGTTCGGAGGCGGAAGCATTCGTTAAAATGCTTACGATGCGCATCTTGTATCCCTTTATTTTTGATGGAAGGCTAAAAACAAAAGACGGTAAGCAGGCACTGCAAAACATAAAACGGAACAGCGCCGACTATGATTCGAAATATGATTATATGCGGGCGTTCGGGCGAGGCATTGCTACATTCCGTCCCACTTATTTTCAAACCCATACTTTGTGGAGTGTTAACGGCGTTATGGACAAGACCGACTTGCGCCATAACTCGGAAGCAGGCAACTGGGTGCGCATGGAAGATTACCGTGTCAACAACAAGGCATCTTCGGAATTTGGAAAACCCGTCACGCTTTTCAATCCCGACAACGGAGCGCTGCTGTGCAGCGACACTATTCGCCGCTGGTTCGATGTTCCTCATTACATATTTTATCTGGACGATCCTGTGAATGAAGCTAATATAAGCGGTTCAGACGGCAACAGAGGCGCTACTAACGGCGGTATGGCCGATTGGTATCTTTACCGTTTGGCTGAAGCATATCTTCTTCGAGCCGAAGCCAAATACTATATGAATCCGAATGATCCTACCATTAAGGATGATTTAAATACGGTGAGACAGCGGGCTAAATGTACCGAACTTTATAATGGAACCGTTACTATTGGCGACATTATGAACGAGCGCGCCCGCGAATTGTATTGGGAAGAGTGGCGCAACGTGGAACTGACCCGAGTGTCGCTCTGTCTTGCCCGTAGCGGAAAACCCGACGAATGGGGCAATACGTATAGTTTGGACAACTTTGACAAACAAAGCGGTACGGATTCCAACGGCGGAAGTTACTGGTATCAACGCATTGTGCATTATAGTATGTATAATAAGGGGCCTGTGCAGATTGATGCCACCGGTAACAGCAACCCCAACTATACCATGGACAAAAAGAATATTTACTGGCCGATTCCTGATAAGGCAATCACCGCCAACAACAAAGGTAAACTGAGCCAGAATTATGGCTATGACGGATATGATCCATCCATACCTCAATGGGATAAATGGGAAGATGCCGTAGCTGACGAAGACAAAACGACAAACTAAATCTCTGTTTGCCTGTTTCTATTCACTATTAACCGGAAAACTCAAGTATAGCCGGTTAATAGTGAATTTATTAAGATTAACTTTAATGATATTTCAACAGTTAAAATGCGATTATTATGTGCAAAAAAATATTTTTTTTATTCGTCCTTTTCCCTTTTCAGTTCTTATTCGCCCAGAATAATTTACTGACCGACTTTCCCAAAGGATATACTCCCGAAGAAATAGGGAAACGTTTAGCATACCGTTTTGTAGATTCGAAGCATGCGCTTCATGCAGGGAAATGGATTAGTTATCCGGAAACATTTTATTGGAACGGATCTCTTAAGTTCGCCGCGATAACTAAAGACAAAAAACTTCTGAAACTTTTACAAAATAAGTTTAATCTCTTAATGGAATCAGAAAAAGAACTGTTGCCAATTAAGAATCATGTTGATTTAAATATGTTCGGAAGTCTGCCTTTGGAACTATATCAGATAACGAAAGAAAAGCAGTATAAGGACTTGGGTATGCCGTATGCTGATACCCAATGGCAGGTTCCCGAGAACGCGAAACCGGAAGAAAAAGCATGGGCAGAGAAAGGATACACATGGCAGACACGCTTGTGGATCGACGATATGTATATGATTACCATTGTGCAGACCCAGGCCTGTAAAGTAACCGGAGACAAGAAATATATAGACAGGGCGGCAAAAGAAATGGTGATGTATCTGGATGAATTGCAGCGTCCGAACGGACTTTTCTACCATGCACCGGATGTTCCGTTTTTCTGGGGGCGTGGCAATGGATGGATGGCTGCGGGTATGGCGGAATTGCTTCGTTATTTGCCCGAAGATAATACAGACCGTCCGCGTATAATGGAAGGCTATCAAACAATGATGAAAAGTTTAAAAAACTATCAAAGACCAAGCGGTATGTGGAACCAACTGATCGACGAGCCGGATTGCTGGGCGGAAACATCCGCATCGGCCATGTTTACCTACGCACTCATTACCGGCGTGAAGCAGGGATGGTTGGATGCGAAGGAGTATGCACCCGTCGCCCGGAAAGCGTGGATAGTTTTAACTCATTACATCAATGATAATGGTGCTGTAACAGAGGTCTGTGTCGGAACAAATAAAAAGAACGACAAACAGTATTATTATGACCGTCCGCGTAATATAGGCGATTATCATGGACAAGCTCCTTATCTTTGGTGTACCGTTGCTCTTTTGGAAAAATAATGAAATCCGCATGCAAAACAGGAGGAAAAATTCACGGATTTACTGAAATACCAAAATAACGTTCGACGTAGTCAAATGCACTCCGGAGAAGGAGAATTTTAAAAATAAAAAAAAAATCCGTTTCTTTGTAGATTCGGAATTGATTTTCGAATTACCGGATAATTATGGAGCTTCTCAGGTGGAATTATTTTCTGAAAAAGAAATGAAGGCCAAATTCAACGGTATTACAATATTTCAACTAATGTAAAATTTATGAATAAAAAAAATTTTGTTTTCTTGTCTTTCTTAATTTTATCCACCATTTGCTTCTCATACGATGGTCATGAAAGGGAAAAAGAAAATGATTCCGATACCGGAAAAAAATACCGGAATCCGGTAACCCGAAAGAGCGTCCCGGATCCGAGCATCATTCAGGTTGGCGATGGAAGCTTTTATCTGTACAGTACGGAAGATGTGCGCAATCTTCCTGTTTACCATTCTACCGACTTGGTAAACTGGAAGTTGACAGGAACGGCTTTTAGCGAAGCGACTCGTCCTTCATTTGAACCGAAAGGCGGATTATGGGCGCCCGATATTAATTATATCAATGGCCGGTATGTACTATATTATTCAATGTCGGTCTGGGGAGGAGAATGGACTTGCGGAATAGGAGTCGCCACGGCCGACAAACCGGAAGGCCCATTCACTGACCAGGGAATGTTGTTTCGCAGCAATACGATTAACGTTCAAAATTCCATTGATCCCAATTATGTGGAAGACGACGGAAAAAAATACTTGTTTTGGGGCAGTTTCCACGGCATATACGGCATTGAATTATCGGACGACGGATTAAAAATCAAAGACGAATCCGGGAAAAAACAAGTTGCAGGTACAGCCTACGAAGGTACTTACATTCATAAACGGGGTAAGTATTATTATCTTTTCGCTTCGACGGGAAGCTGCTGCGAAGGGTTGAACAGCACCTATACCACCGTAGTCGGAAGGGCTGAAAATTTGTGGGGACCTTATGTGGATAAACAAGGACGGTCAATGATCGATAATCATCATGAAGTGGTAATTCACAAGAACAATGCATTTGTGGGAGTAGGGCATAATTCCGAAATTGTTCGGGATAAAGCCGGAGACGATTGGATATTGTACCACGGCTTTTGCGTGGAAAATACCGGCGGCAGAAATTTATTTCTCGACAAAGTGCTTTGGATCAACGGCTGGCCTACAGTTGCAACGGATTCTCCCTCGCTTGAGGCGAAAGTTCCGGAATTTTAAACAGATTCTCAAATTATCTATTATTAACAAAAATAAAATTTAATCGCATGAAACCCGCATGTAAAAGTTGCACCAAAGAGCATGAAACAACGTTCGGCGGAGCCAGATTGTTGCGGGTTCCATAGGTTCCATAAAAAAACAAATTAATCACATGAAAAAAATGATTGTTTTTGCAGGGATAATGGCCCTGACATTGAATGTATCCGGACAGTGGAAACCGGCCGGCGACAAGATGAAAACCGACTGGGCGAACCGGATTGATCCGAACAGTGTGTTACCTGAATATCCCCGTCCAATCATGGAACGGACGGATTGGCAAAATCTCAACGGCCTCTGGGATTACGCTATTTTACCGGCCGGACAGGCCGAACCCGGCAAGTTCGACGGGAAAATACTCGTTCCTTTCGCCGTCGAATCAAGCCTTTCCGGCGTACAGAAAGAGGTTGGTGAAAAAAATGAATTGTGGTATAGACGTACATTGACGATTCCTTCCAATTGGAAAAATAAAAATGTCCTGTTGCATTTCGGAGCGGTTGACTGGAAAACGGAAGTATATGTCAACGATATCAAAATCGGGACACATACCGGCGGATATACCCCGTTTTGCTTCGACATCACTCCGTTCCTGAAACCGGGAGAACAAAAACTCGTGCTCAAAGTCTGGGACGGTACGAATACGGGATTCCAGCCGCGCGGAAAACAAGTCAAAAAACCGGAAGGAATATGGTACACTTCGGTGACCGGAATATGGCAAACCGTATGGATGGAACCGGTCAATGAAAAGCATATTGCAAACGTTCAAACGATTCCCGATATTGATAAAAGCAGACTGTCGGTAACTGTCGGTGCAAAAAACGCACAACCGGCCGATATCGTTGAAGTAAAAGTGTTGGATGGCAAAAATGTAGTAGCCGCAGCCAAAGCAACGACCTGCCAAACCTTGGATCTGAATATTCCGGACGCCAAACTTTGGTCGCCGGACGCTCCGTTCCTGTATGACATGGAAATCAACTTGTATTCAGGCGGTAAAGTGGTGGACAAAGTGAAAAGTTATTGCGCCATGCGTAAAATATCTTCCAAGCGTGATGAAAACGGAATTGTACGCATGCAGTTGAATAACAAGGATCTGTTCCAGTTCGGACCGCTTGACCAAGGATGGTGGCCGGACGGCTTATATACGGCGCCGACCGACGAAGCGCTGAAATATGATATTCAGAAGACCAAGGATTTCGGGTTTAATATGATCCGCAAGCACGTGAAAGTAGAACCTGCCCGCTGGTACACACACTGTGACCGGCTGGGGATGCTCGTATGGCAGGACATGCCGAGTGGAGACCGGACGCTTCGCTGGGATATGCGGAACTATTACGAAGGCTCCGAACTTCAACGTTCCCCGGAATCGGAAGCTAATTTCCGCAAAGAATGGAAAGAAATTATAGATTTTGCATCGCCATATCCTTGTATCGTTGTCTGGGTTCCGTTCAACGAAGCCTGGGGACAATTCAAAACAAAAGAAATCGTCGAATGGACTAAATCTTACGATCCTTCGCGCTTAGTGAATCCGGCGAGCGGCGGAAATCACTTTCCCGTCGGAGATATACTCGATCTGCACAAATATCCGGGTCCCGAAATGTTTCTGTACGACGGATCAAGAGTTACGGTACTGGGCGAATACGGGGGAATCGGTTTACCGATGCAAGGCCACTTGTGGCAACCCGACCGCAATTGGGGATATGTTCAGTTTAAAAATTCCAAAGAAGTTACCGATGAGTACATCAAGTTTGCCGAACAGCTGAAAAAGCTGATCAAAGCAGGTTTTTCCGCCGCCGTTTACACCCAGACCACCGATGTGGAAGGTGAAATCAATGGATTGATGACTTATGACCGTAAAGTAATCAAGGTGGAGGAAGACCGTCTGAAAAAGATTAACGGAGAAATCTGTAATTCGTTGCGGTAATTTACTTGCAGGGAAATAATCGCAGTGTTAAATATGGGGCTGACCAAAAAGGGTATTTTGGGTCAGCCCCTTTATTCGATAAGTGTCATAAATTGTTCATTTCACATTCCTGAGTAAACGCGAAATGTTGCGGGCAAGTCCTCACAGAATGTATTTATTGCAAAAAAAATTGTTTTTTACAGGATTGAAACATTTTTTTATACTTATTTATCTGTATTTTATTAAAAAATACATATCCATTTGCAAAATAATACACGCTGTATAATATTTTTCACTACCTTTGTTGCGAATTCGAATTTATAAATGTATGAGACAGATTAAAGACAATACACACTGCATAATAAACTACTAATTTTAAAAATTTTGTTATAATGAAAATCAAGTGGTACTTCATTTTTGTTCTTCTTATTGCTTCGCAATATGTTTTTGCTGTTCCGGCTATTCCCTGGCCGGTAGAATTACAACAACCTGACGGGACGAAAGTTACCGTTCAAGTCAAAGGAGATGAAAAAGTGCATTGGATGGAATCTTTGGATGGATATACTTTGATGTATGATTCCAAGAAGAATATCGTATATGCCGAGTTGGATCCGGAGGGAAATATGTCGCCTTCCAAACTGAAATACGGTTCCGGAGAAACTTCTTTGCGGTCTTCGACCGGCGAGCCGATTCAAAAAGGACTGCGATACAGTCCTTCGCAAGTGTACCTGTTAAAGCAAATATGGGAAGTTGCTTCCGAGCAAAAGATTTCCCGATCGACTACGGCAACTACCGAAAAGAAAGCCCTTCTTATATTAATGGGCTTTCCCGACCGGCCCTTCTCTAAAACACAGACTGACTTCAATGCCTTGCTGAACCAGGTTAATTATAGTATAGATGGAGCACAAGGAAGCGTTAGAGATTTTTATTTGGAAAATTCTTATGGACAGTTGGAATTAAACACTACCGTAGCCGGCCCATACATTACTACTGAAAATGCCAACGTCTATGCAGCCAGCAGCAGCCGTTTGGCAACAGAAGCGATAACGGCGGCAGCAGCAGAGTTAAATTTGCAAGATTATGCAAACGAGGGTGTTCTGGAAACCTTTCATATCATTTTTGCCGGATATGGAGCAGAAAACGGATTGGATGAAAAGGAATATATCTGGTCGCACAAAACAGCAATGACTGAAATCTCTCTTGACGGTGTGGGGGTCTCTGTTTATTCCTGTTCTCCGGAATTAAGAGGTAAAGAAGGATACGGCATAACCCGTATCGGCGTTATTTGCCACGAGTTAGGCCATGTTTTCGGATCGCCCGATTATTATGATACCGATTATGCGGAAAATGGTCAATATCCGGGCGCCGGCATTTGGGATCTAATGGCGAGTGGTAGTTGGAACAATGACGGCATCACTCCCGCCCACATTAATATGTATCAAAAAATACGCTACGGATGGGTAACGCCAACGGAATTAACTTCCTATACTCAGGTTAACAATATGCCGAACTCTGCAGAAAACGCTGTTGCCTATACCTACAAAGCCCATGCAAACGGCGAAATGTACGTACTCGAAAACCGGCAACAAACAGGATTTGATACATACGTGCCGGGGCATGGTTTGTTGATTTGGCATGTACATCCGAACACTTTGACCGGATATGGAAGAAATGCTACGCATCCGCAACAATTGTATCCGGTGGTGGCGTCTTCTTCCACAGCCATTCCTAACGCAGACCCTGACTCGTATGGAAGGGTTAATTCCAATGGAACCCCTTTTCCGGGCAGTTCCGGAAAGACTGCCTTTACCGACCTGACGGTTCCGCAAGCATTTACGTGGCAAAACTTACGGGAAATCGGCAAGCCGGTAAGCAACATCTCCGAAAGCAGTGGGAAAGTATCCTTTACTTTTATGCAAAGCGGACCGCCGGTTACCAACCTGCAAGCAAAGGTTAACGGAGTAAATGTAAGTCTCTCATGGACAGTTCCCGTTTCAGGCGCTCCTACCGGATACCGGATATATCGAAATGATGTACTGCAATATACCCTTTCCAACCCGGATATTACCTCTTATCAACAGAGAAACGTTCCCAACGGAACCTATACTTATTGTGTGAGCGCTGTCTATGGCGTATTGGAATCGGGGAAAGAATGTGTGAGCGCTGAAGTAACTGCCGGTTCGGGAGATTACTGTTTGCCGGTAACCAACCTTTCTGCCGTTCCTAATCCCGATAAAGTAAGATTGTCCTGGACTGAACCCGAAAATTCCGCATGGCTGAATATTGCGAACAGTCCGGCAGGGGCACTGGGGAACGGTTCCCCTTATGAAGTAGCTGTAAAATGGACAAGCGATGAATTGGCAGGCAAAAACGGATTTCAAATAACAAAAATCAATTTTGCCAATCATGGTAGCTACACAAAATACGCAGTCGTTTATGAAGTTCGGAACGGAATCTCCAACCAGGTATGTAAACAACTCATTTCTCCAACATTCAACGCTGACTGGGAGTATTATGATGTAATTTTAGACTCCCCTGTTACGATAGATGCTTCTTGTGATTATTACATCGGAATTCAGTTTAGTGAAAGGGGTAATCTTGTTGTCGATGGACAAAATACCAGTAATCCGAAAAATATGTTCCGCTATGTCGGGAATGATACATGGAGTACTCTATCGGACACAAGAATAACAAGTAATTTCTGTTTCAAGGCATATATAGAAAATCCCGCTACCTGTAGTTATATATTATACAGGGATAATCAACCAATAGGTACAACACTGACCACCGGCTATTTGGATTCCGATGTTGAATCGGAAATTACCTATTCTTACTGTGTAGTTGCCGAATACGATAACGGATGTTCTTCGGAACCGGTATGTGTGGAAGCCGTTACCGGTCTGCAAATCAATCCCAATCCGGTAAGAAATTTACAATTAACAACAACGGGAACCGATGATAAAGATGTACGATTGACTTGGCAGGAACCGGTTGCACATACCGGACGGAATCTGCAATATTGCGATAACTATAGCGGATCTTTGGGTGTCGGCGCTAACGATATAATATTTGCCGTAAGGTTTACACCGGCAGAGATGCAATCGTGTGCCGGATTAAAGCTGTCAAAAATCAGATTTTATGTAAGTCCTGGTGCAACTCCTTCAAATACGGATTTAACGATAAAAATTTGGACAGGAGGGAATGGTAATGCTCCCGGAGAAGAAGTACGTTCTCAAGCGGTAAATAGTTATGCTTCAGGTTGGAATGAAATACAATTAAATACATCTGTTATAGCGGATATCTATCAGGATTTGTGGATAGGGGTTCTCGTGCATAAAAAGGAGTCCGGATCCATATCTCTACCAGTCTCTACTGTAAATATTGTTACCGGTAAAGGTGATATGCTTTATATTAGTAACAGTTGGACAACTGTGGGGTACAATTGGTCTTTGTGGGGTATTTTGGAACCCATTGGCGTTACCGGCTATCAGATATTGCGGGATAAACAGGCGATTGCCACGGTAAATAATCCCGGTACGCTGACTTACAACGACCTTAATCCGAAAAAAGGCTACTATGAATATTGTGTGAAAGCCCTCTATTCAACCCAGAAGTCTGATCCGGTCTGTGGTAATATTGCCGTTGGAGAAGCGATATGGAAAGGACTTAGCCCCGATTGGACAGCTACAACCAATTGGGAAAACGGAAAAATTCCTACTGCTTCAACTACAGTTGTCATTCCATCCGGTGTCAGTCATTTTCCGATATTAACTAACAACAATCCCACTGTCGATGAAATTTACTTTGAACCGGGTGCCGAAATCGGTCGCCCAGATTTATTGACTTACAATAAAGCGCACGTGGAGTTGGATTTCTCTTCAACCGGACTTGCTCGCGGCCAATGGCATTTATTATCCATGCCTTTGAATCAGGTTTATGTGGGCGATTTCGTATATGGAGGCTATCCGGCGACTTATTCGCAAAAATATTCCGTCGAATCCGGAACCGGCCAATGGAATTCACACACGCAACTTAATACGCTTCTGACTAAGGGAGAAGGTTTCGCTTTATATATTGATGATACTGAGGATGATACAGGTTCAGGTATTGATGCGCCTTTTGGAGGAACTGACCGATATTATGGATTGGGAAGAGTAAACGGCATTATCCGCTTACCGTATTTTGAAGATCCGGAGCAGGATGTATCGCATCGTATCCATCAATGGAATTCAGCTTCAAAGCAAAGCGATTTTTATTCTTTCTACCATGCGCAAGCAGGCAAACCTTTGGCAACAACGAAAGTCTCGGTACCCAGAGATAATAATGATGCCTATAAACTATGGAGTGGAACGCCCTTTGATCTTCCGGTAAATTTCGGACAAGGCACTGCTGGCGATCACTTTGCATTGGTGGGAAATCCGTATATGTGTACGATTGATTTTGATGCATTTCATAATACCCTAAATAACAGTAGTAGTATAAAACATAATTACCACGTATTGAACGGGGATGCTTATTCTTCTTATACAACGGAAGGTTATTACGGCGCATTGCCGGTGACCCGGTATATTGCGCCGATGCAGGCTTTCTTTGTGGAAAAATCTTCAACTGCTTCCAATTCGGCAAATCTGAGGTTTGATATTGCCGGTCTTTCGGCAACCAATTCTGCTTCCGGCAGCATATTATATGCGCCCTCGATGGATCAACCTTCGTATAAGTTAAATATTACGGCCGATAACGGTACAACATCCATACTTACCTTTATCGCCAAAAGGGATTATGGCCGGAAAGTCTTTTCAGACGCTGATTCCCGCAAGTTCCTCGATGGTATTGCCGATATTCCGGAAATCTATACCTTAAAAGAATCGGAAAATGACTTGGTCCCCGTCGGCAGCAATATCGTCAATACCGATGATCTATTGATACCGCTTGGTCTATCCACTACTTATCAAGGCGATATGCGCTTTGCGTTCGACGGGATGGACCGCTACGATGCGAAGATTGTCTTTTTGGATCTCGCCGCCAACCGCGAAATAGACTTGACCGGTCTGGAACGTTACGAATATCGTTTCAAATCTGTTCCGCCGGTAGAAAACGGGGAAACCAAAGCGGAAAACAACCGTTTCTTTATCCGTATCCAAAAAACATCGACCGGTATAGAACCCGTTTCGGATTTGGTTCACGTGTACGGCAAGCAAAACAGGATATATGCCGTTGCCGGTTCTGCAAACCCGATTCGGCAAATAGAGGTATATAATTCACAGGGTCAGTTGCTTTATACCGAAAGCAATATACAGGCATCTTCACATGCAGTTACTTTGAATACAATCCCTTCCGGTGTTTGTATTGTCCGTTTGACTACGGAACAAGGAGTGAAAAGTGTTAAATTATTAATGAATAAATAAAAAGAACATGAGACATATTAATTATAAAACAGGCTTTTTATCCATCATTATTTGTTTCCTGTTTGCAGGAAACACGCCGGCAATGGCTTACGAGGATAATTTTCAAAATCCAATAAATCCATTTCAGATAAATCTCCTTTCAGTCGGAATCGTTAATCATCCGCAACAAGCGCCCAAAAAGAGAAGTCCCTTTTCAGCCAACCGTCCGCAACAAGCGCCCCCTCAGAAAAGTCCCTTTTCAGCCGGGATCAGTAATGGTCTGCAACAAGCGCCCCCACCGCCGGGGCCTCCCGGAGGACCTCCCCTCGGAGATGCTCCCGTCGGCAATGGATTCGGATTACTCATCGGGATGAGTATCGCTTACGGTTGCTTCCTTTTCTATAGGAGAAAGGGCAAATTGTCTTATCGTGAAACCTCGCAGTGACGTAGCGACAAATCATAATAGACATAACTGTAGAAAATTCAGCGTAGATGGAGGTATCTGTCTGCGCTGAATGCATTTATGACAAAAAAATAGTTTTTTACAGGAGCGAAATATTTTTTTTGTTTATTTATCTGTGTTTTGTTGAAAAAAATACATATATTTGCAAAACAATATATAATGTATAATATCTTTGTTGAAAATTTGAATTTATAAATGTATGAGACAGATTAAAGTGGTACTATTAATGGCGTTAATTTCGCTATTCATTCTTCCTGTTCGGGCAGAAAAAGTTAGCTTGGAGCAAGCAGAAAAAGTGGCGCAAAATCAAGGTGTTCATTTCAAACACGCTGTTCACAAGGCAGAAAAATCGAGTTTGCGTAGTTCCAACGGTACGGAAAAAGTACTGTATTATGTGTTTGAAAATCCCGACAATCAAGGATTTGTGATTGTTTCGGGCGATGATGTTGCCGTGCCTGTTCTCGGATATTCCGATAGCGGGAAATATGACGAAAGTAATCTTAATTTCAAATACTGGATGGATTATTTGTCGCAGGAAATTGCGCAAGCAATAGAGAAAAATGTTCCTCAAAGTGCGGAAACCAAAGCGAAATGGGAGGCTTATTACAGTGGCAACACATCTTCGTTGAGATCCGCCTCTTCTATTATTCCGCTCGTGAAAACGCTATGGGATCAAGATGCTCCCTATAATAATTTCTGTCCCACAAACACTTATACCGGTTGTGTAGCCACTGCAATGGCTCAAATTATGAAATACTATAATCATCCG
>BNTV01000012.1 GCA_025996865.1 Bacteroidia bacterium
GAGTGCCGTGTTCGCCCAGCGCTCCCGCTATCTGTTCGCGCACCGTATCTTCCCAGGTGCCGTAATAATAGCCGTGCCTGACGGAAACGGCCCCCACGGTAAGCCGGTTGCGAAAGTGTTCGATATCAGCGGGGCCGAAGGTACAGAAGACTCCCGTAATGGAATCGTCCGCCCACGTTACCCGTCCCTGCCTGTTGCCGAACAGCACGGTGGACGGTTCGACACCCTTCACCCCGTCACCCATCCGGTAAGCCGCCGACATGCCTGAAATGGCGCCGGATGCGCTGCTTATATTCTCTACGCCTTCCACATCCCGAATCAAAAAAGTAAATTCCCGGAGCACGTTCTGCGGATAAAAATGCAGATACTGTGTCTGTCCGGGAACGGGCCGGACGGTGAAAAGCGAGTCGTTGCGCGTCACAAAAAAATTGTAGGGATAAGGCTCGGTGACGGTGTTTTCCTCCGCTTCGCCCGTCGCCGCCCGGTTCATTGCGCTGTTCGGCCCGTAAGAATTGTACAGGCCGGTGGCCGGTGCGCTGTAAGCCTCAAACAAATCCAGATCGTTTTCGTCTCGGAAATGAATGTATTCGTTGCCGTAATAATCGTAACAGAGCGGGATATAGGGAATGTTGCCGGGTATATCCATCCGTCCGCCGTCCACGGACAGGTTGGCGCGTTTATACTGCCGGCTGCTGGCGGCAAACAGGTGGACACTCATCCCCTGCTGCGGTTTGTCGGCCGGGTTGATGCCGTCCCAATGGATGACGACCTCGACGGCAAACGCATCCCCGCAGGGATCATCGGCGCTCAGCTCCCGGTTTTCGCAGGAACAAAACAACAACAGCAGGTACAGGGTGAAAGGTAAAAGGTACAGGGTGCACGGTACACGGTAAACGGTATAAGGTTGCCAATACCGGTCGTGCACCGTGTACCCTTCACCCTGTACCTTATTTGCAGCGGCCTCTCCCCTCTCCTTGAGGAGAGGGGCAGGGGGTGAGGATATATTGATATTGCGACTCATTTCAATCATTCAATTTATAAACAATTGATACTGCGGCCTGTGTGGGGCCGATATACCTGCGCTGTTTCGTGCTCCGTTTGGGATAACAGTCGGCGCACGAACTGTGATTATACTCGTTGTATTCCCCGCCCAGATAGCCAACTCCCAGGTTGAAATTCAGGTTCCACCGGCGGGAGAGCGGCAGGGAATAACCGACGGTCAGTCCCGCCGAATAGCTGAGGTTGCTGAGAAACCCCAGGGGTTCTCCCCCTTTGGGAAACAGGCGGACATCGTAAGTGCCCACCGCCCCGTAAATGCCGGTGAAAAATCCCGTCAGGGCTTGCGGGCGGTCGCCCCACCAGTAGCGGTTTTCTATCCATAGCATCTGGATGCGGTGGCTCCAGTAGTTGGGTGAACCGGTATCCCACCAGCTCCACGCACCTTGCAGCAGCAGGGACTGACGGTTGAAGGCAAGCTCTATCGAGAGGTTGGGAAGCAAGGCTGCGTCGTACAGCAGGTTGGTGCTCACGGCGAACACCCGGTGCGACGGTTTGTTCACCGGAACCTGAACGGGGGTGTCACGCTTGGCCGTGTCCTTAAGGACTTTAAGGTCTTTAAAGTCCTTAAAAAAATCCACCGACGGACTCCCTTTCACCGGCGGGATATAACTGCCATCGTCCATCAGGAGACGCACGCACACATATTGCAACTGGCTGAATATATTTGCCCGAAGGTATTTTTGCGTTGCAGGGGGAAGGCTGCGAAGTTCCCGGAGAAGCTGCTCTTCATCCTGCGTCCGGCCGGACAGGTAAAGGATTTTTCCCCTGTCGGGAACACCGGCGTCACTGGAGACTAAGGATTGAAAGCCTTCCCAGTCGATGCCCGCCGCTTTTTCGTCGATGCGGTTGCGGTCAAATCCGGGATGCTTCCACAGGATATACGCTTCCATCGCTTTGGCGCGGGCTATCGACAGGGCGCGGTTGTGATCCGGCGTGCCAATGGGCGAAGCGGCGCCGGTAATCAGTATGCTGTCGATGTGGGTATAGACTTCCGGCATGTTCAGCAGGAAATCCAGCGCCTCGAAGGCCTGCAGGTTGGTTTTGAAGTCGCGCTCCAGCTGCTCGCTGTCGATACGGAAGAAAAAGACTTTGAGGCCGGATGCCGGGTCGGTATCCTGCGAAAATGCGTTGACAGAGAAAAAAAAGAAAAAACTTAGTAAAATTATTCCGAAATTTTTTGTAACTTGCGCGTTTTTAAAAAGATAGCGGCGAGTGGTCTCAGGTGTGTGTGTGTGTGTGTGTGTGTGTGTGTGTGTGTGTGTGTGTGTTTAATGATTTTTTTCACATCACCAAATCTTTTAACCAAAAAATTGTTAAAAGATTCGTCGAATTTCATTATAAATTCCATGCCGTTATTTTCCAAACTCATAATTGTGTGTGTCAAAATTGTTTGTCAAAATCGCTGCAAATATAAGTATTATTTTTAAATAAAAATGCGAAATGAATAATTATTTAAACAAAAAATGAGTATTTTATTAAATTTATCAAATTTCTAAGGGTGTAATGCCCGATTATTCTGTAAAAAGCACAATTTATGCACTCTATCTGGGGTAAATATTTTACAAAATGGACTGAAAAACCGGTTAAGCTGTTTTTAGTTCATATTTGACAATAAAACCAGTATGTTTGCAGCAGTTATGTGACAAATTATAATAAACATAACAATAGTATGGGTGTACGACAAATTTCCCAATTAGTGTTTAACGATTATCGGTAGATGTCTCCATGCGCCTCCTCGTTCCTCGTCGGCTTAGTCGACATGACGGTAAAACGTTGAGGTGTGGGTGTAGGGGGGAAGAAACGGCGGCGAAGCCGCCGTTTCTTCCCCCCTACTTTCCCCTTTTGCAGCCTCGTCCTGTCGACCGAGCGCAGCGAGTGGAGACATCTCCTGATAATCGTTAAACACTAATTGGGAAATTTGTCGTACACCCCAATAGTATAAATTTTCGTCAGATGTCTCGACTTCGCACCTTCGGTGCTTTTTCGGTTATTTTTACTATCTTTGTTGCTGTAAAGACAAAAACAAGTCAAACAACTGTGAAAATAAACAAAAAAATGGTTGAAACAATTCGAATTTATTGCAAAAACAATTCCAAATATCAGGATTTTGATGCCGGAATATCTCTCCTCGAAATTTACAAAGCTCTGAACATAGAATTACTCCATCCTTTGGCAGGCGCAAGAGTGAACAACAAATCCCAATCGTTGACATACCAATGCTATGGCCCGAAAGATGTGGAATTTATCGACATCAGTGATCCTTCGGGTTTGCGTTCTTATGTGCGTTCCCTGTGTTGCGTTCTGTCGAAAGCCGTCAGCGACCTTTTTCCCAGTGGTAGAATTTACATAGAACACCCGGTTTCAAAGGGTTATTACTGCGAATTGGTGATTAACCGGGAAATTACCGACGAAATAGTCGAGCAAATCATCCTTAAAATGCAGGAAATCATCGACTCGGATATTCCTTTTAAAATTCATACCGACCGGATGGAAGAAGTTGTTGCGCTGTTTCGCGGATTGGGAATGGAAGACAAAGCGCTTTTGCTGGAAACAGGAGGAAATATGTATGGCCGCTACAATAAGTTAGGTAATCACATTGATTATTATTACGGCGCGTTGCTGCCAAGCACAAAATGGATTTATCTTTTCGGACTCGAAAAACATGATAACGGCTTATTGTTGAGGATTCCTGACCCGAATCGGCCCGATTTTTTGCAAACTTTTGTCCGTCAGGAAAAGATGATGAATGTTTTCCACGAACTGATTTCCTACCAGAAAGCGGTGCAAATGACGACAGTCGGCGAGCTGAACCAAGCCAATCAAAAAGGTGAAATTCCTAATTTGGTAAAAGTTTCGGAAGCTTTGCAGGAACGAAAAATTGCCAAGATTGCTGATGCAATTACGGCCGGATTTGATACCGGCATCCGGGTTGTTCTGATTTCGGGACCTTCTTCATCCGGAAAAACCACTTTCTGCAAACGTTTGCAAATTGAATTGATGGCCAATACTTTACGGCCAATCAGCATTTCTCTCGACGATTATTATGTGAACCGGGTGGATACCCCTTTGGACGAAAAAGGGCAATATGACTACGAATCTCTCTATGCCATTGACTTGGAATTTTTTAATTCCGATTTGAAGAAAATTCTGGCAGGCGAAGAAGTGGCGCTTCCGACTTATGATTTTGTCCTTGGCAAGCGGGTTTACAAGGGAAATACCATTCGTATGGAAAAAAATTCCGTTTTGGTCATGGAAGGAATTCATGCTTTGAATCCGTTGCTTTTGCCGGAGATAGCCCCTTCTCTCAAGTATAAGATTTATGTTTCGGCGCTGACTACGATTTCCTTAGATCATCACAACTGGATTTCGACTACGGATAACCGATTGATACGTAGAATTGTACGAGATTTTCAATTCCGCAATTACTCTGCCGGGGAAACCATTTCCCGTTGGCCGAGCGTGAGACGGGGCGAAGACACTTGGATTTTCCCGTTTCAAGAAGAAGCCGATGTTATGTTCAACTCGGCCATGCTTTATGAATTGGCGGCTTTGCGGCGTTTGGCCGAACCTATTTTAACTGCGGTTTCTCCTGTCAATCCGGAATATGCCGAAGCTTACCGGCTTTTGAAATTTCTTCGTTATTTCAATTACATTGATATGGACGAATTACCGAATACTTCGCTCCTGCGGGAATTCGCAGGAGGAAGTAGTTTTCGGTATTAGGCGCTGAATTAGAACGTTGCAGCGCTTGCTTTTTTCCCTAATGGAATGGTTATTCCCACAAAAGCATTGATAACTTCGGAGTTTTTGCCAAAATACATGTAGTCGGTACCTGCAAACAAAGGTCCTAACTTCACTGCCAAACCAAAAGATTTGCCGGCGCTCTGAATCACAGAGTAACTGGCTGCCAGATTAAACCAGCTTTTGGGGCGAAGCGACGCGCCAATGGTTATTTCGCTTTGCGTTTCGGGTTTGAGCATCCGGGTTGTGAAAAGAGCGCCCAATGCTAATTTGTTGTTCATCAACGCATATTCCGCACCGGCGGTAACAGACGAATACAAGGTCGTTGTGCGGGATTTTGTCTGCTCTTCATGTTTGAATCCGAACAATTCGTAGTTCAGCAACTCATCGCCTTTAACAATATCCACAAATTCCTGATAGTTATCCTTCGTATATTCCCGGGTTGTTTCCGCCGAAAAAATATTCGAGCTGCTCTTTGACCAGGAGATAAATCCCAAGTCGTTAACGGCAGCCGAAAGCGTCAGATTGTCTAATGCGCGAAAAGCAAGTCCGAAGTCAACAGCGCCTCCATAGCCTGCTACGCCAGATTTGCCATAATCAAAATCATTGATGTAACCATCGCTATTTTTGAGCAATTCCATGCCGCTGAGCGAACTTTCCAGCGTAGCATCCACCTGTAGTTTGGCACGACCACTGTTTTGCCAGGATTCCCATTCGGAAATGCCACCGGTAATTCCGCTTGTTTCAACCGCAATCCGGTTAATGTTCATGTTTAAATTTCCTATGCCGAGAAGGAGTTTGAATTTACCGCCAATAGTTAGCCGTTCGTTGAGATCACGGGCATATCCCAAACCAAGTTCCGTATAAGCATTGAAATTCAGACTTTCATCTTCAATATTTATTTTGTAATTAGCCCAGTCGTCATATTTATCATTATTATCCACATCCCGCAAGAGAGTAAACATGGATTTGGGAACATTGGCGCCGAAATCCATTCGCAAGCCGGTACTTACCGACCAGAAGTTTTTTCCTTTCCACCATCCCACGGAAATAATGTCTGTATTAAACGCCAAATTCATCCGGTTGAAATCTTTCAATCGGTCGTACAGTACATCGCCGGTTAAATCTCCGCGATCTCCATTGAACGCATCCAAAATATCCTGACTTCCAAGACTATTGGAAGAAGCCGCCAAGTTGAAATTGCCGAGAACCGGAATATCAATATATCCCTTGCCCGGAGTCAAAGCCGGATTCAGTTGCATACGGTAATGAACATCATTCATCAGGAAAGAAGTACGCAAAAATTGGGCGGAAACTGAAAATGAAACGAAGCACCATAAAAGTAAAACACTTATTACTTTAAATGATAATTTTTTTCTGATTAACATAATGACTTAATTTAAATTTGTTCGTGTAATTTTGATATAATTTTTTGCAAAAATAATTAATATTTTTCATATTTATACAAAATCATTAAATAAAACCATTTTTTTGATATTTGAATCTGGTTATCTTAAGAAATATTTTACCCGAAATCTTGCTTTTTATGAAAATTTGTTGTATCTTGTGCGGCTAATATTTACCGGGTGTTTATGAAAAAGGAAAAGTACCATATCGAATATGTTTTTGACAAAGCGGGAAAGTCCAGTCTTTGGGATTATTTTTCTTCTGTTGCAGGTTTAGAAGAATGGTTTGCCGACAAGGTTTCCATTGATGGGAAGATTTATACTTTCACCTGGAAAGGTCATTCTGCGGATGCGGAAATTATAGGCATAAATCAAAATAGTTACATTCGTTTCCACTGGTTAGAGGATGAAAATCCGGATAGCTATTTTGAGTTTCGTTTACACAAAAATGAGTTAACCGGCGGACTTGTGTTGGAGATCACCGATTTTGCCGAGGAGCATGAAAAAGAAGATGCGATAAACCTTTGGGAGACGGAGATTCGATCGCTTCGGAGAACACTCGGGTTGTAATATTTTATAAAAATTCACCGCATTTGGTTGATTTGCTCGGGAGTAAGGTCGGTTAGTTCCGAAATGATGTTCACAGAAAAACCCATTTTTAAACACTTTTTAGTAAATTCTTTTGTTTTTGCCAACATGCCTTTTTCCATCCCTTTTTCCATATTCAATTCACCGAAATCTCTCATACAAATCTTTACGTCCGCATATTCGGTTACGCTTTTTCTATACTCTCCCATTTCTTTTTCTTTTAATTTGTTTATTCTTGCTGTCTTAAATAATTCATCAAATATTTCATCATGCAATCTTGCCGGCTGTTCTTTTAAGTCCCTAAGATGCTTGATGCAGTAAATCCAACAATCTAACCTTGTTTCCAATTGCTCCAGTGTTTTCTTAAACTTTGGCAACTCGATTGTTATAAAGTTTAATTTACCTGTTGCTTTTCTCATTGTTTCTCTCTTGATAACATCAAGATGACTCAAACCTTCATCTTCATCTTTGAAGATCTCAAAATTCGCAATTGAAATGCAATAAAGCGATTTCAACTCAAAATCCCATTCACCCTTTATTGCATATTTTTGAATCGGGAAAGTTGAATAAAACAGCATCCTGTCGAGGTAATGCTTTTGATAAACAACCTGCATTTCAATAATGAAACACTCGTCCCGTTCATTCCTGCAATAAATATCGTACACCGCTTTGCGGTCTTCTTCCGTCATTCCCAATTGTTCCGACTTCAAATAATCTAAACTGATAACTTTACATTCTTCTTCCAACACTTCATTCAGAAAATCAATCAACAATTTTTCGTTTTCAAAAATCTTCTTGAATGCGAAGTCAGTTAGAAAATTCATGAAGGTTCCCCATTCTCTGTTTTTAAGTTTTGGATTTACCTTTTCCATACAAAACCCGTTTTGATTAATCGTTTGATAATTTTCAGCTTGCCACTTCGATGGCAAAAGTAAAAACAAATTTTTGAAATTAATGTGAACGGTATGTTATTTTTAGGTTAACAGTTTATTAACATTCGCTAAAAAACAAAAAAGCCTGTCTCAAAAGAATATTTGTGCTCATACCGAGATTTTTTCATCCCCAAGATTTCAAAGATTATTTTTCTATCCCAAAATAAATCCGTAATTTTGCTTCAATAATAAATAACACAATCATGAAAAAGTTTTTGAAAATCGCAGGTCTCATTTTAGTAATTATTTTGTTGGTATTGATTGCTTTACCCTTTGTTTTCAAAGGTAAAATTGTAGAAACGTTGAAAAGTGAAATCAACAAAACCGTTGATGCGCGAGTTGATTTTGACCGGTTAGGATTGAATTTCTTCCGAAGTTTTCCGAATGCAACCGTCACATTGGGCAATTTTCACATTGCCGGAATCAACGAATTTGAAAAAGATACCCTTTTCTGTGCGGAAAACCTTTCGGCAACCGTCAATCTTAAAAGCCTTTTCGGAAGTTCGGGATATGAAATCGGTAAAATAGTGGTTGACAAAGCCAAAGTGAACCTCCATGTCCTCGAAAACGGAATGGCAAATTGGAATATCGTCAAACCGGATGAAACGGCAACCGCCGACAGCACAAAAACTTCGGAGTTTAAACTATCGTTGAAAAGCGTAGCAGTCAATCATTCCGATTTTCGTTTCGACAATGATTCAACAAAAATGAATTTTGCACTTCAAGATTTAAACTTGAATTTTTCGGGCGACATGACTGCCGAAAAAACCCGCATCAAAACGGATTTTTCAGCCAAAGACATGCGTTTGGTTATGGACAATATTCCTTATTTATCCAATGTGAAAATCAAAGGAAATTCAGCCATCGAAGCCGATTTGAAAAATATGCGGTTCACCTTGGCCGAAAATACTTTCCAACTGAATGAAATCAAGGGAAGCATCGAAGGCTGGGTTGCTTTTCCCGACGACACGAATACCGATATGGACATCCAACTGAAAGCGCCCGAAGTTCAATTTAAAGATATTTTGTCCTTGATTCCGGCTATTTACAGCAACGATTTCAAAAACGTGCAAGCAGCGGGCAACGTAACGCTGGACGCTTCTGCAAAAGGAATTATGAATGAAGAAGTTATTCCGTCATTCAACGTAAAGCTCGGTATCGACAAAGCCTATTTCCAATATCCGGGAATGCCGAAATCCGTCACCAACATCAGTACGAATATTCAGGCGTTCAATCCAGGCGGTTCGGCAGACAATACGGTCATTGATATTTCCAAATTCCATTTCGAAATGGGCGGGAATCCTTTCGATTTGAATGTGCACATCAGTCAACCCGTCAGCGATCCGAATTTCCGGTTATCCGCTTTGGGAAAACTGAATCTGGGCGATGTCAAAGAAATATATCCTTTGGAAGACATGGAATTGAGCGGAAATCTGGACGCTAACCTGCAACTGGCTTCCCGCATGTCGTACATCGAAAAAGAACAATACGACAAAGTGAATGCTTCCGGCGCCTTGAATATCAAGCAAATGCTCGTTAAATCAAAAGAGGGCGAAGACATTCAAATCAACAATGCAAATCTGGCATTTTCGCCCCGCTATGTGGACTTGAGTGCATTCTCGGCGCAAATTGGTAAAAATGATATTGCCGGGAACGGAAAATTGGAAAATTTTATTCCTTATTTTCTGAAGGACGAAACCCTGAAAGGAACTTTGAATATTAGTTCCAATTACTTGAATCTAAACGATTTTATGTCGGAAGAAGCAACCGATTCCGCAAAAGACACAACCGCTCCGGGCGTGATAGAAATTCCCAAAAACATCAATTTCGTCATGAACGGTAATTTCAAACAAGTCCTTTTCGACAAAATGGATATGCGCGACATTGCCGGACAAATTACCGTCAAAGACGGAAAAGCCGAAATGAAAAACTTGTCGATGCTTGCTTTGGGTGGAAAGTTGAACGTCACCGGTTATTATGACACCGGAAAAAATCCGAAACAACCCGAAGTATCTTTCGATTTGAACATTCAGGAAGCCTCTTTCGTACAGACATTTTCGACCTTTGTAACCATTCAGAAACTGGCGCCCATTTTTGAAAATCTGATGGGAAATTACTCAACGCGTTTACAACTGACTTCTCCGCTGGGTGAAGATTTTACACCTGTACTCAGTGCATTAAGCGCCAATGGTTTGCTGTCATCTTCCAATGTGGAAATTTCAAACAACTCGATTTTGTCGGGCTTGGCAACCGCTTTGAAAAACGAATCCTTGAAAGATCTGAAAATCAAAGACTTGAAATTACCGTTCTCCATCAACGACGGACGAGTGACAACCAAACCTTTCGATATTAATTTCGGAAGCGGAGTCATGAATTTGCAAGGCTCAACCGGTTTAGACCAATCCATTGATTATCTGGCGAAAGTAAACTTGGCGGGCAAATTAACAAACAATTACCTCAACAATGTCAATGTAAAAATCGGAGGAACTTTCACCAGTCCCAAATTCAGTGTGGATCTGAAAAGCGCAGCCGGTGACTTGTTAGGCAATTTGGCAGGAAAAGTGACCGGCAGTGAAGAATCTTTATCTCAACAAGTGACTCAAAAAGTGGATGAACAAGCCGAAAAACTTCGCAAAGAAGCCAAAGAGGCCGGCGAAAAATTGGTAGCAGAAGCTGAAAAACAAGGTCAAAAGCTGATTGATGAAGCCAATAAAACTTCCAATCCTCTGGCAAAAATTGCGGCTGTCAAAGCGGCGGAAGCCGGCGCTAAAAAATTGAAAGAAGAAGCGCAGAAGAAAGCGGTGCAACTAAATGAGGAGGCAGAAAAACAGATTCGTAATCTAACAGAAAAAATACAATAAACAAACTCAACCAATACTTGTTTTCAAAAAGAAGCTGTCTCAAAATCGCTTTTGAGACAGCTTCTTTTGCTTGTTACCGAAGCATTAACAGAAATATCTGAATTATTTTTCCCACCATTCACATACATATCAATATATTTTTTATTAACTTTGTCAAAATTATACGAAACGGTCATAATTCAGTATGATTTCGCAATGATTTTTTTTCTAAATTTATGAAAATAAAACATTATTTATTTTTTCTGATGATACTATCAGCATGCACTCCCCGTTCCGGCGAGCGGCAAGACGGACTTTGGCGCGGCGAATTGGCCATAGCCGGCAACAAACAAGCGCCATTCCTGTTTGAAATGAAAAATATGAATACCGATTCCACCGTAATGACATTGATAAACGGTGAAGAACGTGTTCCGCTTACAGGTATTGCTTATTCTTCCGATTCGGTAATCATTCCCATTGCGTCTTTCGATGCCGTGATAAAGGCGAAAATATCCGGCGATTCGATGACCGGACTTTTCTTGAAAAATTATGTTGAAAACGACAAAGGGATTCCTTTCAAAGCCGAAAGAGGAAAAATTTCCCGTTTCGAACCGGTTGTCCAACCGGCTTCTTTTTCAATTAACGGCAAATGGGATGTTTTTTTCATTGAAGAATCGGATACGAGTTACAATGTTGGTATTTTCACCACTGAAAACCAAATTGTTACCGGATCTATTCTGACCAATTCGGGAGATTTGCGTTTCTTGGAAGGAATTGTTACCGAAAACGGTGTTAAATTATCGGCATTCAGTGGATTAAGTCCGTATTTGATTGAAATCCGTTTCCTCGACAATGATAACTTTGAAGGTGAATTTTATACGGCAAGAAGCAAAACCAAGCTGACCGGCGTGCGTAACGACAACGCAACTTTAGCCGATGCCTACAGTCTGGCTAAAATGAAACCCGGTTTTGACCGCCTTCATTTTCAATTGCCGGATATGGATGGGAAAAGGGTTTCACCCGGCGATGACCGGTATAAAGGAAAAGTTGTAATCGTTTCTATTTTGGGAAGTTGGTGTCCGAATTGCATGGATGAAGCGAAATTTTTAGCGCCTTGGTACAAAGAAAACAAAAACCGCGGCGTAGAAATTATCGGCTTGGCATTTGAACGCAAAGACGATTTTGATTACGCAAAAACAACCGTCAACCGGTTGAAAGCGGCAGACGATATTCAGTACGATATTTTATTCGCTGGAAAAGCCGCTCCCGCTACGATTGCCAAGGTTTTGCCGGAAATTGAGAATTTCTCAAGTTATCCGACAACGATTTTCATTGATAAACAGGGCAAAGTACGGAAAATCCATACAGGTTTCAGCGGCCCGGCGACCGGATTGTTTTACAAGGAATTTCAAACGGAGTTCAACGCTCTGGTTGATTCTCTGCTTGCCGAATAATCCGGAAAAAGGCTATTATATATTTTACAGCATGATTTCAATCATTATTTGTTCCAGAAACAAGGACATTCCCGAACAACTCAAATCAAATATTGAAGCCACTATCGGTGTTCAATATGAACTTGTTGTGATTGACAACTCAAAGCAAGACTATTCGATTTTTTCGGCTTACAATGAAGGAATCCGGCGCGCTTCATATAATTATCTTTGTTTCATGCATGAAGATATACTATACTGTTCAGACGACTGGGGAAAAAAAGTAATCGCCCATTTGTCGGCGCCGGAAATAGGATTGATTGGCTTGGCCGGCTCTTATTATTTGTTGCATATTCCTTCGCCTTGGTTCAAAGCAAAACCACGGGTAAAAAACCTGATACAAACCAGGAGACCATCGAAGGCTCCCAAACATTATACCTTGGATGAATGTAAAAAAGTTGTTTGTGTGGATGGATTCTGGTTTTGTTCGCGAAAAGACGTCTTTATGCAAATTGCCTTTGATGAAAAAATATTCAATCGGTTTCATTTTTACGATTTGGATATTTCCATGCAGATACACGAAAAAGGCTATTCGATTTATATCATTCCCGATATTACCGTTAACCATTTTTCGGGCGGTTCCCTCAACAAACAATGGCTTGAATCGGCTTATCTTTTTCATGAAAAGTGGAAACATAGCCTGCCTGTTACGGTCTATCCATCGTTGAAAAAGAGTCCATTGGTCGAAGTAAAAGCTTTTCGGGATTTGCTTTACCTGCATAAAAAACACAAAGTCCCCATTACAGGTGCCATACGGCGGATTGGATGGGATAATTTGAAGTTCGGTATCGTAGGTGCATATTTATTATTAATGCTCAAACGTCTGTTTTAATTCATTCTCTCTTTGGGGTTTTCAATATTCTCCGCAGCATCGGATTTAATTTTTCCCAAACGGCATCCACCGTTAATAACTCAAATTTTTCCTGATAAGACAATTTTTCATCCCTCGCTTTATCCGACACATCTTCGGGTTCTATCCCCTGAAAGCGGCCGGAAGCATTGGGTAACCATTTCTTTTTACCGACACCCGGCGGATAAATGGCAAAAGAAGGAACATCCAACGCTTGCGAAATGTGACGAGGTCCCCCTTCGTTGCCGAAAAAGAAATCCGAATCGACCAACAAAGCCGCTAATTCCCTTAGATTTCCGGCTTTTACATTGGTAAAAACACAAGGTGGATTGCCCATTTCCTGTTGTAAACGGATAGCGGTGTTTTCTTCTTCCCTTCCTCCGTAATTGAAAACGAGTTGAACGTCGTAATTATCAATAATCCGTTGCAGTAACTCCCTCATATACTCCGATTTCCAGACTTTGTGAGTCAAACGGGCAGTCACCGCACAAACCATTACCGGCTTTGAGAAATCAATTCCTCCGGAGTGCATCTGCTTGCGAAAAGATTCTTTTTCTTCCGGAGTTACATACACTTTGAAATCCCGGGTATATTGCACCTTAAAATCTTTTTCCAAAGGAGATAATATATGCAGGATACGCCCTATTTCGTCGTCGTCAATACCCGTATCAGGGCGATAATTGTGAATGAAGCGATTGTACGGCTTTTTCCGTCCAATCCGGTACGGACTCGACAGCGAAAACAGCGAAAACCAAAGCGTTTGGAAAGTTGCACGAGGGTCAACAATCACGTCATACTTCCCGGAATGCATGATTTGACGCACTTTTTCCAGATAGATTTTCCAATTTTTTATTTCCGCTTTCTTAAAAGAAATAACCCGGTCGATATCGGGATGGTTTTCAAAAAGCGGCGCTATTTCAGCATTGAGTACATAATCAATTTCCGCTTTCGGAAAAGTCTTCCGAAGTGAAGAACAAATTGTCGATGAAAGTACAGCATCCCCGACTCTTCTGAACCTTAAAACTATAATTTTGCGAATAGAATTAGCATCCATGCATGTATATTTGGGGTACAAACTTAATAAAAAATAATTAAAAACGAATAGGTATCTACAAATTCAAAAAAAATAACTACGTTTGTATTGTCTTTATAATATATATCCGGTGCGAATAGGATTTGATGCTAAAAGAGCGATTCAGAACAACACGGGCTTAGGTAATTACAGCCGGTTTGTCATTGAAGTTTTGTCGGAATATTATCCCGATAGCGCTTATTTTCTTTTTGCGCCGCAAGAAAAGGACAATGCGCGTTTGAAAAAGCTTCTTTCCCGTCCCAATGTCTTTTTTATTTTTCCTTCCGGCATTTCCAAATTATTGTCTTTATTTTGGCGGCTTTTCGGAAGCAAAAAGAATATCAATAAAAACCATGTGGAAATTTTCCACGGACTTAGCAATGAACTTCCCGTAAACATTCAAAACACAGGCGTCAAAATGGTGGTGACCATTCACGATTTGATATTTATTCGCTATCCGCAATATTATCAATGGATTGACCGTAAAATTTATTATTGGAAATTCCGCCGCGCCTGCCGGAAAGCCGACGTGATTATCGCTATCAGCGAATGTACCAAACGCGATATTATCTCTTTTTTTCACATTCCCGAAGAAAAAATTAAAGTCGTTTATCAGAATTGTAATCCCCTGTTCAAGCAACCGGTTTCTGACGATAAACGAAAGCAAATAACGGAGAAACACCAACTTCCGGAACAGTATATATTGTATGTGGGCAGCATTGAACAACGGAAAAATTTGTTATTGGTCGTGAGAGCCTTACAACAAATTCCCGAAAAAATTCATTTGGTTGCCATCGGCAAACCGACTCCTTATCAACAGGAAGTAGAGCAGTATGCCCGTGAAATGGGATTGGAATCCCGCCTGCACATTAAAAACGATTTTCCTTGTGAAGATTTACCGGCAGCGTACCAATCGGCGACTGTGTTTGTTTATCCTTCGTTTTTCGAGGGTTTTGGCATTCCGGTGATTGAAGCTTTGTCGAGCGGCGTTCCGGTGATTGCCGCGACCGGTTCCTGTCTGGAAGAGGCCGGCGGACCGGATTCGATTTATGTTAATCCCCATGATGAAACGGAATTAGCGGTTAAAATCCGTGAAATATCAGAAAACCAAGACTTGGCGAAAAAGATGGTGGAGCAAGGGTTGGTGTATATGAAACGATTTGAGCCTCAGCGGATTGCGGTGGAGATAATGGGGATATATCAGGGGTGTTTCACAGGAACAAATCAGCAAGCGTAAGCTCGCTTTGAATATTGTTCCAATATTCGTTATGCTTTACGCCATAAGTTGTTATCATTGTGATATGCACTGACTTGCGGGTTTTTGTTTCTTCTTTGAAGGCAGAACGCTTGTTACGCAGCGCTTTATCGTAATCTTTGTCAATCACAAACTCATCGGTAGCGTATTTCATTTCGCAAATGTTGACAATGCCGTCGTTGCGTTCAATAAGCAAATCGACCTGCGCGGCGGGTTCCGCTTTCTTGCTGCGCCACGCCGCCGAATAGGTAACAATGCCGGAAATTCCAAGTTTTTGCCTTATTTGCGCCGCATGCTGCATACAAACCTGCTCAAAGGCGTATCCACTCCAAGTTTTATGTTTCTGATTATCAATCAAATTTGTCCAAAAATGCTCATCACTCTGTTTGGTATTTTGCATAAAATTGAGAAAAAACAGCGAAAAGAAATCAACTAATTGAAAAATCCGTTCCTTGCTTTTTTTCTCAAAGGCGTTGTACGAGCGGATAAAACTGCACTGTTCGAGTTCTTCGAGCATTTTTGTAAGCGTGCCACCATCGGCAAAACCCGTTTCTGCAACGATTTCGGCGCGTGTCAAGCCCTTTTTTTTCTTTGCCAATGCCGATATTATTTTTTTGTAATTTTCGGCGTGTTTGAAAAGTGAAGAATAAAGCAGTGAAAATTCATCTTTCAACTCGCTTTTTCTGCCAAAACACAGTTTATCAACATTTTGAGCCACGCTCAACGCTTTTTCAAACATATTGAGATAGAAAGGAATACCGCCAAAAATCATATAACATTCAACCATATCCTTGCGTTCCCAAACGATTTTTTTATGCTTGAAAAATGCCTCACATTCGGCAAGTGTAAATGGCTCAATCAACATGCGGTGCGTAACGCGGTTGTGCAGACCGCCACGATTACGCAGCAGTTTGTTTATCATCCACGAAGTAGCCGAGCCGCAGGCAATCAGCAGAATTTCGGGTCGCGCCGAAGCCCACGAGTTCCAAAAATACTCCAACCCGGTGATAAAACCCGAACGCGGCGTGTCGAACCAAGGCAATTCGTCGATAAAAACTACTTTTTTGCTACGCCGTTTGTCGTTTTCGAGCAAATGAATAAGTTGGCGAAATGCCTCCAACCAATTTTCGGCGCGAGCGTAAGGCGTTTTTCCATAAGCAGTGAGCGTGGCGGAAAAATTGTCGAGTTGTTCTTCTTTCGTGGCGTTTGCCAAGCCTGAAATGTAGAACGAAAACCTGTCTGCGAAAAATTCTTTTATCAGAAAAGTTTTGCCAACTCTGCGCCGTCCATAAACAGCAACAAATTCGGGTTTATCCGACTCAAAGTATTGTTGTAATGTAAGTTGGTCATCTTTTCTTCCAATGATTTCCATAATTTTACAGTTTTATATTCGGCTGTAAAGGTATAAAAAAATATTGATTCCGCTACTTTTTCGGATTTATAATCAGCGAAAAGTGATATTTTTTATGAGATTCCGCTGATTATAAAAATTTATAACCAGCGAAAAGTGATAAAAAAATCCACTTATAGCCAAATATAATTTTATTCTTGCCCGTTCCCCTCATAAGGCCGAAACCCTCGATGCTTCCGCGAATATTTCTCCCAAAACAAGCGATGATAATGAAGTGCCAATTCCTCACATTTCTTTTCATCGAACTTCCGCAACTTGGCGTATTCCCTTGCTATAAAAGCAATTGTTTCTTCATTTCCCCAAAGACGCCGGAATCCGTAAGCGCCGGCTTCCATATCTACCGGCTTAAACTGCATTCGATTAATGTCGATAAGGAAAAATGCATATTCGCCGCCCTTTTTTTCATACAAAATATTGCCCGGAGAATAATCCAACGGAAAAACTTCCTTCTCATGAATATCAACAGTAAACCGGACAAATGCGTTTACCAAATCTTTTTTTTCCTCCAAAGTATGATAACGCAATTCGCGCAAAATACCCGGATATTCTTTGTAAACCGAAACGTAATACGAATCGGCCAACAATCCGTTTTTTTCTCTTTCGATATAAGCAAGCGGCTGCGGCGTATTGATTTGCCGTTCAATTAATTTCAGTGCATATTTATAAGAACGTTCGGCTTTCGATGAACGAAAATGGGTATAAATAATCCTGTTGAAAAAGAGCGGAATTCTAAACGATTTGACGACGATTTTCTCATTCCCGGCATCAAAAACTTTAATCCGGTTCCGCTCGTCGTAAATGGTTTCGCCTTTTTTATCAAAGGAATCCGGAATGGATTCGATGAAAGAAGTCAGATGACTATAAGCAGGATTTACAAGCATTTTCATACAATCGTCAGCACTTGCTCGCCTTTATTCCGTTGATAATAGCATTGGAAAAACCGTTGGCTTCCAGTTCGTTCAAGCCTTTGATGGTGATTCCGCCGGGAGTGGTCACTTTGTCGATTTCCGCTTCGGGATTTTCTCCGTTGGCTTTCAGCAATTCAGCGGCGCCCAACATCGTTTCGACTACCATATTTTGCGCTTCTTTCGGATAGAAACCCATTTCAACACCGGCTAAGACAGCTGCCCGCACGTAACGGAACAGGTAAGCAATTCCGCAGGAAGTCAATGCCGTACCCGCTGCTAATTTGCTTTCATCTAATAAAATAGCTGTTCCTAATTCATTAAAAATCCGCAACAGTAAATTTTTTTGCTCGTCGGAAGCATTTTCGGTAGAAATCAGATTCACGCTTTTTCTGATTGCAATAGCCGTATTCGGAATAACTCTGAAAATCACCGGAATTAAAGCATCATCCGAATGTTTTTTCAGGAATTTGCTTAGCGCGGCAATATCCACTCCGGCAGCAATGGAAACCAGGATTTGCCTGTCATAATCCATTTTAAATTTGATGCGGTCGATAATATTATCCACCAACCAAGGCTTGACGGCCAAAAGGATAATATCTGCTTCCGAAACACTGCCGTAACTGTCTAATTCCGTATTCAATTGGGGAATATCTTTTTTCAAAGCATTCAAAACATCCTGATTCACATCACTGACGGAAATGTCTTCCGCTTTGAAAATGCTGCTTTTTACCAATCCGCGGATGATGGCGCCTCCCATATTTCCGCCGCCTATAATTGTAATTTTCATTTGTTGTTTTCTTTTTAACACGGAGTTTCTCGGAGTTGTTTTCACGGAGTAGCACTGAGTTTTTATACTCTGTGTTACTCCGTGAAATTTACTCCGTGTCCCTCCATGTTCATTTCATAAAACTTTTTTAAATCTACTCAAAAATTCTTTTGCCTCCTCCATCGTCACACAAAGCGGCGGCAACAAGCGGAATATGTGTGTTCCGGTCACACCGGTAAATACTTTTTCTTCAAACAACAATCTGTCCCGCATGGCTTTAATAGGCTCTGTAAATTCAATACCAATCATCAAACCATGTCCGCGAACTTCCTTAACTTGCGGCAGTTTTTTCAGTTCTCCGATTAAAAAAGCGCCAACCGTAGCTGCATTTTCCACCAAATTTTCCGTTTTAATCACGTCGGCTACGGCAATAGCAGCTGCACAAGCCAAATGATTTCCTCCAAACGTTGTACCTAATTGTCCGTGAACCGCTTTAAATTTAGGGGAAATCAACATTCCCGAAACGGGGAATCCGTTGCCCATGCCTTTGGCAATCGTAATAATATCAGGACGAATTCCAGCATATTGGTGAGCGAAGAATTTTCCGGAACGGCCATAACCCGACTGTATCTCATCTAAAATCAGGATTGTACCGGTTTCTTCACAGATTTTACTTAATTTTTGCAGAGAAAACGGGTCGGGAACCTGAATACCTCCAATTCCCTGTATTCCTTCGATAATAACGCTTGAAACATCTTCCTGAAAAAGCGTTTCCTTTACCAATCCGAGATTGTCGAACGGAAGGAAAATAACATCTATATTTTCATTGATTGGCGCCTTGTATTTTTTATTATCGGTTGCTTGAACGGCGGCATCGGTTCTTCCATGAAAAGAGTTACGGAAAGCTACAACTTTTTTCCGCGAATTATGGAAAGAAGCCAGTTTTAGCGCATTTTCATTGGCTTCGGCGCCCGAATTAACCATGAAAAGCGAATAATCGGGATAACCCGACAGCTCACCGAGTTTTTCCGCGTACTCATCCTGCAAGGAATTAAGTACGGCATTGGAATAAAATCCGATACATTTCAACTGATTGGTAAGCGCTTCCACATAATACGGATGGGAATGTCCGATGGAAATCACGGCATGACCGCCGTAAAAATCCAAATACGCTACGCCGTCTTTGTCATAGACTTTACAGCCTTGCGCCCGAACGGGTTCAATCTGCCAACGAGGATATACGTCGAAAAGTTTCATTTGTCTAAATAATTTTTATTATAGTTTTATTTTTACAATTTGGTCGTTTTGAAGAATGATAAGTTCTTCATTATTGCGTTTTTTGGATACAAGCTTATGAATACCTCCTGAATTATCAAAAATTAATACATTATCAGAAATTGGGATATAAATATCAAATAGATTCATAATTCCCGCAAGATATCGTCTTTCAATCACATCAGTTTCTATATTATGTATAAATTTTTACCCACACGACAAAGTTACAAAAAAATATTTCAAAATGCACTTGCTTTAAGATTTAATCCCGTTTTTTCATCTAAACCAAACATCAGGTTAAAATTTTGTACCGCCTGTCCTGATGCGCCTTTCAATAGATTGTCAATCACGGAAGTAATCAATAATTTATTGCCGTGCTTTTCAACATGCAAAATACATTTGTTGGTATTTACCACTTGTTTCAAATCCGGATTTTTGTCGGAAACGAAGGTAAATGCGGCATCACGATAAAAATCTTGATAGTGTTTTACGGCTTCCTCAGCAGTCAAATCCGATTCTGTATAAGCTGTTGCAAATATTCCACGTGGAAAATCGCCACGTACCGGAATGAAATTGATTTGTGATTCGGGACAATCCAATGATTCGCAAATTTCTTTCAAATGTTGATGCGAGAATACTTTGTAAGTGGAAATATTATTGTCGCGCCACGAAAAATGAGTGGTTGCAGCCGGTTTTACGCCTGCGCCGGTCGAGCCGGTAATTGCGTGTACGTGTACTTCGGTTTGCAACAATCCTTTGGCAGCCAAAGGTAGTAGCGCCAACTGAATAGCTGTTGCAAAACAACCCGGATTGGCAATATGTGTCGCTTGTTGAATTTTCGCTTTATTCAGTTCCGGCAAGCCATAAACAAAATCTCCGGCTGTTTCTTTGTGACGGTAATCGGTTGATAAGTCAATGATTTTTACATTTTCCGGAATGGAATGTATTTCCAGAAACTTGCGGCTGTCGCCGTGAGCAGAGCAGAGGAAAAGGGCATCAATTACCCCCCAACCCCCTGAAGGGGGAGTAAGGTCGGTGAATGTCAAATCTGTTTCGCCGATTAATCCTTCGTGAACGTTTGAAACTTTGTTGCCGGCATTGCTTGTGCTATGGACAAAGCTGATTTCTACATTCGGATGATTAATCAACAGACGAAGTAATTCGCCTGCCGTGTAGCCTGCGCCGCCGATAATTCCTGTTTTTATCATGCTATTCTTTTTTTTAACACGGAGTTTCTCGGAGTTGATTTCACGGAGGAACACGGAGTTTTTAAAGTTCCTTTTCCAAGTGAATTCCTTGAAACTTTTGTTATTTTTACATTATAAATCTTTTTATTCCATTTTTTAATGACGTCACATTAAAATTCATTAAATAACCTATTGGTAAACCGGATAAATTCAAGTAAGTGAGTAATTGTTTTCAACTTCCTTGTTAAAAATTTACAACTCCTCTCCGTTCTTTTTCTTCACATTAAAATAAATCTTAGTCGGAATCGCAGTGATTTTCGTAAAGCCTTTGGCATCGTCCGAAGTCCAGGCTTTGTTGATTTCACCGTATTCGCCGAAATCGGTTTTCATCAGGTCGTAGTCGCTTTCTATGCCGACCAAGGTAAAATGATGCGGTTGCAAACGAATGATAACCGTCCCTGTTACATGGCTTTGCGAATTTTGCAAGAAAGCTTCCATGTCACGCATGACCGGTTCGAGATACTGCGCCTCATGCAGGAACATTCCGTACCAAGTGCCGATTTGGTCTTTCCAATACTGTTGCCATTTGCTTAAAGTGTGCTTTTCCAACATTTTATGGCCGTTGATAATCAACAGAGGCGCCGCCGCTTCAAATCCAACACGTCCTTTGATGCCGATAATCGTATCACCGATGTGCATATCCCGCCCGATGGCATAGCGCGAACCGATGCGTTCAATTTCCTGAATGGCTTTTACTTTGTCGCTGTAAGGTTTTTCGTTCACCGCCGAAATTTCTCCTTTTTCAAAGCTGATTTTCAGGATTTCTTCGCCGGTTTCCTGCAATTGCGAAGGATACGCTCCTTCCGGTAAAGTCTGGTCGGATTGTAAAGTTTCTTTTCCTCCGATGCTGGTTCCCCAAAGGCCTTTGTTGATGGAATAAGTCATCTTCGTGAAATCGGCTTCATAACCATGTTCTTTGAGGTAATTGATTTCATATTCGCGGGTAAGCAACAAGTCGCGGGTAGGCGTGATAATTCCGATTTCGGGAGCTATCACGTCGAAAGTGAGGTCGAAACGTACCTGGTCGTTTCCGGCTCCGGTGCTTCCGTGCGCTACATAATCGGCTCCGATTTCCTTGGCGTAATTGATAATTGCCAATGCCTGAAAGATGCGTTCCGAACTTACGGAAATCGGATATGTTCCGTTACGCAGCACGTTCCCGAAAATCATGTATTTGATGCTTTTTTCGTAATATTCTTGCGTAATGTCCAGATTGACATGTTTTTTTGCACCTAATTTGTAGGCGCGTTCTTCGATTTTCGTCAAATCTTCCTCGCTAAAACCGCCGGTATTTGCCAATGCGGTGTAAACTTCGTACCCTTTTTCCTGCGACAGATACATCGCGCAAAACGATGTGTCCAAGCCGCCGCTGAATGCTAAAACTACCTTTTTTTTCATACGTAAAATAATTTGTTTTTCGTGTTCGTATCATGTCCGCGGGCTGACACCCACGGCTATAAATGCGTTAGCGCTATGCGCTATTCCGTTTTTTTACCTTTTACCCTTCTCCTTTTGCCTGTTTCGCCGGGTCGTAGAGCAGAGCGGTACAAATGCAATATTTGCGACCCGTGCGTTGGAGAATGTCATAATTTACGCAGCCCCGGCAACCGCGCCAAAAAGCGTCGTCATCGGTCAAATCGGCGAATGTGACCGGGACATAGCCCAATTCGGTATTCATTTTCATCACAGCGCTTCCGGACGTCAAGCTGAATAGTTTGGCTTCGGGCCACAGCTGACGTGACAATTGAAAAGCCCTGATTTTGATTCGTTTGGCCAATCCCTGACCCCGAAATTTGTCAACTACAATCAAACCAGAGGTGGCCACAAATTGTTTGTTTCCCCACGATTCTATATAGGTAAATCCGGCAAACTCGTCGCCTGCTAAGGCGATGATTGATTTTCCTTCACGCATTTTCTGTTCTACGTATTCGGGCGAACGTTTGGCAATTCCCGTACCGCGTACTTCCGCCGCAGCTTCGATTGTTTCTAAAATGACAGGGACATATTTAATATGTTCCTCATTAGCAATTACAGTTTCTATTTGATTATCAGTCATTTTTCAATTCTATAACAAATCTTGAATCCCACCTATCAAAACAAATAAGTTTGCAAAATTATACAATTATTTAATAGGTTACATAAATTTATGCGTTTTTTTTGATTTGAGGCTTTAATATGGCTATCTCAAGCACAGCACGACAGAGGCATTGAAGTCACTCTGATAATGAGGATAATATTTTTTATCCGTCTGTGGGTAATATAAAAATTTCACGTAACTTTGCAGTTTGAATTTAAAATTGAATTATTTATGAAAAGGATTGCATTATTTTTGTTAATTGTCAGCGCTCTTTTTGCTTGCAGCAGTGTTCCGATTACAGGACGCAAGCAATTAAATCTGGTCTCCGACGGCGAGGTTTTATCATTAAGTTTACAGGAATATTCAGATTACATCAAAACGGCCAAAAAATCAACGGATAAAAACGCAACGGCTTTGGTGGTAAAGGTCGGTCAAAACATTGCAAAGGCGGTAGAATTGTACTACAAATCTATTGGTGGAGAAGAACTTCTAAAAGATTATGCTTGGGAATTCAACCTGGTTGATGACCCACAAGTAAATGCTTTCTGTATGCCCGGAGGAAAAATCGTCGTTTATACGGGCATTCTGCCGGTTACACAGGATGAAACCGGATTGGCAGTCGTTTTGGGACACGAGGTTGCTCACGCGGTAGCCAAACATGCCAACGAACGAATGTCGCAACAGGTAGCTGCACAATACGGTTCTCAAGCCGTGAGCATATTGACGGGTAAAGCTTCCGAAAGTATGAAAACCATTGCGCAACAGGTTTACGGTTTGGGCGCACAGTATGGCGTGTTGCTGCCTTTCAACCGTACACAGGAATCGGAAGCCGATCATTTGGGATTAATATTCATGGCCATAGCCGGTTACAATCCGCAAGCGGCTGTACCGTTCTGGCAAAGGATGTCGCAAAACGGACAATCTGTTCCCGAATTTATGAGCACGCACCCTTCGGATGCTACGCGAGTTGCGAATATCCAGAAAGAATTGCCCGAAGCGATGGAAGTTTACAAAAGCGTTTGGGGTAAATATCCGGCAGGTTATACACCCGCTCCCGGCACGATTCCGGCTTCCGGAAGTTCAACGGGAACAACGCCCAAGACGTCAAATCAGTGGCGTTTTTGAGAGAAAGTTTTCTCAAACGGTGATGCCCATTTTCTGCATCAGAAAAGTAGCATTCATGTTTTGAGCGATTCCGTTTCGTAAACGATAAGAAAAAGTGAGTTCGTCGTTTTTTATATCGGCTTCAAAACAGTAATTCCGGATATTTTCAGGAAATTCTTTTTCCAAACTGCCCAAAAGCAGGTCGTGCGTGGCAATAATTCCGCAAGATTGAAGCCGGATAAACTGTTGAACCAGCGCCAATGAGCCTTTTTGCTTATCGACCGAATTGGTACCTTTCAGGATTTCGTCGAGGATAATAAATAATTTTTCGCCGGATTGCAAGCGGTCAATCATCATTTTCAGTCGCTTCAATTCGGCGAAAAAATAAGATTCGTTATCGTTCAAGGAATCGGAAGTTCGCAAACTGGTAAGCAAAATCGCCGGGTACAAACACAAAGAATCCGCCCAAACCGGTGCGCCCATGCAAGCGAGAACATAATTAACACCGATTGTACGCAAATACGTGCTTTTTCCTGCCATATTGGCTCCTGTAACAATCAGAAAATAAGGACTTTTTTCGATGCCGATATCATTCCTGACGCAAGTTTCACGATTCATCAACGGATGTCCCAGATTTTTTCCTTTCATTTCGAAATAATTGTCGGTCAGTTCCGGGAAAATGTAATCGGGATGATTAAAGGCAAATTTGCTTAACGAGCAAAATGCATCCCATTCTCCCAAGGCTTTTATCCAAATTTCCGTCTGTTTGCCGTAAGTATTTTTCCATTCGTCGATAGCGATGGCTTTGCTGATGTCCCATAACAGCAAAGGATTCAAAAACAGATGCACCATTAAATTGGAACGTTGTTCCAATTCGGCGGATAATTGTGCCAAACGTCTGATACAAGCGGAAGCTTTCTCGCCTTGCTTCATAAAACGAGATTGAAATTCCCGAAGCAATTCGGATTTGAAACTGCTTTTTTCGATAATTTCGATTAATTCGGAATAGGTATTGAAAATTTCCACTTTTTTCCCAATCCACCGTTGAAGGTCAGTTATTTTTTTAGCCTGGCTTTCACTAACACCAAGCATTATAAGGTAAAAAACAATGAATCCGGACAAAGAAATCATTCCTGTTATTGCCAAACCGATACCTGTCAGCCAAAGTAAAAGAAACAGATAACGCAGGATTTTCCAAAGATTTTTTGAACGGATAGCAGACGGCTCTGCAATAAAAGACGCTATTTCCTTCAAATCGGAATCTTTGCTTAAACAAGATAATCCGGTTACTTGAAAATGATGGATGAAATCGGAATTTTGGCTCATTTCCGCAATGCTTTCCTGCATGGATTTTATTTTTTTCGTCGATTGAAAAGGATTTTCAAAACGGTTGATGAGGACTTGTTTGCCGTAAGCCGTACAAGTTCGATTAAGGGATTGGAACAAGGAATGGTTTCCGAAAATATCCAAATCCAAGCTGAACGAATGAGTCGGATTGACTTTTTCGGGAGCGCCGTCGAAAGCGCTGAAATTATAATCCAAGGCTTTGAGTTCGTTTTCATCGCAAGTGGCAGAGATTTCCAAATAGGCTTTTCTTTTTTGCAATTTATTGTATATCAGTAAAAATCCCAAAAAGACAACCAAGCCTAAGCCCACAATAAGGCCTATCGTTGCCGTTCCTTGTGTTCGGACAAAATAAGCAAGCGCTATCGTAGAAATTACAATTAGCAACCGAATGGTTCCCAATAAATAGATGCGTTTTTTGAGGTCGCTTAATGTTTGTTGAGTGTTATCAAGTCGTGAACGGTAGTAATCCTTGACTTGAGCGTATTTGTTCTCTTTCATTGGATAGAATAATTTAGTTTGTTATTTTTTCGACATGTTTCAATTACCTGTTCAATAATTGTTTCCGCCTGTTTCTTCGTTAATCCGGCTTCCGTTGCAACTTGCATCACGTCTTTCAGGGACGGTTCTCCCTGTCCGTTGATTGTTGTCGTGTGATAACCGTTAAAACCCGAACCCGGCAAAATATCATAAGCGGGAGATAGCATCCAAACACCATTTTTATATTGAAACGAGAAGTTTTTAGCATGGTCATCCCGATTTGAAATTGCAATATTGAAAATCATCAGCCGGAATAAAGCGGATACTTCTTCCATATTTTTAGTCAGATTCAGGCAGACTTTCAACAAAACCGAATAATCAAGGCTAGGTATCCTGTAATCTGCATGGAGCAATCCCGCAGCGCTGATTGTATGTATTTTGCCGGTTTCCGTCCGGTCAAACCGTTCTACTCCAAAGTATTTATTATCAAATAATTGTGCTTCAGGCACATTGATTCCGCATTTACGCGCAAGCAACAGATAAGCATATTCTGTTTTCCCAACATCGGGAGGGTCAATCGTGGCTTTGAATTTTATCAACCAATATTTATTTTCTATTTTTACGAAAACTTTAGGGCGGGCGCCGCCGGAAGAACCACCATACAAATAGAGCGTTTCCAAGGAGTTTTCCGAAAATTCGTCGGTTAATATTTTTTCCGAATCTGCCGCCAATTTATCAAAATCCACAAACGCACTTTCTTCCGATACGCTTTTATCGGGATGATATTCCAATGCGCCTCTGCCGGTAGTTCCCACCAAAGTCAATCTTTGAAGAACAGATAATTTTTCGGGAGCAATTCCTTGTTGGCGAAGATAGCGGTCAAAAATCAAATTTCCCCAGCCGTCCGGCAGACTGTCGTCAAAAACGCCAAAACCGCCGCGGAAGGGACTTCCGGAGGCCATAAACAATCCCGGACGAAGCGGTAAATAATAGGGAGATATGGAAAAGCCCGTTTTTAGAAATTCCGTATCATATTCAAATGCACAAATACTTTGTTCGGTCAATGCGACTCGTCCGACGCGATTATCGTCAAAAAACACTTCGACAACATTTATTTTATCCATTTTTCTTCCCTCTCTGACGTTTTTTATTTCCGGCTTCCAACAGATTATCCATACTACTGTAAGTCTTTGTAGAGAATAAACCGAGAAATTCTTCCATCATTCCCAAGCTTATTCCCAACATAACCAAAGAGCGGAAAGATATTTCCCCGGTTCTTTCAAAGCGGCGATAGGTGGGCAAAGGGATTCCGGCTCGTTTTGCCAATTCCTTTTGAGTAAGAGCAGATTCGAGCCGGCGTTCCTTCACCCGTCCGGCAATGTCCTTGATAATAACATCCGGCGTTTTTTCTATAACTGATAATATATTATTATTAATGGCCATATTTGGCGTTAAAAATATTCAATTTTATCAGTTACAAAGATAGGAATTATTTTTGAGATTCACAAATAAAGATGTATCACCCAGCGATTCAGGAATTAAAAAACGATCATCCACAATCAACCCTCTCCTTTAGCAAGAGTAAAAACATCCCCCTCTCGTAAAATAACGAGAGTAAATAGTAAGTATGTATCCCATCGTGTCTGTGTCGTAAATTTATTAGAGATTGTTTATTGAATGTTAGTCTTGAATTAGGGAGCAAGACATCTCCGCGACGGTTTCCAAGCCGTAATTGAGCTGATTATGAAGGATGTGGAGTAATACGGATTGATTGCACTTGATAAAAAGTACTTTTCGGAATTAACTACTCCGGTGAATAACGCACCGGGTTATTCGTGCAGCGGTATTCCAGCATGGATATTTCCTTCTGCCAATGTAAAATATGAGAAATTCGACAGGCGAAACAATCCTGCTTATCTTGTTCATAACGATGCGACGAAAATAGTTTATCTGTAGGGCTACAATTATCAATATCCCATAGCGGAGATACAAAATGCAACTTATGCAGAAGTGGAAACAGCCGTAAAAAACGTATTTTCCGTATCAAGCATGGATGTCCTTTCGGCACAAACTACGCCCAACGAAACAAAATTGCAAGATGGAAGTTTACAAAGTGCGTTACCCAATGCACTGGTTACGACTTATACTTACAAGCCACTTGTCGGCATTAAAACAGCAACCGATCCCCGCAAAGTGAAAATCACTTACGAATACGATGCTTTCGGCCGCTTGCAGTACATCAAGGACAATGCCGGAAAAACAATTGAAAATTATGAATACCATTACAAAAATGAATGATTGATTGAAAAGGGTATTTTGGTCAGCCCCTTTTATGGAATGGTCAAAACACCCAATTTAACTCAATAACCGGAGATATAAATCAATCGCTTCCCTGATTTCGTGCAAATAAATGAACTCATCGGCAGTATGAGAACGGGAAGATTGCCCCGGACCGATTTTCAAAGAAGGAAAATTCATCAGCGCTTGATCGGAAAGCGTCGGTGAAGAAAAAGGAGTTAAACCCAAAAGCACAGCCCGCTTCACCAAAGGATGTTCGGGAGAAATATGCGAAGCATTCAAACGAAAAGAACGCGCTTTGACTTCGCAACCGCAAGCGGCCGAAATCTCTGCGAAAAGTTCTTCATTCGTATAACATTCATTGGTTCGGATATCAACCGTAAATTTACATTCGCCCGGAACCACATTGTGCTGCGTTCCCGCTTGCACCAGGGTGACGGTCATTTTCACAGCGCCCGACAAAGGACTGATTTTCGGAAATCGTTTATTGCGAAACCATTCAATAGCCGGAATCGCTTTGTAGATCGCATTTTCGCCTTCGTCGCGGGCGGCATGTCCCGATTTTCCGTAAACCGTTGCATCAAGCACCATCAAACCTTTTTCGGCAATGGCCGGCTGCATACCCGTAGGCTCGCCCACAACCGCCCAATCAATCGGCGGAAGCAAAGGCAATACGGATTCTATTCCGTTTGCTCCCGAAATTTCTTCTTCACAGGAAGCCAGGAAAATAAAATTATTCGCCTGTTCCGTTTTCGATAAAATTAAAAAAGCCTGAAGCAGGGAAACCAAAGGCGCTCCGGCATCATTACTCCCTAATCCATACATTTTTCCATCTTCTTCAACCGGAGAAAAAGGGTCTTTAGTCCATCCTGCCGCCGGTTTCACCGTATCAATATGCGAATTGAGGAGAATGGTCGGTTTCCGGTCGTCCCAATCCGGCGACAGCAGCCAAATATTATTTCCTTTCCTTTGCGGAAATAATTTTCTCTCTTTCAGATAATTTTCCAGAAAATCCGCTAAATCAGCCTCTTCCCGGCTGAAGGACGGCCGAACAATTAGCTGTTTCAGCAAATCCAAAGAATCATAAAATGAAGCGTCAATATCCATAAACATTAAAAAGTTTATGCAAAGTTAAGATTTTCCGCCGTAATACCTTATCTTTGCCCAAAAGTAAGGTGATATTTTTTATGTAACACGAGAAACAATGAAATATGTAATCCTTATCATTCATATTCTTCTTCTTTTCCCTGTGTGTATTTTTTCCAATGGAAAAAAAGAAGCGACTTTATTGTTCGTAGGCGACGCCATGCAACACAGCTCCCAAATCAAAGCTGCCCGGAAAGGAGACGCTTACGATTACCGTAATTATTTTAAATATATCCAAGATAAAATTTCTTCGGCAGATTTGTCTGTCGTAAATTTTGAAACCACCTTGGGAGGGAAACCGTACAAAGGTTATCCCTGTTTCAGCGCCCCTGATGAATATGCGCAGGCTTTAAAAAACGCCGGGTTCGATTTATTCCTTACGGCCAACAACCACTGTTTGGATACCGGAAAAAAAGGTCTGGAAAGAACGATTTTTATGTTGGACTCTTTTCAAATCGACTATACCGGCACTTTTGCCAACAAGAAAGAAAGAGAAAAACTTTATCCGAAATTATTGGAAATCAACGGAATCCGCATAGCATTGCTGAATTACACTTATGACACAAACGGAATAGAAGCGCAAAATCCGAATGTCGTCAATTACATCGACAAACCGGTTATGCTTGAAGACATCAATCAGGCCAAAGCCCTGAATGCCGAAATTATTATTGCCTGTATTCATTGGGGAGAAGAGTATAAGCTGACACAAAACAATGAGCAGGAAAATTTAGCCGAATGGATGAAAGAACAAGGCGTTCGATTAATTATCGGTTCCCATCCGCATGTTGTGCAGCCTATTCGTGCAGAACGCGATAAAGAAGGATACATATCCAACCTGACGGTTTATTCCCTCGGTAATTTCGTTTCCGGAATGATAGCCCGGAACACCGACGGAGGTTTGATGGTAGAAGTCCGCCTGTCAAAAAAGAATCAACAAATATATGTTGAAAATGTTTCTTACGAATTGTTGTGGAGATACCGGAACAAATCTACCGGGGAAATAGCAATTATTCCGGCAAGCAGGGCCGAATCTTTGGATTTAGGTGAAAACAAAACCCGGATTCTTTCGGAAATGCAGCCTTTCGTCAATACCGCGCAGGAAATTTTTAGAAAATATAATTCGGATTTGTCGCCGCCACTTCGGAAATTAGAATATGAGATAACTCCTTTTTTGTTTTTTCCCAAAAACGAAATGCCATTTTAAAGAAATCGTCATTTATTTGATTTCAAAGCTATCCTCAATAATCTTGGATAAAATTGAAAATTTTGTGCAAAGTTAAAAAAAAATCGTAACTTTGTTGAATTATTCATAGAAACAATACAATGGAATATTCTCATTTATCGAATCTCATTCAGGAACGCGCCAACACATTCGGAGATCAGGAAGCGCTAAGACTAAAGGACAAACAATCAGACGAATGGCAATCTGTCTCATGGGAGGATTTTTCTAAGAAAATAATGGCCGTAGCTCGCTCAATGTGCCATGTAGGTGTTGAACCGCAATCCAACGTAGGCGTGTATTCCCAAAACATGGTCGAATGTCTGTATATCGACTTTGGCGCTTTTGCCAATCGGGCGGTAGTAGTTCCCATGTACGCAACGGCTTCTGTTCCCCAAATCAGCTATATCATTAATGAAGCGGAAATACATTTGTTATTTGTGGGAGAACAAATGCAATACGACAATGCATGGCAAGTTTTTAACAGTCATACTTTCCTGAAGCAAATCGTCATCTTAGACAAAAATGTCGTAAGGGCGCCGGAAGATAAAACCTCCATGTACTTCGATTTTTTCAGTTCGCCGAAAAACCGTACTTCACAAGATATAATCACCGTCGAAAAAAGAATCAAAGCTGCCCAAGGCGAAGATATTGCGCATATTATCTATACTTCGGGAACAACAGGCGAACCCAAAGGCGTAATCCTCACTCATGATAATTATCTGGAAGTGTTCAGGATACATGACATTCGCCTGAATTATCTTCCACAAAGATTCCTCTCCATAAGTTTTCTGCCTATGGCGCACATTTTTGAAAAAGCCTGGTCGCTTTATTGTTTGCACAGGGGATGCACCATAGCGATCAATCTCGACCCCAGGGAAATACAAGCTTTCGTCAAAGAAGTGAAACCGGAAGCCATGTGTAGCGTTCCGCGTTTTTGGGAAAAAGTATATGCCGCCGTTCAGGAAAAAATTGAAGATTCAAATTTCATCCTCCGCCACCTCTTCTTAAATGCCATTTCCACCGGCGAAAAATATTGCATCGACTATATAAATAAAGGTAGAAAGCCGTCTTTCTTTTTAAGATGGCGCTTCAACTGGTACGAAAAATTAGTTTATTCCAAATTAAAAAAAACAATCGGAATCGAAAACGGTTTGATTTTTCCTTGCGCCGGAGCCATGCTCTCGGAGGAAATTATCCGTTTTTTACGTTCCGTAAATATTCCTCTGGCTTATGGTTACGGATTGACTGAAACGGCTGCAACCGTCGCTTGTTTCCCCGAAACCGGATATGAATTGAGTACGGTGGGAAAAATAATGCCCTCGATAGAAGTCCGGATCGGTGAAGACAATGAAATTCAGGTCAAAGGGAAAACCATCACGAGCGGTTACTATAAAAAACCGGACGCAACGGCTGCTGCGTTTACAAATGATGGATGGTTCCGCACGGGTGACGCCGGTAGCTTAACCGAAAACGAAGGAATTGTTCTGACGGAACGAATTAAAGACTTATACAAGACTTCAAACGGGAAATACATTGCCCCGCAACAATTGGAAACCCGGTTAATCAATGATAAATTCATTGAAGGCGCTTTTGTCATCGGCGACCAACGGAAATATGTAAGCGCACTTATCGTTCCTGATTACAACGAATTAAATAAATACGCAGAAGGACAGGGAATTTCAGTCGAAAATGAGGAAGATTTATGCAATAATCTGCAAATTATCAAACTTTACGAATCAAGAATTACAAATATGCAAAATGAATTTGCCAATTACGAACAAATTAAGCGTTTTACCTTGTTGCCACATGCGTTTGCGATTAATTCGGGAGAATTGACGAATACGTTAAAAATGAAACGAGCGTATATTTTGGAGAAATATCAGGAGGTTATTGATAAAATGTATTACGAATAAAAGAATCCTGAACTAATTTTGTCCATTCAGCGACAGCCGTTTTGATCTCTTTTAGCCACTTTTTCATACTTTTTCTTTCTTTACAATTGATTATAAATAATCAATTGCAAATATATATGAAAAAGTGAAATGAAGAAATATATTTCCAAAAATATTCTGTAATAAGTTTAAAAAAGATATTTTTTGCCATTATTCTAAAAAAAATATTGAAAAACTGTTGATTTTTTCAAAAAAAATCCTCATATTTGCAAAAATTTATGTAACTATTCATTTTTTTAGACTAAATAATTTTGATCAGAATTTTTATGGAGGATTTTAGAACCATTAGTAACGAAAGAAATGACATTGTATTTTTCAAAAAAATCAATGCAGGAAAGAGAATTTATTACATTGATGTAAAGAGGAGCAAAAAGGATGAGTTATTTTTGTCCATTACGGAAAGTAAGAAAGTTTTTAACGACGAAAAATCGGAAGAGGCTGTGTTTGAAAAACATAAACTCTTCCTATATAAGGAGGAGTTTGACAAATTTGTCAATGCCTTGAACGAAAGTTTGGAATATATCAAAGAACAAAACAAAATCAGTGCTGTATTTCAGGAAAGAAGTAGTCTTGAGCCTGAAAAGATTAGTTTGGATTTCAATTTTTGAAGGCTGAAAAAAAATCAAACACAAAAATAGGTTTTTGTACAAAAAATAACTACCTTTGCATCGCTTTTTTTAAAATTCCGTGTGATGGGAGATTAGGAAGCATTTGTCTAATTTTGAGTAACACAAAAAAAAATGAAATTATTTGAATTAAAAGGCTCTAAAAGAGAGGGCACCGGTAAAAAAGCTGCAAAAGCTTATCGTAAAGAATCGTTAATTCCTTGTGTTTTATACGGAGGAGATGAAGTAGTTCACTTCACAGTAACGAAGGACAGTGTTCGGAAATTAATATATACTCCGGAAGTCCATATTGTAGATTTGACAATTGATGGAAAAAATGGCAGAGCCATCTTGAAGGAAACTCAATTCCATCCGGTTAGTGACGAATTGCTGCATGCCGATTTTCTTCAGGTATTTGAAGATAAACCGGTTGTGATGGAAGTCCCGATTGAATTGGAAGGCTTGGCCGAAGGGGTAAAAGCCGGGGGTAAACTTTCTAAGGAAATGAGAAAATTGAAAGTAAAAGGTCTTTACAAAAATTTTCCGGAAAAATTAGTAATCAATATTGAAAACTTAGGTTTGGGTAAAACCGTCCAAGTGGGAGATATCCATTTTGATGATCTCGAATTGTTAAACGCTAAAGATAATGTTGTTGCCGCCGTTAAAACGACGCGGGTATCAAAAGCGAAATGAAATACTTGATTGTCGGGTTGGGTAATATCGGCAGAGAATACGAAGATACCCGCCATAACATAGGGTTTATGATATTGGACGCCTTAGCTAAGGCGTCCAATGTTGTTTTTGATGTCAATAAACGATATGGGGCTATTGCGGAAATGAAGTTGAAAAACAAGCAACTTGTTTTGTTAAAGCCATCTACGTACATGAATTTAAGCGGGAATGCCGTCCGTTACTGGCTGCAAAAAGAAAAAATCGAACCGGCAAATTTGTTGATTGTAGTCGATGATTTGGCGTTATCTTTCGGCGCTTTACGCTTGAAACCCAAAGGCAGCGACGCCGGACACAACGGATTGAAACATATTCAGGAAATTTTAGGCACAACCCAATACAACCGGTTGCGCTTCGGTATTGGAAGCGACTTTCCGCAAGGTACACAGATTGATTTTGTATTAAATCCCTTTACCGGGGAAGAACAAAAACGCTTGCCGGAAAGAATTGAAATCGCTTGCGAAATGATTAAAAGTTTTTGTTTGGCAGGTGTGGATGTAACAATGAATCAATTCAATAAGAAATAAATGGAAGTCAGGATTGACAAGTGGCTGTGGGCAACCCGCATTTTCAAGACACGAACCATCGCATTGGAAGCGTGTAAGAAAAATCGCATCATGGTTAATAATGCGCTTGCTAAACCTTCCCGGATGATTCGGATTGGCGATGTGATTTCGGTGCGTAAACCGCCGGTTACTTATTCCTTTAAAGTATTGGGATTGACATCCAATCGTGTTGGCGCTAAGTTGGTTCCGGAATATTTTGAAAATATTACGCCACCCGAACAGTATGAAATTCTCAACTTGCAGAAGATAAACGGGTTTGTTGACCGTGCAAAAGGGACGGGCCGTCCGACAAAGAAAGAACGCCGCAACTTGGACGAGTTCTCAACGCCGACGTTTATAGATAATAGTACGTTTGATTTTGACGAATAAAACGACAATGATAAAACAGTTGATTTTAGTTGGATTAGGAGGAGGAATCGGAAGTATCATGCGATTTCTTGTTTCGCGGATTCCTTTTGCGCAAAGTTCTTTTCCGTGGGCGACGTTTGTTGTTAATGTTGCCGGTTGCTTCATTATCGGGTTATTGATCGGGTTGTCGGTTAAACATCAGTTTTTGGATGCGAATATGAAACTGTTGCTCATCACCGGATTCTGCGGAGGCTTCACTACTTTTTCTACTTTTTCGGCTGAAAATGTTTATTTGTATCAGTCGGGAAATTATCTTTCACTTGCTTTTTACGTGTTTTTGAGTGTTATTGTCGGATTTGCTGCTGTGGTTTTGGGATTAGCTTTAAGCAAATAATTTGTTATCTTTGTCGAAATAATTGCCATTTATTTTCAGTAAAATGATAAAAAACAACAATACATTTACCTTGCAATTACCAGCCGAATGGGAACCGCAAAGCGGCGTCATGCTGACTTGGCCGCACCAAGATACGGATTGGAAACCTTATCTGGATGAAGTGATTCCTTGTTTCGTAGCCATAGCCCAAGCTATTGTCCGAAAAGAAAAATTATTGATTGTCTGCGCTTCGATGGATGAAGTAAAAGCGGCTTTGGGAAACATTGACGAATCCCGCATTATTTTCCGGGAAATATCTTCCAACGATACCTGGGCGCGTGATCACGGTCCGATTGGTATCCGGCTAAACGGCGCTCCATCTGTTTACGACTTTACTTTCAACGGTTGGGGATTGAAATTTCCTGCGAATCAGGATAACCAAATTACGAAAAAACTTTTTGAAAGTCAGGTTTTTTCTTCCCATACCGGTTATCAGAATATGCTGCACGTTGTATTGGAAGGCGGAAGCATCGAGTCGGACGGAGAAGGTACTTTGTTGACTACAAGCCGTTGCCTTTTATCAAAAAACCGCAACGAATACAAAAGCAAGGAAGAAATTGCCGATTATTTTCAAATGATTTTCGGCCTTAAACGCATATTGTGGCTGAATAAAGGTTATTTGGCAGGCGATGATACCGACAGTCACATTGATACTTTGGCGCGGTTCTGCAACCCTCAAACGATCGCTTACGTACAATGTACGGACGAAAGCGACGAGCATTTCAAAGAATTGTCGCAAATGGAGCAGGAACTCCAAAAATTCAAAACAATGGACGGTAAACCCTATCGTTTGATTCCTTTGCCGATGGCTGAACCCGTTTATGAAGACGGCGAACGGCTGCCGGCTACTTACGCTAATTTTCTGATTATCAATGAAACCGTTTTGATGCCGGGCTACAATTCTCCTTTGGACGAAGTTGCTCGTTTGCAATTGCAGCAAGCCTTTCCCGATAGGGAAATTGTCGTTATTAATTGTCTTCCGCTAATCAAACAACATGGCAGTTTGCATTGTGTAACGATGCAGTTCCCGGAAGGATTTTTATAAACCTAAAAACTCCAATGTCAATATGATAAAAATTGGTTTAATCCAGCAGTCCAACACAGCTGATGCACAGAAAAATATCACCAAATTAATGGCCAATATCCGGGATTGTGTTGCCAGGGGCGCTCAATTAGTTGTCTTGCAGGAATTGCATAATTCATTGTATTTCTGTCAGGTAGAAAATACGGAAAATTTTGATATGGCGGAAAATATTCCCGGCCCTTCTACGGAATTATTCGGTACGCTTGCCAAAGAATTGGGAGTCGTTTTGGTCTTGTCGTTGTTCGAAAAACGAGCAGCCGGTCTCTACCACAACACCGCCGTAGTGATTGAGAAGGACGGCTCAATTGCCGGAAAATACCGCAAAATGCACATTCCCGACGATCCGGCTTATTATGAAAAGTTTTACTTTACGCCGGGGGATTTGGGTTTTCGACCGATTCAAACTTCCGTAGGAAAATTAGGCGTGATGGTTTGCTGGGATCAGTGGTATCCCGAAGCCGCCCGTTTGATGGCTTTGGCCGGAGCCGACATTTTGATTTATCCGACCGCCATCGGTTGGGAATCGTCCGATGCGGAAGCGGAAAAAGAAAGGCAAAAAAACGCTTGGGTGACCGTCCAGCGGGGACATGCCGTTTCCAACGGGTTGCCGGTAATCGCTGTTAATAGAGTGGGATATGAAAGTGATCTTTCCGGTCAAACGCAGGGAATTCAATTTTGGGGAAATAGCTTTGTCGCAGGACCGCAGGGAGAAATCATTGTATCGGCTTCTTCCGGAAAAGAAGAAAACCTGATGGTAGAAATTGACTTGGAACGATCGGAAACTGTGCGCCGTTGGTGGCCTTTTCTGCGCGATCGAAGAATTGATGCTTATGGGGATTTGACTAAGCGATTTATTGATTAATTTTTATCTTTTCCCGACAAAAAACCGCCTCATCAACTCCCGCGCCTCATCAGCAAGAACACCGGACGCAACCTCTGTTTTCGGATGAAGTAATGCCGGAGCAATCAACGAATATCCTCTTTTTTCATCACCGGCGCCATATACAATCCGCGAAATCTGCGCCCAAGCCAATGCGCCCGCACACATGGGGCAAGGTTCAATGGTTACATACAATGTGCAGTCTTTCAGATATTTACCGCCTAAAACGGAAGCGGCTGCCGTAATAGCTTGCATCTCGGCGTGAGCAGTTACATCGTTCAAAGTTTCGGTCAGGTTATGGGCGCGGGCAATGATTCTTCGGTTGCAGACAATCACCGCACCGACAGGAACTTCACCTTCGTCGAAAGCTTTTTCAGCTTCCGACAAGGCTTGTTTCATAAAATATGCATCATTCAGGATATCGTCCATTTTTAATCTTTGACAATCCGGATAATCCGGACATCAGCCAAAGGCCAATCACCGGGGCCGGTCGGGACGGAAGCTATTTTATCAATAATATCCAATCCTTCTACGACTTCACCAAAAACGGTATAATTCTGATCCAAGAAAGGAGTGCCTCCCAAAGTCTTGTAAATTCCCCGCTGAAATTCTGAAAAGGTCAAATGCATCTGATTTTCAATCGCATCCAATTCTTCATCGGAAAAAGAATGTCCCTGCACAATGTAAAACTGCGAACAGGACGAACGTTTTTCGGGATTGACTTGGTCGCCTGTGCGTGCAGCAGCCAAAGCGCCTTTTTTGTGGAAATTTTCAGGCGCAAATTCGGCCGGAATCGTATAGCCCAAATCTCCGCCTCCGGCGAGATGTTCACCTGCTTTTGCCGTCTTGGTAGCGCCGTTCCCCGTCTGAATCATAAATTGAGGAATAATGCGGTGAAACAAAACACTGTCATAAAATTGTTCTGCAACTAATTTTTCGAAATTTTCTTTGTGAAGCGGCGTATTTTCAAACAATTTCACCTTGATACTTCCCAAAGAAGTCTCAATGGTGTAGATTTGCGCCTTGGGTTGGCAGGAAGCGGACATAAATACTATAATTGATAAAATGAATAATTTAAATTTCATTGACACAAAAATAAAAAATACCCGGCAAAGATACAAAAAGTTTGGAAATAATATCAATCTTTTGCTTACTTTTGCAGTCATAAATCATCATCTATATTAACTATGGCCGAACACAACGAATTGGGAAAAGACGGCGAATCCGCTGCCGTCACTTATTTGAAAAAAAACGGATATGAAATTTTGCATACCAACTGGCAAAAAGGTCATTTTGAGTTGGACATTGTCGCAAAATCAGAAGATGAATTGGTTTTCGTTGAAGTTAAAACCCGTTCCGAAGGGAGTATTACCGACCCGGAAGATGCGATCACCAATCAAAAAATCAGGAATATCATCACTGCGGCGGATATTTATATCAAGTTTTTTGACATTGATCTGCCGGCGAGATTCGATATTATTTCCGTTATCGGGAAAAGCCCGGATTTTGAAATTGACCATATCGAAGACGCTTTTTATCCTCCGGTGAACATCCGGCGTTGGTAAAATGATTTGTTTATTAGAATTATTTGGATTAAATTTGTGGAAATAAACATCAATTGCTATGAATGTCGAAGATCTTCATGAATATTGCCTTTCCATCAAAGGGACAACCGATTGTTTCCCTTTTGACGATGTTTCCTTGGTGATGAAAGTCATGGGAAAAATATTCGCTTTAATCCCATTGGATAATCCGGTGTTCCAAATCTCTTTGAAATGTGATCCTGAGCAAGCTATTGAACTGCGGGAACGATATGCTTGCGTGGAACCGGCTTATCATTGCAACAAAAAATACTGGAATACCATTTATCCGAATCGGGAAATGACGGATGAGGAAATAAAAAAGTGGATTCGTCATTCCGTAGATGAAGTGATGAAGAAATTACCGAAACGGGTTCGGGATGAATATTACAACAATGAACAATAACATCCTTAAAATCAAGGAAACCGATTCGACCAATCATTGGCTGAAGGAACAAAGTGAAAAACAGGCTTTGGACGAAGGCACGACCATTGTTGCCGAATTTCAGACGGCAGGAAAAGGACAAAGAGGAAATCACTGGGAATCGGAAGCCGGAAAAAATATCACTTGCAGCATGATTCTGTATCCGGAATTTCTGCCGCTTAAACAACATTTTTTACTTTCCGAAGCTGTCGCTTTGGGATTGAAAGACGCCATAGAACAATACATCCGGCCTGTTGACATTAAATGGCCGAATGATATTTATTATCAAAATAAAAAAATGGCCGGTATCCTGATAGAGAATGAATTAACAGGAAATATTATCGGTAAATCCATCATCGGTATCGGACTGAATGTCAATCAGGAACAATTTTCGGCTGTTGCTCCGAATGCTGTTTCCATGAAACAGGTTCTTGGAAAAGAAATAAATATTGACGCTCTTTTGGAAAAAACTATAACTGCTATACTGTTCCGTTACAATACATTAAAAAACGGGAATTCCGGATTAATTGCTTCGGACTATCAGGATTCATTATATAGAAAATCAGGACTCCATCTTTTCGCAGACAAAAATGGTTCATTTAATGCTGAAATAGAAAGAGTTGCCGACGATGGTTTTCTCCATTTAATTACAGATGCGGGAGAAAAACGCTGTTATACGTTCAAGGAAGTTAGTTATTGCCCCCCGGCCCCCTAAAGGGGGAGTTGGAACCGTGAGTTTTTTATTGTGCTGCGGCAAAGTCCCCTTCAGACTTAGGGGTTTTTATCCGCCGATAGTGGCAAACCAATAATTTACCGTCATTGTCATGTAAATGCATCCCATTCCCTTCGCAATAGCGAAACATGGAACAGTCGCCGCAAATGTCTTTTCGCGTCCATTCGCGATTGCGGAAGGGCTGAAAACGGTTATTCCAAACGTCCATAAAATCATCCTTGTAAATATTTCCTTGATGAAAATTCGCACGAATACTCGGACAAGCGGAAATCGAACCGTCAGCCAGAACAGAAGCCACATTTACTCCGGCATAACATTCATAAAAATGGTCGCGAACTTCCATTTCGTAATTTCCGAGGAAACCTTCGCAACCGTAATTCAAAAGGATTCGGCCTTCTTTGCGCGTTGCACGTATAAAATCAAGCACAGAAGTAAAATCTTCGTTGGAAAGTTGCAGTTCGGGAAGTTCTGCGGCGCGTCCGACAGGAAAAATGGTAAAAATCCGCCAGTTCTTTACGCCAGTATCTATTAGAAATTCTTTAAAAGCAGGTAATTCTTCGAGATTTTTCCGGTTCGCACAGGTAACAATGTCCCAAACAATCTCTTTTTCTCCGGCCAGCATCCGGACGGCATTCAAAGCATTTGCATAACTCTGAGGATGACGACGTAACCAATTATGCGCTTCTTCAAAACCGTCAAGGCTAATCGTAATGGAATGTAAGCCTGCCGCCAACAATGAATCCAAGCGCTCGCGAGTAAGCGCCATCCCGTTGGAAACCATTCCCCAAGGGAAACCGCGCCGGTAGAGTTCCAGTCCGCATTCTTCAATGTCGTTTCTCACCAAAGCTTCTCCACCGGTAAAAATAATCATGGTTTTGTTCGGATTGACATGCGGCGTAATTTGATCAATTATATTCAGAAAATCAGCGACAGGCATATCGGCTTGATCGGCAATGGCGCGGCAATCGCTTCCGCAATGACGGCAGGCAATGTTGCAACGAAGCGTACATTCCCAGAAAAGCGTGTTCAGTTCGTGCAAATGAACATTATTTTTCCGCATTTTCCGGAAAAGCTCCAACGCAATCCGTTTGCGAAGCGAAGGTTCTTTATTCATCGTCTTTTTGTTCGGTTAATGCAATATCCACATTGACAGTATATTCACCGCCATACCAACCTTGTTGTTTACCGCTATGAGTAGTTCCTGTTACATTTACAGTCAAAATAGTATCCGAATATAAACCGTTTACCTTTCCGTCAATATCATTTACAAAAACAGGAATAGAAGTTGGAATATTTTTCTCATCGGGTATCATTTCGTAAGTGGAAAATATATCTTTCAATTCATATTCTCCATTTGCGTTTGTCGTGACGCTTGCCTTCTCTTTATACGGTGTCGGCTTAACGCCATACATCGGCGCAATTGTTGGTCGACTATAAGCCACGAGTATCCCCGGTATTGGTTTTCCGGTTGCTTTATTGACGACAATGCCTTTTGTTTTTATGATGGTATAATCCGCATAGAGAGGGCCGTATTCATCAGGCCCATATTTATCGCAATTGGCAAAACCCAACAATCCGATTAATCCGGCTAAAGCCCAATTCGTTCCTTTAATGAATGCACGTTTGATTTTCATACAAAATAGATAATTAAAGTTATAACCTAATATATCAATGACAAAGTTTACTCAAACGTTGCATCACTTTACAAAAATCTTTCACCCTTCACCTTTCACCCTTCATCCTTCACCTTTCACCGTTTTTTCCAATTCTTCGTACCATTCTTTGCCAAACTTCCGAATCAGCGGTTCTCTCAAAAACTGATAAACTTTGACATTATTTTTCTTTCCCAAAATCCGCGCCGCCTCGCAAACACTCCACCGGTGATAATTAACCGCCCGAAAACCCTTGTAATGAGCGACTCGCACCGGATACAAATGACAGGAAACCGGTTTGTAAAAATCGGTTTTCCTCTCACGGAACGCTTTTTCAATGGCGCACAAGCAATTGTCATTTTCGTCGTAACAGGTGAAAACACAATCTTTTCCCTCGACAATAGAAGTGACGTATTCCCCATCCCTATCTACGTAAACGACTCCCTGTTTTTCAATCACTTTCTTCGCTTCCGAAGACAAATCGTCCCAAACAAGCGGAAGGACTTCTTCCAGTCGAATCACTTCTTCTTTTTCTACCGGAGCGCCCGATTCGCCTTCCACACAGCAGATTCCTTTGCAGGCGGATAAATCGCATTGGAAGGCTTCTTCTAACACCTCCGGACTGATTATTGTATCTTGGATTAATAACATTTACGTTCTTATTTCATAAAAAATTTGAATATTTCGCCAAAAAGAAAATCAGCACTTACGTTGCAAAGGTAAGAAAAATTCCTTTTCAATTTATTGTACGATATAAAGAAAAAAATTAGTACTTTTGTACCCACAAAAAAACGATTAAAAATGTAAAATATAATTTCTTTCCAATATTAAAAATCGGCGATGACAAGACTTTTAAAACAGCCTTGTTTTCAGTATTCACTTTTAAGAAAGAAATTATGTTTATTTTACAGAATATCAGTTTTATACACACCGATAGAGAATTGCTGTTCGACAACATTAACCTCTCTGTCAATTCAAAAGAGAAAATTGCAATTATCGGCAATAATGGCGTTGGCAAATCAACTTTGCTGAAAATTATTGCAGGGCAATTACTTCCTGCCGAAGGCGCAATTACCGTTTCCTCAAATCCTTATTATGTGCCGCAAATTGTTGGACAATTCGACAGTTTGACTATTGCACAGGTCCTTGGAATTAAAGAAAAATTAGATGCATTGTCCGAAATCCTGTCGGGTAATGTTACTGACGAAAATTTGTCGGTATTGGACGATGACTGGACAATTGAAGAACGTTGTATCGAGGCTTTATCTTATTGGTATTTAGATGGTTTTGATTTAAATACAAAAATGGAAACTTTGAGCGGCGGACAAAAAACAAAAATTTTTCTCGCGGGAATAAAAATTCATCATCCCGAAATTGTGTTGTTAGACGAGCCAACCAACCATTTGGATTCGACAGCAAGAGAACGTCTTGAACAATTCATCACCGAAACTTCCTGCGTTGTTGTCGTGGTTAGCCACGACCGTAGTGTGCTTAACCGACTTGATACAATGTGCGAGTTGAACAAGCATGGAATTAAAATTTACGGTGGCAATTACGAATTTTACAGGGAACAAAAACAGTTGGAAAGCAACGCCCTGAATGAAGATGTGCAAAGCAAAGAAAAAGCCTTGCGGAAAGCCGGAGAGACAGCGCGTGAAGCAGCAGAAAGAAAGCGGAAAATAGAAGAGCGGGGAAAAAAACAGCAGAAAAAAGAGGGAACGGGAAAAGCGATGATGGATAAACTGAAAAATGACGCCGAGAACAGTGCTTCCCGAATAAAAAATGTTCACGCCGATAAAATCTATTCTATTAGGCAAGAATTAAGCGATTTGCGTAAAGAAATTTCAGAATGTGATAAAATGAAATTTGAATTTGACAATTCGTCCTTGCACAGGCATAAAATATTGGTTACGGCAACGGATATGAATTTTGGTTACAATGAAAATTTACTTTGGAAAAATCCAATTGATTTTCAAATTGTTAGCGGAGAAAGAATTGTTATAAAAGGTGAAAATGGGACGGGAAAAACGACTCTCCTCAAACTGATTTTGGGCGACATTGAGCCAACTGTCGGCACCGTTCTGAGGGCAAAAATCAAAACCGTTTACATTGACCAGAACTACTCACTGCTCAACACTACCTTGTCAGTATATCAACAGGCCAATGCATTCAATGACGGAACTTTAATGGAACATGAAATAAAAATTCGCCTCAACCGTTTCTTATTCACAAAAGATTTTTGGGACAAACAGTGTGCCGTGTTGAGCGGTGGTGAAAAAATGCGTTTATTGCTCTGTTGCCTTACGATTACTAATCAGTCGCCCGACATGATTGTTTTGGATGAGCCGACAAATAATCTTGATGTTCAGAACATTGAGATTTTAACTGCTGCCATTAACGATTATAAAGGAACGCTTATCATTGTTTCACATGACCTGTATTTTTTAGAACAGATTAAGGTGGGAAAAGCAATAGAATTAGTTGAGAATTGAGAGTTGAGAATTGAAAAATTTGCTTTGATTCTATTTTTATGTATTTTTGCAAAAAAACAGAATCATACGGAATGATTCCCGAAGGCGTCGTACAGGTTTCGGTAGTGGGAACTTTGAAAAAGGCCCGGTTTGAAAATGTTTTCGGTACGTTTGTCTATCAAAACCTATTCGTACAATCGAAAATAATATGAAACAACTAAAGGAGAAAGGAATAATTGCCCGAATAGGCAGTAAAAAAACAGGCGAATGGGAAATTAAAGAACAATAATTTATCGTTCAAAATAAAATAATAGTATCTTTGTGTCTTCAAAGTATAAAACAAAAACACAGTAATTAGTAAAATAAAACGGCAATAAAATGTAAAATGAAATACAGAAAAAGATTAACAGACAATGAATTATTGAACAAATTAGAATCTTCTGGAGCTATTCTAATTCGCGGGGCAAAAGCGTGTGGAAAAACCGAATCCGCAAAGCAGTTTGCCAAAAGCATTGTGCGGGTTGATACTGATGAAAATATTGCTGATATAATGTCCACAAATCCTAAACGATTACTTATGGGTAATACGCCTCTTTTGCTCGACGAGTGGCAAGAACAACCCAAACTTTGGAATTTGGTGCGACATGAAGTTGATGAACGTGCTCTGCCGGCTCAATTTATCCTCACCGGTTCTGCCAATCCGGAAGAAACCGCCAAAATGCATTCCGGCGCGGGACGATTCACAACGCTGGATATGCGGACTATGTCGGGGCAAGAATTGGGGTTTTCTTCCGGAAAAATCAGCATGAACGACTTGTTTCAAGAACGCAAAATTGATATATACGACGAACCAACGCCGTTAGAAATGCTCATCGAAAAAATAGTTGTCGGCGGTTTCCCAACTACGCTGAATAAATCCGTGTCGCAGGCAATGAACATCAATTCCGGTTATATTGACTTACTTGCAGAAGTTGATATGAGCCGAGTTTCCAAAATTAAACGCGACCCGGTAAAAGTAAAAAATCTCTTGCGTTCCATTGCTCGAAATACGGCTACACTTGCTGATGCTGCTACCTTTGCAACCGATATTCACGAAAAAGAAAACAGTGATATTTCCAGACCAACCATCTACGATTATCTCGACTGTTTGAAACGCCTTATGCTCATTGAGGTACAACCTGCATGGTCGCCTCATTTGCGCTCGGCTGCCATATTGCGAAAATCGCCGAAAATTCATTTTACCGACGTGTGTCTGTCGGTTGCCTCCATTGGGGCTAATGAAAAATCCCTGCTGAACGATTTGAAATTTTCCGGCTTTTTGTTTGAATCCTTAGTAACTCACGATTTGAGAGTTTATGCTCAGGCAAACGATGCCAAAGTGTTTCATTACCGCGATTCTAACAATTTGGAAATTGATGCTGTCGTTCAAAAACGCAATGGCGACTGGCTGGCTTTTGAGATAAAACTCGGCACCGGACAAATTGAAGAGGCCGCAAAAAACCTGCTTCATTTTAACTCAATTATTGACACAACGAAAACCAATCCGCCGAAATCACTTAACGTTATTACCGGTACAGGAATAAGTTACACTCGCAAAGATGGAGTAAATGTAATTTCGCTCGCCTCATTGGGAGCGTAGTGCAAACAGCTGATAAACAGCGTTTGCAAAATTATAAAAAAATTAGATGCCGGAAATATTTTGGGAAAAAGTTTTATTTTACTTCCAATTCCTTCCCCCTGAAACCTTCATCAAACACTCCTCCATCATACACTAACCGCCCATTGACAAACGTTTTTTCCACGCGATGTGAAAAAGTCGCTCCCTCCAAAGGCGACCAGCCGCATTTGTACAAAATGTTCTCCTTGCCGACCGTCCACGATTGATTGGGATTGACCAAAACCAAATCGGCATAATATCCCTCACGGATAAATCCCCGGTCTTTAATACCGAACAACTTAGCCGGAGCATGAGCCATTTTTTCTACAAGCAATTCTTCGGTGAAAACACCTTGTTTGCATAATTCCAGCATAGCAACCAAGGCATGTTGCACCATCGGTCCGCCGGAAGCTGCTTTTAAACAAGAACCTTGCTTTTCTGCCATTGTGTGGGGAGCATGGTCGGTTGCAACAATATCTATTTTCCCTTCAATCAACGCTTTTCGCAAAGCGTCGCGGTCAGTCCGCGATTTGACTGCAGGATTCCATTTGATTAAATTACCTTTTTCGGCATAATCTTCATCGCTGAACCAAAGGTGATGAATACAAACTTCAGCCGTTATCCGTTTTTCTTCTAAAGGTTTGGATTCTAACAACGACAACTCTTTTTCGGTAGATAGATGGAAAATATGCAGACGGGAATTGTATTTTTTCGCCAAACGCACGGCTTCGGAAGATGATTCGAAACAAGCTTGAACATCCCGTATTTTCGGATGAAAAGTAATGTCCAAATCTTCGCCGTATTGTGCCATGTAACGTGCTTTATTGGCAGCAATGACTGCTTCACTTTCGCAATGCGTGACAATAATCCGGTCTGTTTCGGAAAAAATTCTTTCCAATGATTGCGGATTATCAACAAGCATGTTCCCGGTCGAAGCGCCCATAAAAACCTTGACGGCTACGGCTCTTTTGGCGCCTTCTTTTTTTAACTCATCAATATTATTGTTTGTCCCGCCAATCATAAAAGAATAGTTTGCCATGGAAGTCTGCGCGGCAATGTCGAATTTATCGTTCAAAGCCTCAACCGTAACGGTCTGAGGCAGCGTATTGGGCATATCCATGAAAGACGTGATTCCTCCGGCAATAGCCGCCCGCGATTCGCTGTGAATATCGCCTTTGTGCGTCAAACCCGGTTCGCGGAAATGGACTTGGTCGTCGATAAGACCGGGGAGCAACAGGAGGCCTTGGGCGTCGATAGTTAGTGGTAAATGGTTAGTGGTTAGTGGTGAAGGGGCTTCTTGTAGCATTGACCTTTCACCGTGCACCCATTTAATCCGTTCTCCTTCAATCAATACATCAGCGATTTGCCGTTTCCCTTCATTGATAATTAAAGCATTTTTTATAAAAATCGAATCCATTCTTCCACCCTTTACCTTTTTACCTTTCACCCTTTACCTTTTTACTTTTCACCCTTTACCTTATTAGCTTTTGCCTTTTGCCTACCAACCAAAGCATCCCACTTCAACTGAATAACGCCGAACAAAGCTTCTCCGAATATTCCGCTATTCATTTTGGAAACGCCTTCCACGCGATTAATAAAGATAATCGGAACTTCTTCGAGTTTAAATCCTAAAGTGTGGGCTGTAAATTTCATTTCAATCTGGAAGGCATAGCCTTTGAAGCGAATGGAATCCAAACCAATGGTTTCCAATACTTTTCGTTTATAACATTTGAATCCTGCGGTGGTATCCTTAATGTCTATTCCCGAAATGATACGAACGTAAATGGAAGCAAAATACGACATTAAAACCCTTGATATCGGCCAGTTAACTACATTAACACCGGTAATATAACGGGAGCCGATGGCTACATCCGCTCCGCCTTTGGAGCAGGCGTCGTATAAACGAATCAAATCTTTCGGACTGTGGGAAAAATCGGCATCCATTTCGAAAATATATTCGTATTCGCGTTCCAAAGCCCACTTGAAACCGGCTATATAAGCCGTTCCTAAACCTAATTTGCCTTTGCGCTCAAGGATAAAAAGGCGATCCGGAAATTCGATTTGCAAGTGCTTGACAATCGACGCTGTTCCGTCGGGAGAACCATCGTCAATCACTAAAATATCGAACTGTTTTTCGAGTGAAAAGACTGCCCGAATTATTTTTTCAATATTTTCTTTTTCGTTATAAGTCGGAATAATTACAATGCTGTCGCTCATCGGTTGAAGTGATTTATTTTTGCAAAGATACAAAAAATAGGATTATTCATTACCTTTGCAGAAATTTTCACGTTAGAAAAATTGATTTTAAAAGAATTATACGCTTCACATCCTCAGGTTAAAGCAGCTTTGTCGCTACTGAAACAGACAAAATCGCTGCTTTTCTTGTCCGGACTGCACGGTTCGGCGGGGAGTATTGTGTCTGCTGCGCTTTTTGCAAAATCTTCCTGTCATTTCCTCTGTATTTTGAACGACCTGGAAGAAGCCGGTTATTTCTATCACGATTGTTGCCAGGTATTGGATGAAGAAAGCGTTTTGTTCTTTCCCTCAGGATTCAAGCGAAATATCCGTTACGGACAAAAAGACCCGGCAAATGAAATCTTGCGAACAGAAATTTTAGGCCGCCTGAATGCCGGTGAAAAACCGTATCTGATTGTAACTTATCCCGAAGCATTAGCCGAAAAAGTCATTTCCGGAAATGCGCTTCAAGCCAATACGCTGACTATTTCCAAGGGGGAAAAAATCAATACGTCTTTTGTGGAGGAAGTTTTGGAATCCTACGGTTTCGAATACGTGGATTATGTTTACGAGCCGGGACAATACGCTGTTCGAGGCTCTATTATCGACGTTTTTTCTTTTTCCAACGAGTATCCTTTCCGCATTGACTTTTTTGGCGATGAAGTGGAAAGCCTCCGTACTTTCGATGTGGAAACCCAATTGTCCAAAGAAAAATTAACTTCCGTTTCCATTATTTCCGGACAATCCGGCAATCGCGAAACAACAATTTTCTCTTATCTGAACGAAAATTCCCGTTTGATTTTTCGCAACGACAAGTGGGTTTACGAACGAATTGAAGGTATTTGGAATGAAGAACCTGTCCTCGCTAACGAGGAAACTTTCCAATCCATTGACGAAATCAGACTGCTGCTTACGCCTGCAAATATTATCAGGGAGTGGACGGACAAGTTCGGACAGATACATTTGACTCCCCAGCCCCCTAAAGGGGGAGTTGAAACCACGTCTGAAAATATCGCTGAAACAAAGTCCCCTTCAGGGAAACAACGTTCGGCGGTAGCCAATTTAGGGGTAAGTTGGGAGGTAGTACATTTCCAAACCGAACCCCAAATTTCCTATCACAAAAACTTCGACTTGGTAGCTACGTCTTTCAAAGAAAAATTGGACAATGCCTATCAAATTTATATTTTGAGCGACAATGAAAAACAAATTGCGCGAATCCGTTCCATCTTTGAAGACCGTGGCGACAACATCACTTTCACGCCTGTTCTGAAAACTTTGCACGCAGGCTTTATCGACAAAACTTCACGGATTTGTTTGTTCACCGACCATCAGTTATTCGACCGTTTTCATAAATACAATTTGAAGTCCGAACGCGCCCGCACGGGAAAAATCGCTTTGTCTTTGAAAGAATTGCAGCAATTCCAACAAGGTGATTATGTGGTACATATCGACCACGGCGTCGGCAAATTCGGCGGATTGATACGCACCGAAATCAACGGGAAAATGCAGGAAGTCATCAAACTGATTTACCTGAACGATGATATTATTTTCGTCAGCATTCACGCGCTGCACAAAATTTCCAAATACAAAGGCAAAGACAATGAACCGCCGCGTTTGAACAAATTGGGTTCGGGTGCGTGGGAAAATCTGAAAGACCGCACCAAGAAAAAGGTCAAAGATATTGCCAAAGATTTGATTTTGCTTTATTCCAAGCGCAAGGAAGAAAAAGGCTTTGCTTTTTCGCCCGATACTTATCTGCAAAAAGAATTGGAAGCCTCTTTCATCTACGAAGATACGCCCGACCAGTTGAAAGCGACTAATGAAGTCAAACAGGACATGGAAAATTCCCGTCCCATGGATCGCTTGGTTTGTGGCGACGTCGGGTTTGGAAAAACGGAAGTAGCTATCCGGGCGGCATTCAAGGCCGTTGTGGATGGAAAACAAGCGGCCGTACTGGTACCCACGACTTTATTGGCTTACCAACATTACAACACTTTCAAAGAACGATTGGAGAATTTACCGGTTACGGTAGATTATCTTTCCCGTGCAAGAACGCAGAAAGACACGAAAGAAATCCTTCAAAATCTGCAAGACGGCAAAATTGATATATTGATAGGTACGCATCGGATAATCAGTAAAGACATTGTATTCAAAGATTTAGGATTGTTGATTGTCGATGAAGAACAAAAATTCGGGGTAAGCGTAAAAGAAAAACTCAAACAGCTGAAGATCAATGTCGATACATTGACTTTGACCGCTACGCCGATTCCACGCACGCTGCAATTCAGTTTGATGGGTGCACGCGATTTGTCCAATATTTCGACGCCTCCGCCCAACCGTTATCCGATTCAGACCGAAGTGCACCGCTTCGGCGGAGATATTATCCGCGAAGCCATCAATTTCGAAATGAGCCGCAACGGTCAGATTTTTATCATCAACAACCGGATTTCCAATCTGAAAGAATTGGAGGACTTGATTCATCGCGAAGTTCCCGACGCCCGCATCGCCATCGGTCACGGACAAATGGAACCGACAGCCTTGGAAGAAATTGTCATGGATTTTGTCAATTACGAATATGATGTGTTGATTGCTACGTCCATCATCGAAAACGGGATTGACATTCCCAATGCCAATACGATTATCATAAACAACGCTCATCATTTCGGACTGAGTGATTTGCATCAGTTGCGCGGACGAGTAGGACGCAGTAATCGCAAAGCGTTTTGTTACCTGTTGTCGCCTCCGCTTCACCTTTTGAGTCCTGAAGCTCGCCGGCGTTTGCAAGCCATTGAGAATTTTTCGGAATTGGGAAGCGGAATCCATGTTGCTATGCAAGATTTGGATATTCGGGGAGCCGGTAATATGTTGGGCGCCGAACAAAGCGGATTCATTGCCGATTTGGGTTACGAAACGTATCAAAAAATTCTCAACGAAGCTGTACTCGAACTGAAAAATGAAGAATTTTCCGACCTGTACAAAGACGAAAATGCCGTTGACACCGGCGAAAACTACGTGAACGATACCAATGTGGAAAGCGATTTGGAATTGCTTTTCCCTTCTTCCTATATTCCCAACGATTCGGAACGCATTTTACTGTACAAGGAATTGGACGGCATGGAAGAAGAAGGCGATATTGAACAATTCCGGATTAAGCTGCAAGACCGGTTTGGAAAAATTCCCCAGCGGGGCGAGGAACTGATTCGGATTGTACGGCTGCGGCGTCTTGCCAAGAAGTTAGGCATCGAAAAAATATCCTTGAAAGTCGGAAAAATGACGATTTTCTTGATTTTTCAAACCGAATCGGCGTATTACCAAAGCGAAGCTTTCGACAAGTTGCTGAAATTTGTTCAGAAAAATTACAAGCGGACGCAGTTGAAAGAACGGAACAACCGGCGTTCGGTGATGGTTTCCGACATCAATTCGGTTGAGAAGGCAGTTACGGTTTTGGAGGAGATTATAAATGACAAATCATAAAGATTTCAAACGTAAGCAGTTCGTGAAAAATTGCTTTTTGCTGTTTTGTACCTTTCCGAGGAACTGTTCAAACAGCCTGTTTTCCATCTCTTTGATGATTGCGTATGCAAAAATACAGACCTGTACATGCCCTTTTGTCTGCGCCGTATTGCGATGATACACCGGACGAATACTTATGTTATCACTCTTTAAATCGCGAAACGCATGTTCTACCTGCTGACGGTAAAATATTTTGTCATCCGGCATTTGTCTATTACTTTGAAAACCCTTTTCCTGTAACGGTCAAGGTCTTTTTCATCAAATGCAGTTTTCAGTTTTTTGTTTCGCCACCCAGGATTTTATCCCTGTTTTCAATATTCTTTTTTCTACGCTCTTCCCATGAACTTTCAACCGGTTTGAGCAGGTTATTTACTTTGGCTTTTTGATAATGGAGGAAATCCTTTTCGGACTCTTCCAATTCCTCGTTTACCGACAACACATAGCGCATATCTCCCTCTTGAACCTCGGCTAACTCCTTGCTGAACATATCCAACTGGAGGACTTTTCGCTCCATCAACTCCAATCAAGCCGATACATATTTGCATTTTGCCTTTTTTCTTGTCCCGATTGTATCCGAAAGCCGCCAATTCATTCTGGGTGCCCTCAAAATAAGTTATATGGATAACCGTAGTCAACACACTGCCCGACTGCAATATCTTTTTTGAGCAATAACTCTTCATCACCGGTTTTTAATGACCGCTCTATTGATATAACAAATAATTAAATATGTTATAAAACATATTATTAGTTGCTACATTATGCCGTCTTCTTTTGACATCTATTTAATTGTTAGATAGTTGACGTAGCAAAATCCGATAAAAGATAAATAATTATGAAAACCTATACATTAGACGAAGTTCAATTGAATAAAACAATCATTTCCTCATAAAATAAGCCCGCTCTTCCGGCGGAAAATGCTCAATAGCATACCGCAAAGCAGTCCTCGGCATATTTTTGTGATGTATTTTCAGGAAATCGACAAGCGTCTGCCGGTCTTTTTTCCCGACTTCCCGCAGCATCCAACCAACCGCTTTGTGCATCAAATCGTGTTTATGGGTAAGCAGTTTTTCTGCAATAGCAAGCGTGTCATCAAATTGCCGGTATTTGATAAATATCCATGTTGAGACAATGGCAATTCGCTGTTCCCAGAGATTATCGCTTTCAGCCAAACGGTATAATACGCTTCTGTCTTCCTTGTCTAATAAATACAAGCCGATTACGTCGCGGCAAGTGACATCGACCAAATCCCAATTATTGGCTTTACGGGCATTTTTCAGATAGAAATCGAAAATCTTTTTCCGCTCCGCTTCTTTGGCTTTCTTGAATTGTTTCATAAGAAAAAGAAGCCCGGTTAAACGGGCTTCGTGATATTCCGAATCCAAAAGAACCTGAATTTCATCAAAAAGAAGTGCGGGACTTCTTTTGACGATGTCGCGAATTATCGGAACGACAATTCCAAGCATCACATCTCCTTCGGCATATTGTCCTTTTCCGGTCTTGAAAAAACCTTGGAGGAATTTTGCCTTTTCGGGATTGGCGACAGATAAAAGTTCCTGAAGAATAAATTCAGCATTCATAGTCCTAATTGATAAACGCTAATATTTCTCCTTTTTGAACTTCCTTCCCTTGGTTTGCGTACGTGCCGACAATGACTCCGTCATAACCGACAGGAACAGGTTCTATGCCATACACATTTTGGATATAACATAAATTATCGCCTTTTTTAATACTTGCTCCCTCGAAAGGTGCAGTCGAAACATTCATCATATCATATTGCCAGAGTACTTGTCCTTTACATGGCGCATGTACGGGTTTTGCAGATGGATATTCGGCGGTGATTTCTTCAAAGCTGAACATCGGAATTTCAATAACCGGCCGTTTGACGATAATCGGTGCATGGGCTTTTTCTTTGGCCTGTTCCAGTTCCTGGTTGAACCTGTTTTTGGCAGCTCCCGATTTCATGTCCCGGTATTGGCGTTCATGCATCGCAAATTCGAATAATTCTTCCTGATCGGGACCTTCATCCCAACCATTTGTTTTCATTTCTTCTTTAAAACGGTCTAATTCGTCGGGGAAAGCATCCTGCGGATTTCCTTCGTAAAATTCCAGTTTGTTTGCTTTCGCCAATTCGACGATTTCAGGGGCTAAAGCACCGGGAAGGTTTCCCGTTTTTCCGAGAATCATATTCCAACTGTCTTTATCAATCATTGAGAAACGCGGTTCGTTTTTAGCTTCTGCAAAAATATTCATCAAAGCGATATTCTTAACGTATTGACTGAATGGTGTAACCAATGGCGGATAACCCAACATCGGCCATATAGATTCAACTTCGTTGAACAGTCGGACAACCAAATTATTGAGCGAAACTTCCTTTTTCCCGTTTTGCTTGAGTGCGAGGTTTATCGCGTTGTGCATTCCTTTCAGGTCGGCCATCATCGAACCCATCATTCCTCCCGGAAGGCCGCAACCTACCAATAACGAAGTCATGGTTTTATTGCTCGGATCAATGAAATATCCCAGAAAATCGTCAATAAAACTTTGAGTCAACCGGCGCGCTTCCATATAGGCTTCCATATTGATGTCCGGCACCAAAAATCCGGCGTCTTTCAGCATGGCTTGAATGGTAATTACATCGGGATGAACCATACCCCAAGACAGCGGTTCCATGGCTACGTCGATGTAATCAACGCCGTTATAAGCGGCCTCCAACATGGATGCAACGGAAAATCCCGGTCCGGAATGTCCGTGGTATTGAATAAGAATTTTCGGATGGCGTTTTTTTATTTCTTTGATTATTTGTCCGTTGCTGTATGGGCGGCCGATTCCGGCCATGTCTTTCAAGCAAATTTCTTCAGCGCCTGCTTCAATCAGTTTATCCGCTAAATTTACGTAATAATCGACCGTATGGATGGGAGAATACGTGATACACAACGCCGCTTGAGGAATCATCCCGCCTTCTTTCGCATATTGAATCGACGGAATAATATTCCTCGGATCATTTAATCCGCAGAAAATGCGGGGGATGTCAACACCTTGCGCGTGCTTTACTTTGTACATTAATTTTCTGACATCGGACGGTACAGGGTTCATCCGCAATCCGTTCAGACCCCGGTCAAGCATGTGGGTTTGAATTCCTGCTTTGTTAAAAGGAGCGGTAAATTCGCGAACGGCGTGATTAGGGTTTTCTCCATATAGTAAATTTACTTGTTCAAAAGCTCCACCGTTAGTCTCGACTCTTGCAAAACAGCCCATGTCGATAATTACAGGAGCAATTTGTTTTAATTGGTCAACCCGGGGTTGATATTTACCGGAAGATTGCCACATGTCGCGGTATAACAAACTAAATTTGATTTCTTTAGCCATATTTCTAACTGATTTTTATTTTATTAAGACTTTCAACAAAATTTGTTAATAATTACACAAAGATATAACAAAAATTCGGTATATTCCATAATTATCTCATTAAATATTTCATAGAATCCTTATCTTCTGCCTGCTCCGGAAGAAGAAGATCTTGAACTTGAGCTTGAACCTGAGCTTCGACTCTGACTTTGACTCTGATTTGAACTGCTGTTGCTCTCTCTTACTCTACTTTCGCCGGAGGAAGATGACCTGCTTGCGTTTGATCCGTTCTCATTTGACGACCTGCTTTCGTTGCTTCTCACAGTGCCGGAATTTTGTCTGTTATTATCCGGTTGAGTTCTGCTTGGAGTCGTTGTTGCCGGAGTCCGGCTTCCTTCCGGGTTTGATTGCCTTTGGGTTGAGGATTCCTTGCTTCTTTGGGTATTGCTTTCCCGTATCCGGATAGTTTCCTGTCTGTTGCGGTCCGTATTGGCGGGTTGAGTCGAATTACGGGTTTGCTGCTGATACTCCCTTGTAATGCGGGTTCGTTCGTTTTTCGGAGCGTCGTTGAAACGCGGTGAACTGCTATATCCTTTACTTCTGTATTCCGGTCTGTTGTCATAAGTATAAGCGTAGCCTCTACGGACATTGTTGCGCGGACGGTCATAATATACGGGACGTCCGTAGTAATCATATCTACCGTTGTAATATCCATAAGCGAATTGATGATTTCTCGGCAACCAACAGGCATCTATCCATCGGTAACCACTTCTGTAATATTCCCAATAGCCGGGAATCCAGAAAGCGCCCGCATAAGGAGCTAATGCCCAATATCCTTGCGCCCAGACATATTCTCTGTAACGGTAATCCCATGTCCAATATCCGTCAACCCAGACGTAATCGGGACCCGGAGAAGCAATCATAGGAGTTTCAACGGTTAGTACAACATTCGGCGCCAAAGGAATTTCTGTGTATATTGAAACATTAGGGCCTGCAACCATTTGGCTTGAAGTACAAGCGGTCATTATTATTAAAACGACCGACGCTAAAATTGTTAATCTTGTTTTCATAATTCTAAGAAAGTTAGGTGTTAAATACATTCTTTTATCTTATTTTTTAGACTTATAAGAATACGAATGGTTTAAATTTTATTGTGAATTGAAAAATTATACCTATATTTACGGCGCAATACACAAAAATTACATGCTTGAACTAAATATCATTTATTAATACATAAAAAGTTATATCATGAAACGACGAGATTTTTTAACGAGTACGGCTTTAATAGGAGCAAGCATGGGCATTGCCCCTTTGGGATTAGCCTCTTGTAGCAGTAAAGAAAAAGCAAAAACATTGACACCGGAAGAATTAGGGATGTATTCCTTTGTGGATATAGCCCCCGATGGAAAACCTTTAAAGGCGGCCTTAGTTGGTTGCGGTGACCGCGGAACCGGTGCTGCAACACAGTTTTTGAAGGCAGGACCTAACGTATCTATTATTGCTTTGGTTGATATTTTTCAAGACAGAATGGATGGTTGCCGTAACGTTTTGAAAGAAAAGCACAACAACGAGGTTCCGGATGCCAATTGTTTCCTTGGATTCGATGCCTATAAAAAAGTATTGGAAATGCCGGACATTGATGTCGTGCTGCTTTGTACGCCTACTCACTTTCGTCCCGAACAGTTCAGAGCTGCCGTTGAAGCCGGCAAACATGTTTTTATGGAAAAACCTTGTGCCGTTGACCCAACCGGTATCCGGACGGTAATTGCAGCTGCCAAAATTGCCACAACAAAAGGCTTGACGGTAATTACAGGAAACCAAAGACGTCATTCCAAAGCTTATTGGGAAGCATACGTACAGGTAAGAAACGGCGCTATCGGCGATATTGTTTCCGGTTCCGCACATTGGGATCAAGGTGCGTGGTGGAACAAAAGAAAACGCCCGGAATGGAGCGATATGGAATACTGTATCCGTAACTGGTTCAATATTAAATGGCTCAGTGGAGATCATATTCTTGACCAAGCGATTCATAACATCGACGTAGTAACTTGGTTCATGGGAATGCGTCCAACCAACGCCGCAGGTTTTGGCGGCCGCGCCCGGCGTTTAACCGGTGATATTTTCGATTTCTTCAGTGTTGATTACTACTACGAAAATAACCGTAAAATGTTGACAACAGCCCGTCAGATTGACGGATGCGAGGGAAATGTTTCCGAACAGATATATGGAACCAAAGGCATGTTCACAACCAAAGATGGCGTTCATTTAGAGGATTATAACGGGAATGTTATCTGGAAATATGATTATGAAAAACAACCTGAGAAAAACCATTATGATCAGGAACATATCCATTTGGTAGAATCCATCCGGTTGGATAAGAAAATTAATCAAGCGGAAGACCTCGCTTATTCTACACTGATTGCTATTCAGGGACGGGAGGCTGCTTATACCGGAAAATCCGTTAGTTGGGATGAAATCATGGCTTCCGATTTGCGGTACGGTCCGGAAACGTATGCTTTGGGACCGTTGCCCGATTATCATGAAGGACAGGCTCCGGTTCCCGGAAAAGATCCCGGCGCTCCGATGTAATATTTATGTAGGGGCGTTGCGCGCAACGCCCCTTACCATAAACCGTATTTAAAAATTAGCATCAAACGCTATATCAGACGTTTCAAAATCTATCGCCTTAACCAGTTTGCAGGATTCTTCCGCTCCCTGCTCCCGGTTCATAGCGCTGTCTTCCCATTCGACGGAAAGCGGTCCTTTATATCCAATGGAATTCAGGGCGCGAATGATTTCTTCAAATTTTACTTTCCCTCGTCCCAAACTGCGGAAATTCCAATACCTCCGCGGATCGCCGAATGTAACGTGGCCTCCGAATACGCCGACTTGCCGGGGCGTGTCGCTCCAATACACGTCTTTCATGTGAACATGATAAATTCGTTTGGCGAAATGATAAATGAAATCAACGTAATCGACTCCCTGATAAGCCAAATGGCTCGGATCGTAATTAAACCCGAAAGACGGGTGGTTACCGATTGCATCTAAGGCGCGTTGTGCGGAAAAGGTGTCGAAAGCGATTTCCGTAGGATGCACCTCGAGTGCAAACCGGATTCCCAATTTCTGAAATTCATCCATTATCGGCGTGAAACGGTCGGCAAAATCCTCATAACCTTTATCAATCATTTGATCCGTTACGGGAGGAAAAGAATACAACAGGTGCCAGATTGAACTTCCGGTAAATCCGTTTACCGTGTCAATGCCCAGCGCTTTTGCCGCCCGGGCTGCCCGGATCAGCTCTTCGGCAGCGCGTTTTTTAACTTCTTCGGGATTGCCGTCGCCCCAGATGTAGTCCGGCAAAATATTTTGATGCCGTCCGTCAATGTTGTCGCAAATGGCTTGACTGGTCAGGTGGGCGGAAATAGCATACAGTTTCAAATCATATTTTGAAAGTAGATTTTTTATCCCCTGATAATAAGCCGGGTCGGTTTGCCGGACATCTAAATGAGCCGGAAGTCCAAGTTCCAAACCGTCGTATCCGAATGCTTTTGCTTTTTCACAAACGGTTTCTAAGGGGAGGTCTCCCCATTGTAATGTGCATAATGTTACTGGTCTCATAATTTAATTGAAAATTGAAAGTTAAAAATTAAAAATTGAAAATTAAGAATTTATTCTATCCATTTTACCCATTTCTTGCTATCGTCGTATCCGGCTGTTACTACCGTTTCAATAAACTGCATACCGCGAACGCCGTCATCTACCGTCGGGAAATCAAGCCATTCGGGTTTCGGTTGTTCTCCGTTGGTTTTTGCCCGAACCGTGTAGGCAAAATTCCGGTAAATATTGGCAAAAGCTTCCACGTAACCTTCCGGATGTCCACCCGGCGTGCGGGAATTGTATTTGGTAATATCGCTCACATAACCTGTTCCTACGCGAATCAATTCGGTGGGTCTATCGAGCCATTTGGCCAATAGGGTATTCGGTTCTTGTTCGTGCCATTCAAGACCGCCTTTTTCGCCATAAATCCGGATAGCGATGGCGTTTTCTTCGCCAACTGCAATCTGGGAAGCGAACAATACGCCGGTAGCGCCGTTGTCGAAACGCAACAAGGCTGCGCCGTCATCGTCAATGGGTCGTCCGGGAGCGAATGCTTTGATTTCGGCGCAAAGTTCGGTCACTTTCAAGCCGGAAATATATTCGGCCAAATGCCAGGCGTGAGTTCCGATATCGCCCATAGCGCCTGCTTTTCCCGAAAGTTTGGGATTGGTGCGCCAGCCGGCATTGTTTCCGCCTGCCAGTTCGATGCGGGTAGCCAACCAGCCTTGCGGATATTCTACATACACTTTACGTACTTTTCCGATATCGCCGCGAGCAATGCGTTCTTTGGCTTCTTTCACAGCGGGGAAAGCCGAATAGGTATGCGTCAACGCCAGAACCAGTCCGGTTTCTTCCACTTTCGCTTTCAACAATTTGGCTTCTTCCAAACTGAAAGTGATGGGTTTGTCCACAACTACATGGAAGCCTCCTTCGAGCGCCAATATAGCCGGTTCGAAATGAAAGGCATTCGGCGTAACGATGGTGACAAAATCCATCCGTTCTTCTTTCGGAAGTTTGACTTCATTTTCAAACATTTCCTGATAAGTCTTGTAAATCCGGTTTTCGGGGAGAAAATACGATTTTCCCGAAGAAATAGAGATTTCCGGGTCAATACTGAAACAACCGCAAACCAATTCGATTTGGTTGTCCATAAAAGCGGCTAAGCGATGAATAGCGCCAATAAAGGCGTCGCTTCCACCACCAACCATTCCCATTCTAAGTTTTCTGTTCATTTTGATAAATTTTTATTATAGTTTAATATATGCAACTTGCTGGTTCCGCACTATTAAAAAGATGCTTCTCTGGTTCGTCCCGCGGTATTTTTAAAAATTGCAAACAAAGTTAGGAAATATTTCATAAATTATACCTACTTTTGTCAAAAAATAATCATTCATTAATATAATTAACTTTTTTATGAAATCAAAAATTTATCAATTCATTTTTGTATTTGTATTTTTTACGGTTTCTTGTTTTCAAACACAGGCCGATAATATTAAAACATTAATCGTCACCGGTCAGAACAATCACAACTGGCCTGTCAGTCATATTGTTTTGAAACAAATTCTGGAAAATTCCGGTTTATTTTCTGTTGATTTGGCTATTTCGCCCAAACAAGGAGCGGATATGAGTAATTTTATCCTTGATTTTAAGCAGTATCAATTGGTCGTTGTGGATTACAATGGAGACGCTTGGCCTGAAAAGACCAAAAAAAACTTTCTTGAATTCGCCAAAAACGGCGGAGGGATTGTTTTTTATCATGCAGCCAACAATGCTTTCCCCGAATGGAAAGAATTTAATGAAATCATCGCTTTAGGCGGATGGGGTGGCAGAAACGAAAAATCCGGCCCGTATGTTTATTGGGAGAATGGCGGTTTGGTTAAAAACACCGAAAAAGGCCCCGGCGGTTCGCACGGCGCTCAACACGAGTATGTTTTGAATAAAAGGAACACGACCCATCCGATTTTGGAAGGTCTGCCCAACCAATGGAAACATGCTCAAGACGAACTTTACGACAGACTGAGAGGTCCCGGAAATATCCAGGACGTATTATATACTGCTTATGCGAATAAAGAAAAAGGGGGTTCCGGTCGCGAAGAACCGCTTCTTTTCACCGTTAATTATGGAAAAGCGCGTATTTTCCAAACCGCATTGGGACACGCAAGCCGAACTGTAGAAAACAATCCGGCCATGCAGTGTACGGGATTTCAGGTTACGCTTTTGCGTGGTTGCGAGTGGGCTGCTACCGGAAAAGTGACACAAAAAGTGCCGGACGATTTCCCGACTGCCTACAGAGCAACATTACGCAGAGATTACAAATACAAAGAATATCCGAAACCGGGAGAAATGAAACCTGATATGACGGAATTCTGGACACCTCAACCACCCATCGTTACGCCGGGTTCTGAAACGAAAAACGGTTATTTGACAGCGCCTTCCGATGCTATCGTATTGTTCGACGGAAAAAACCTTTCCCAATGGCAAAAACCCAACGGAGAAGCAGCCGGTTGGTCGGTTCAAGACGGTGTAATTACGGTGGTGGCTTCTGCCGGAGATATTCGTACCAAAAGTGAATTCAAAGATTTCCAACTTCATATCGAATGGTCGTCTCCGACAGCTGTTTCGGGAAGCAGCCAGGGTCGCGGAAATAGCGGCGTTTATCTGCAAGGATTGTACGAAGTGCAAGTTTTGGATACTTACGAAAACGAAACTTATGCCAACGGTTCGGCAGGAAGTATTTACAAACAAAGTCCACCATTGGTAAACCCAATACGCAAACCCGGCGAATGGAACGCTTACGATATTATCTTCACAGCGCCGACTTTCACCAAAGACGGAACATACAGAACGCCACCCACGGTTACGGTATTGTTCAACGGCGTTATCATTCAAAATCACGTCAGCATCCGGGGAACGACCGAATACATCGGACATCCCAGAGTGGTAAATCGTGACAGAGGGCCGATTCAATTGCAAACACATGGAAATGCTGTTAGATATCGTAATATTTGGATACGGGAATTATGAATTGAATCAGGGTATTGTGGAGGATACGCATTAAGTTAAGCCTTCAATCTGTCCATCCACAATATCCATATTCATTGCATTCGGTTTTTTCGGCAATCCCGGCATCCGCATGATTTCACCGGCAATGGCGACAATAAATTCCGCTCCGTTGTTGATGATGATGTCGTTGATTTTCAGTTTGAAGCCTTTCTCTACGCCGAAAGCTTTCGGATTGGTTGAGAAAGAAAATTGCGTTTTGGCGATGCAGACCGGAAAATGTTCGATATTCATTTGTTTGACGAATTTCAGTATTTTTTCAGCCCGGTCGCTGAACTGTACTGCGTCGGCACCATAAATATTTTTACCGATTTTCTCGATTTTCGTTTTTATTTCGTCGTTGTCGTCGTAACTGAAATGGAGCGGGGTAGCGGGTGATTTTTCGATTGTGTCCGCTACCAAGTGCGCTAAATCTTCGGCGCCTTCTCCCCCTTGGGCAAAGGCTTTGTTGACGGCGAAACCTACGCCTTTTTCGCAGCAGTGTTCCCTGACCAAAGCGATTTCTTCTTCCGAATCAAAATCATAATGGTTGAATGCGACGACTACCTTTTGTCCGAAACTCGCCAAGTTTTCAAGGTGTTTGTCCAAGTTTTCGAAACCGCGAATCAGCCCTTCGCAATTCGGTTTTTTGATGTCGTTCAACGGAACGTTCCCGTGCATTTTCAGTCCTTGGGAGGTAACGACGATAACCGTCAATCCGGGTTGCAGTCCGGCTTTCCGGCATTTGATGTTGAAGAATTTTTCCGCACCGAGGTCGGCGCCGAATCCGGCTTCCGTAATGGCATATTCCCCGAAAGTCAAAGCCATTTTGGTAGCTACGATGGAATTGCAGCCGTGTGCGATGTTGGCGAACGGACCGCCGTGGACAAAAGCGGCTGTATTTTCCGTTGTTTGCACCAGATTGGGGTAGATAGCGTCTTTTAACAAAACGGTTATAGCGCCTTCAATTCCCAAGTCTTTTACTTTGAATGGTTTATCATGGAAATCAAAACCCAGAAGGATTTCTCCAATCCGGCGTTTCAAGTCGTTGAGGTTTTCCGATAAGCATAAGATGGCCATGATTTCGGAAGCAGGCGTAATGTCAAATCCTGTTTCGGTGGGGATTCCGTTGGTGAAAGAACCCAAACCGGTTACCATTTTCCGGAGGCTTCTGTCGTTAACGTCCAGAACTCTTTTCCAAAGGATTTCTTTCAATCCGACTTCGCAAATGCCGCGGTTTTGATACAGATAGTTATCCAAAAGCGCCGTAATCATATTGTGGGCGGAAGTAACTGCGTGAAAATCACCGGTAAAATGCAGGTTGATGTTTTCCATCGGGAGCACTTGTGCGCGACCGCCTCCGGCGGCTCCTCCTTTCATGCCGAAGCAAGGGCCTAAAGAAGGTTCGCGCAAAGCGACAATGGCTTTCTTTCCGATTTTCGCCAAACCCAAAGCCAAACCGATGGAAACGGTTGTTTTTCCGATTCCGGCTTGTGTGGGGGTGATGGCTGTGACCAAAATCAGGTTATGATTTTTTATTTTTTCTTCATCAATTAAACTGACGGGAACTTTGGCGATGTATTTGCCGTAATTCATGATTTCATCGACAGGGATATTGATTCCCTGTGCGATTTTTTTGATTTTTTTCAGCTCGATGCTGCGAGCGATTTCAATGTCTGTAAGCATAATGTATAAAAATAGAGTTGCGAAGGTACGACATAAATTTCGATTATGAAATAAATCTGCTGATCTCTTCAGAGGGCCAACGCATCTTAATTTGTCAATTTTTTCAAGAAAGACATAAATTTGTAGCAAGCAGAACCTTAATTTAAACCTTAAATCAAACAAAACAATCTTCAAAACAAATCAGAATGTGTTCCTGTTCGCATTAAATAAAGCAATGTAATCTGTTTTGTATCTTCTTTTTTGTAAATCAACAACCAATCAGGGCGAATATGACATTCTCTATATTTGGAATATTTCCCTTTCAGCGAATGGTCGTGATATCGCTCGTCCAATATTTCGTCATTGGCAAGTTTAAAAATGACCTCATTCAGTTCGTTTTCGGGCAATTGACGGCGACGAATCAAACGCAGGTCTTTAAGATAACTGTGTGTAAATTCAATTTGCCTCATAATTAACCTTCTTCAAATAATCGTCAAAATTTTCACAGAGAACCGTTTTTCCCGTTTCAAGTTCTTCTATTGCTTTATCAAGCGCGGTTTTTTTTGTTGTTACAGTGTTTGTTGCAGCCTTTACTCTGAACATGCCCAACGACAAAATGTATTCAATCGTTTTTTTTGCTATCTCGTTTCGCGTATTGTATTCTAATGTTATTATTGCCATAATCAATTATTTTAATAGTTCGGTGCAAAGTTAAGGATTTTCTTTCAACAACCCAAAATGTTTGAATTTTGGGTAGGGCAAACGCATCTTAATTTGTGTGAAGTGCACCCGTGACAACAACCGGCAGACAGCCGTTCCTGAAAAATACGTATATTTCCTCGTGTTATATAAAAAATTTCATATACATTTGCGAATAAAAAAATATAATATAAAATTGATATTCCTATGTTCCGAGCTATTTTCACACTATTATTTTTAAGCGCCGGGTGGTGTTTCGCCCAGTCACCTACCCGTCTCACCACCGATTTACTGGAACATACCGACCGGGTTTTTCTTGACGGTTATCCCGCAAATATTTCATTGGCGGAATTAGGAACGACTGTAGAGCGGTATCAGTTGACGGAAATCCGCAATCCCCAGCCCAACCTGGGCTGGGTGGTCAATAGCAACCGACCGAATACGCTGCAAACCGCCTACCGCATCCTGGTCGCTACCTCACCGGACTTGCTGGCTAAGGATAAACCCGACCTCTGGGACAGCGGCCGCACGGAAAGCGATAATTCCATTGCCGTACCCTATAATGGAAAACCGCTGCAACCTTCTACCGTCTATTATTGGAAAGTAAAAACGTGGGACAACCACGGCGCGGAAAGTCCGTTTTCTCAGGTACGCAGTTTCATTACCGCCGCTACCCTGGATGGTGAAACCGCCCGCTATCCCCAGCAGGTCAGTGATGAATATCCCGTCGGCATACGTTCATTGGGAGCAGGCCATTCGCTTATTGACTTCGGAAAAGACGCCTTCGGCCGGTTGAAGCTGACCTTATCTTCCGCAAAGGCAACCGATACGGTACTCATCCGGTTAGGCGAAGCGCTCAAAAACGGAAAGATAGACCCTGCCCCAGGCGGCGCTGTCCGTTACGCCGTTTACCGCCTGCCGCTCTCGGCCGGTACGCATACTTACACGGTCAAAATACGTCCGGATAAGCGGAATACGGATATAAAAGCGAATGTGAGCGGCGTGAAACCGATATTGATGCCTGACTATACCGGGGAAGTCATGCCTTTCCGCTACTGTGAACTGGAAAATTACCATCCGGCATTGGCAGCGGCGCAGGCAGTCCGGCAAACGGTACATTATCCTTTTGACGAAACAGCCGCGCAGTTTCATTCTGCGGATACGGTATTAAACCGGGTGTGGGAACTCTGCAAATATTCCGTCAAGGCAACTTCCTTTGCCGGTGTATATGTAGATGGCGACCGCGAACGTATCCCTTATGAAGCCGATGCGTACATTAACCAATTGTGCCACTATGCGGTTGACCGTGAATACGCCCTTGCCCGCTACAGCCACGAATACCTCATCGAATACGCTACCTGGCCTGCCGAATGGATTTTACAGTCGGTACTGATGGCCTGGACGGATTACCTCTATACCGGCAACCCCGCCTCCTTGCAGCGGTTTTATAGCGACCTGAAGGCTAAAAGCTTGGCCGGACTGAAGGAAAGCAACGGATTAATCAGTAGCCGGACAGGCAAAGTGACGCCCGAACTGCTGGACGCCATTCACTTTAAAGGTAAAAGCAGCGATTTCCGCGATATTGTGGATTGGCCGCAGAGCGGTATCCTCGGATTAGGGAAAAATGAGCCGGGCGAAGCAGATGGATTCGTATTTACCGACTACAACACCGTGGTCAATGCCTACCATTACGAAGCGTTACGTTTGATAAGCCGGATAGCCGGCGTATTGGGACGGGCTGACGAACAGGCGTACTATGCAAAAGAAGCGCAACGGGTGAAGGCGCAAATCAACCGTTTGCTGCTCGACCCGGAGAAAGGCTATTACAACGACGGTATCGGTACGAATCACAGTTCGCTTCATGCCAGCATGTTTCCCGCAGCTTTCGGAATAGTACCCTCCGAAAACAGGAAGCAGTTATCCGATTTCCTGCATACACGGGGACTTGCCTGTAGCGTGTACGGTTCGCAGTTCTTGCTGGACGCCATCTACAACCTGGACGATGCCGGTTATGGCTTGCAACTGCTCACTTCTACCGCCGAACGCAGCTGGTACAACATGATCCGGGCCGGCTCTACCATCTCGATGGAGGCGTGGGACAACAAGTACAAGCCCAATCAGGACTGGAACCATGTATGGGGAGCCGCTGCGGGAAATATCATTCCGCGTAAATTGATGGGCATTGAGCCGCTCACGCCCGGATTCGGCAAAATCTGTATCAAACCGCAACCGGCGGCGTTGCGTCATGCGGAGATAAAAACGCCCTCCATCCGGGGAGAGATCCTGGTATCGTTTGACAACCTGCCCGGCGAACGATTCACGTTGCAAGTGGAAATACCGGCCAATGCCACGGCGGAGGTCTGGTTGCCCAAGCTATCGGCAAAGTATAAACTTACAGTGGACAATGTTGCGGTCAAAGGAACGGTGGACGGTAATTTCGTCAAGGTGGATACCGGTTCGGGGAAACACCGTTTGGTAATTGAAAAGATGAGCGCTGATGCACAAACAAAGGACAAAGCCCGACGCCCACCAAACAACGGTAACCAAGGACAAACACCGGACAGTAAATCCGCAGCGTTCAGGTTTGTGGCGCAATACACACAACAAAAGGACAGGAAAGAACTTCCAACTATCAAAGCTGCTTTGCAGGCATCGAAGAAATACCGGCTTGCATTTTGGCAGTCGGGTGGAGCGATAGACCTTTCGGAAAGCCGTGATACGCGGTGGAAAGAATTGGAGCGACGTATCGTTCTTTCGCAATATCTGCTTGCGGTGAACGAGGCGGGTTCTCTGCCGCCACAGGAGAGCGGACTGTTCAATAACGGCTGGAATGGGAAATTCCATCTGAATCCGACAAAGGCAACACTTGAAATATCGAAGATAATTATCATAATGAGATTACGGAATCTTTTGCAGCGGAGACGGTTACAAAACAGAACCTCATTTTTACCTAATTAAAAAAACAAAACAACCTAAGTAGCAGCAGATGATGAACACTTGCTACCATTCATAATAAAACCATGACCAATGTAAAAAAACACGGAAGATATTTCGCTAATTTTGGTCAAGCCATTACCGCCCATTGCCCGGATAAAAAATATTTTCACAAAAAAAATGTTTTTTCATCTCTTAATCGAAATTTTAATCATTTCATTAATCGCTTTTCATTAATATTGCCGAAATAATTTTTATATCATGAGTAAATCTTTTTTATACATTGAATTTATAAAAATACATTTATTATGAAAAGATATTTCTTAAGTATAACAGTTATTGCTTTCCTGCTTTTATCATGCAGCCATGCAAGGCAAGGTGATTTATTGGAAATCCCAATTGATATTGACCAAAACAATTCATTAGCATTATCAGAAATTGCAGAAGAGATAACAGCCATTGAGATGGAGCTTACCGATGAAAGCGTGATAAATCCACAGGATATTCAAAGGATTATTATCTCTGAGAATGAAGTGTTTATTGCACCTGTGAAAAGCATCCTTGTTTTCAATAAGACAGGAAAATTCATTCGCTCCATTGGGTCTCATGGGCAAGGACCGGGGGAATATACTGGTATTGATAATATTGCTTTAGATAAAAAAAAACGTTTAATAGTTTCTTCTAACCGAAAAATCATATTTTATGATTTGAACGGAAAATTTTTGAAAGAAAAATCATTCCCGGATCTTCCCATTACTGACATAAACTATATCGGTGAAGAACTATTACTTCTTGTCGAGAGAGTTAATAGTGATTCTAAGGGTGCGTATTTACGCTCAATATTATATCAGTTGAATGACGAATTACAACTTGTTGATAGCTGCACAATTAAAGATTTGTATTTGGAGGATTCCAATTATTTTTACATGTGTAACTATGCGGATTATATATTGAAAAGGAATAAATCTGTTTATATGTATTTCTATAATGGCTATGTTAGCATTGATAGAGACTATTTGGCGGAAAAGATCTTACGTGATACCTTGTACCGGTTTGAGAATAATCGTCTTATTCCGGAGTTGAAATTAAAATTCAAGAATGACGAAACCGGCAAATTTATTTATCCGCAAAATATATATCGAAGTTCACGATATATTTTTACAGTATATTATAATGCCAATAATCCCGGAAAAGGGTATAAATTTTGTTACGATACAAAAACTGGAAAAGGGTATAACATGCAGGGTGGATACATAGATGATATCAATCAAATAGAGGATCCGGTACGTATTCGTCCATTCAATTTGGATACAGAAATGTTTTATTATTTACATACCAACATGAAGCCCGGCGATTTGGAAGAACCGAATCCTACGCTTTATATTGGCAGGCTGAAGAAATAACTTGACATTCAATGAACAACCCATCTTCGATAGCATTTCTCATTTGTTGGCATGGCGAATACCCATGGTATTTCCCTTATTTTCTGCTCAATTATTGAAAATTTACAACAAATTGTGAGTTTTTATTCTAATTATCAATTTATTTAATTATTTTTACGTATGAAAAAAATTTCATTACGAGGACTCAAAGAAGTCCTAAGTGACAGAGAACTGAAAAATGTTCTTGGTGGTAGCGGTACTGGATGTACTTCTTGTTCTAGTCAAAGCCAAGGCATATCGTGCACTTGTCCCAATTTTCCTGGGAGAACTGGTTATTGTTGGTCTTACCCATTTGCCGGAATGATTTGTCGTTTCGATTAACAAAAATAATTTGGTAACCAATATCTATTAAAATTTTAGTATAGGGCGTTTAGTTCACTCTTTCATGTGTATTTTGCAAGTTATCAAAAATTCAAATACATAAATGATAAAAGGTGTTTTAGTAAATGAAACAAAAGTATGAAAACGATACATATTATAATTGCCAAAGATCGTGAAAACAAATCCGTTAGGACTTTTTTTTCGAAAAAATTTTTCCTCGTGAAACAGTTTTTCTTTATCATTGCCAGTCTTATTTTAGCTTCCTGCGGAGATAAAAGTAATAAACAGACCGAAGTCATTATTGTTGATGTGACGGAAACCTATCCTGCAAAAGAAATGCACTTACAGGATATTGCTGATGTCAAATATGTCCCATTAGGTTCAAATGAAGAATTTCTTATTGGTGATTATTTTCGGATTGCTTCGGTGGACGATGAACGAATCGTCATATTCTCACGTAACCATATCTTTACTTTTGATCCGGCAGGCAATCCACTCACATTAATAAACAAGACGGGACAAAAGAAAGGGGAGGAATATAATAGCATTTATAAATCAATTATTGAACCGCATCAAAAAAAAATACTTATCTTTGATCTCAGCCAACATAAATGTCTTGTTTTTGATCTACAGGGCAATTACGAAAGAGATTTCCCTATTTCGACTAATAATGAATACATTACGATTAATGATCTTGAAAATTTTGATGAAAATAATTTGATTTTATATACAGAAAATCTTTTTGAAATCAATAAAACGCCCTTTTTGATACTTTCAAAAAATGATGGTAAAATAATGAAACAAATTGAAATTCCTTTTGAAAAAATAATCATACCGGCCATTGTTGATGCGGAAAGAGGTGTGGCCATGAGTGTTAATTATAAGAGTATACAACTCTTAAAATCCGGATTTTTACTTACAGAACTTTCCTCTGATACTATCTACCACTTATCTTCGTCAGGCCAACTTTCTCCTTTTATAGCAAGAACTCCAGCCATTCAGTCAATGAATAAACCTGTTTTCTTGTTGTTTGGAGCAGAAACTGTCCGTTATTTGTTTATGAGTACAGTAGTATTTAAATTCGATTTTGAGTCATTTACTGGTTTCCCAGAAACGCCACTGATATATGACAAGAAAGAAGAACAAACGTATCAATGTGTGTTGTATAATGATGATTATCCGAGTAAAAAGCAAGCCGGAATCGAAAACAGTACAAACTTCATAAATACGGCAAATGCCACAGCAGTTGTTTTGTTTCAGGCATACGAACTTATTGAGGCATACAAACAAGGTAATTTAAACGGACAATTGAAAGAAATAGCTTCTAAACTTACAGAAGATGATAATCCTGTATTAATGGTGGCTAAATTTAAAAATGACCTTTAACTATATGATTTTAACATCTAAAATGGCCCTTATCATTGTTTACATAGGAAACCTCCCATGGTATTTCCCTTATTTTCTCCATTCCTGCTATTACAATCCGAGTATTGATTTTTTCATCTTTACCGACAACAAAGAGGAATTATCGAATGTGCCGCCCAATGTACATTTGATTCCGTATTCTATTGAGCAATTTAAAACCGATGCCTCTAATGCTTTAGATTTTAACGTAACAATCGAATCCGGCTACAAGCTTTGCGATTTCAAACCGGCTTACGGATTGATTTTTGAGAATTGGATTAAGGGATATGATTTCTGGGGCTATTGCGATATAGATATTATTTTCGGCAATATCCGTAATTTCATGACCGATGAGTTATTGAATGAATACGATGTAATCAGTGCCCGCCACGATTATCTGACCGGTTGTTTTGCCTTGTATCGAAACAATTCATTTATGAGAGAATTATTTAAACAAAGCAAAGATTATCGAAAAGTTTTTACAGAAGAACGCAACTTCTATTGCGTTGGGACGCCATTCAATGCTTTATCCTGTATCATTACGGAGGACTGTATGCCGACATGGATTATGAATGTTTCGAGCCGATGGACAGTTTGCTGAGCGACTCCACCTGTTGTCTGGGGATGGAACCGGACGACATGGTTTGAACAGCTTGTAGATTAAATCCTGTAATAATACTTGAAAATAGGATAAGCAACCCTATATGAGAAAACATTTTCCCCATTATACCCAATTGGACGGTATGGACTGCGGTCCAACCTGCCTGCGCATGATCGCCAAGCA
>BNTV01000013.1 GCA_025996865.1 Bacteroidia bacterium
ACACGGTATTGCGCCATAGGCCCGAAACCGGTATTGATACCGTAAATTAATTTTTCGCCGGAAAATTTTTTAAGAAAATCAAATCCCGCTTTTACATTGGCCAGCGCATCCGGTGTAACTTCTACATTCTCAGCCTTGAAAAGGATTGATTCTACTTGGTTTAGTTGTAATTTTTCGTTTGTAATAATCACTTTTTCTAAAAATTTTTCGGCAAATGTACTAAAAAAAGGTCAATTTACAAAGCCGCAACCGCATCAAGAGACTCCTGATAATCCGGTTCATTCGTAAGCTCTTCAACCAACTCTGTATAAACCACTTTTCCCTTCGAATCAATAACAACGATCGACCGGGCCAACAAACCTTTCAAAGGCCCGTCAGTCATTAAAACACCGTAATTTTGCGCAAATTCGGGATTCCTGAAAACGGAACCGGTACTCACTTTGTCAATCCCTTCGACAGTACAGAAACGTCCTGCCGCAAAAGGTAAATCGGCCGACACAGCCAAAATGACGACATTGTGAAGCGCCGCCGCTTCTTTATTGAAACGGCGCACCGATGCCGCACAAGTACTTGTATCCAAACTCGGAAAGATATTCAAGATGACGGTTTTTCCGGCCAAATCCTGAAGCGATATTTCCGACAAATCACTTTTCACTAATGTAAAAGCAGGCGCAGCATTGCCTATTGCCGGCAAATGTCCGGCTACATTTACTTTCAAATCTTCTTTAAATGTTATTGTTACCATAATACGATAATTGATTTTTGATAGATAAATTATAAAAACATCGCCGTAAAGATACAAATTTTTTATTAACTTTGCCCTTCAAAATCAATGAAAATTCATGTTAATAATAAAAAACTTACATGCTTCCGTCAACGGAAAAGAGATAATAAAAGGGCTGGATTTACACGTGAAAGCCGGTGAAATCCACGCCATCATGGGTCCTAACGGTTCGGGAAAAAGCACTTTATCTGCGGTATTGGTCGGAAATCCGGCTTTTGAAGTGACCGCAGGTGAAATTATTTTCGAAGGTAAAAATCTGTTGGAAATGCCGCCCGAAGAACGTTCTTGTGCGGGCATTTTCCTGAGTTTTCAGTATCCGGTGGAAATTCCCGGGGTCAGTATGGTGAATTTCATGCGGACTGCCGTCAATGAACACCGGAAATACAAAGGCGAAAAATCTTTATCAGCCGGCGATTTCCTGAAACTGATGCGGGAAAAACAAGCCATTGTCGAATTGGATAAAAATTTGATAAATCGCTCTGTCAATGAAGGTTTTTCCGGTGGAGAGAAAAAACGCAACGAGATTTTTCAAATGGCGATGCTCGAACCGAAATTAGCGATTCTCGACGAAACCGACAGCGGTTTGGATATCGACGCCTTGCGGATTGTTGCTCAAGGTGTTAATCAATTGAAACGTCCCGAAAACGCAACGATAGTAATTACGCATTATCAACGTTTGCTGGATTACATCAAACCTGATATCGTACATGTTTTGTACAACGGCCGGATTATCCGGACTGCCGGGCCGGAATTGGCTTTGGAATTGGAACAAAAAGGATACGATTGGCTGAAGAGTGAAGAATTAAGAGTGAAGAGTGAAGAGTGAAAAAAGTATGGAACAATATATTGATTTTTTTAATTCATACCGGGAAAAAATCGACGAAGGTTGTTCGCCTTTGCTGAATTCCTTTCGTGAAAAGGCTTTTGAGACTTTTCGGCAGATTGGTTTTCCCGCCTATAAATCGGAGGATTACCAACACATCAATATTCCCGGTTTGCTAAAAGAAGATTTTGGGTTCTACCTGAATCATTCGGGTATTAACATCAATCCGCACAGGGTTTTCCATTGCGATGTTCCCAATTTGAATTCGCATAAACATTTTGTCGTTAACGGACATTTCGTCGATGACGAAACCAAAAAAGATTTGCCGCCAACGGTTTTTTCGGGTAGCCTGAATGCTTTTGCAGAACAATATCCCGAATTGTTTTCGAAATATTACAATCAATTAGCAAGCGCAAAAAATGACGGAATGGCCGCTTTTAATACGACTTTCGTGCAAGGCGGATATGTTTTGTATGTCCCTGAAAATGTAGTCATCGAGAAAGCCATTCAGTTGACAAATATTTCATCAGGAAATAACAATTCGTTGATTAACAGACGGATGCTTTTTATTCTCGAATCGGGCGCCCAAGCAAAATTATTGGTATGCGACCATGCTTACGACGAAAATCCGGCGACTGCGAATACGCAAGTCGTTGAAATTTTTACCGGAGAAAACGCCGAATTGGACGTTTGCGAATTGGAAGAAAGCAGTCCGAATACCATCCGGCTGACGAGTAATTTTGTCCGGCAAGCCGCTTCTTCCCATGTGAGAATCAACAGTATTACTTTAAGCAACGGCATAACCCGCAATAATTACATCATTGACCTGGCGGGCGAACATGCCAAAACGCACCTCTACGGAATGGCCATTGCAGACAACCGGCAAAAAGTGGATAATTATACACTAATCAACCATTTAGTTCCCAATTGTCATTGCAACGAATTGTTTAAATATGTTTTGGACGATGAAGCAACCGGCGTTTTCAGCGGAAGAATTATTGTGGCAAAGGATGCACAAAAAACCGAAGCTTATCAAAGCAACCGTAATCTTTTGGGAAGTCGCGATTGCCACATGTTTTCCAAGCCTCAATTGGAAATCTATGCCGACGATGTGAAATGTTCCCACGGAATGACTACCGGACAATTGGACGAAAACGCACTGTTTTACATTTGTTCGCGAGGAATCCCGAAAGAAGAAGCCGTATTATTGCTGAAGTTTGCTTTTACCAACGATGTGATTCAAGGAATTCGCATGGAAGGGCTGCGCGACAGGTTGAAGCTGTTGATAGAAAAGCGATTCAGAGGAGAATTGGTGACTTGCAGGGAATGTGAAAAGAGTGAAGAGTGAAGAGTGAAGAACTAAAAGTGAAGAATTGATGGAATTAAATATTGAACAAATACGGAAGGATTTTCCGATACTGTCACAAAGCGTTTTCGGAAAACCTTTGGTTTATTTGGATAACGCTGCGACAACACAAAAGCCGTTGAGCGTCATCCGGAAAATAGAAGACATTTATTCGACAATCAACGCCAATGTCCACCGGGGCGTGCATCATTTGAGCCAATTGGCGACTGAATCGCACGAAGAAGCCCGGAAAACGGTTCAACGTTATGTCAATGCCGCTTCTTCCGGCGAAATTATTTTTACGAGTGGGACTACGGATTCCATCAATCTGGTTGCATCCGGTTTTTGCCGTTCGCAATGCAAACCGGGAGATGAAATCATCATCACGACCATGGAACACCATTCGAATATTGTTCCCTGGCAAATCCAACGGGATATTTCGGGTATCGAAATCAAAGTCGTGCCGCTTCGGGAAAACGGTGAAATCCGCCTCGAAGACATTGAAGAACTGATTTCTTCCAAAACCCGCCTCATTGCGGTGGCGCATGTTTCCAACGTTTTGGGAACCATCAATCCCATTGCCGGAATTATCCGGTTGGGACACAACTACAATATTCCCGTGTTGATTGACGCTGCCCAATCCGTACAACACCTTCCGATCGACGTCCAAGCCTTGGACTGCGATTTTTTGGCCTTTTCGTCCCACAAAATGTACGGACCTACGGGCGTAGGCATTTTGTACGGAAAAGAACGCTGGTTGGAAAAAATGCCGCCCTATCGCGGCGGCGGCGAAATGATTGCGCATGTCTCCTTTGAAAAAACAACTTTCAACGAATTGCCTTACAAATTTGAAGCCGGCACGCCCGACTATGTAGGTTCAACGGCTTTGGGAGAAGCCATCCGGTATATCGAAAATTGGGGATTGGAAAAAATACACCGGTACGAAGACCGGCTGTTGCAATACGCAACCGAACAACTGCAACAAATCGAAGGTATGCAAATCATCGGAACTTCGCCGCACAAAAGTTCGGTCATTTCTTTTCTCGTGGGAGGTATCCATCCTTACGATATGGGTATGCTGCTCGACCAATTGGGGATCGCTCTCCGGACAGGGCATCACTGCGCCCAACCGCTCATGGATGCTTTGGGGATTGAAGGAACTTTGCGGGCTTCTTTTGCTTTTTATAACACGGAAGAGGAAGTTGATGTTTTAGTGGAGGGGATTCAAAAAGTCGTTAAGATGTTTTGAAGGGGTGCATTCGACTACGTCGAATGCACCAAACAACCTCTTAAAAAAATCACACAAAGGATAAGATTGTAAAAAAATATAATTTTAAGGTTGTTGTTTCTGAGATCTCTTCAAAGCTTCTGATGTCTTTATACACCAAGCCAAAGCATTGGCGGTAAATACCGCATTTTGAACAAAAGTGTTAGCTACTCCGTAATTTTGCTTGTATGTCGGAAAGTTTTCATACAGGCGTCCGTTGATTGTTCTTGTTCCAACCACGAATGGTTCTTCAGTTAACGATGCACTACCGCTGGCATTGAATCCTCCATCACCGCTCCAAATAAAAGGCAGTGTAGTATGGCGGAAAAGAGTCGCAGCTGTTTTATCCGAAGGAGCAGCAGTTCCTGCGGCAGTATAGGTTGAATAAAGTACTACCTGCTCCATCGGCAAGTTCCTGGCATAATAAGTCGTTGAAGCATCTTCCCCCCAAACCGAACCGGCTATATTTCCGAAAGGTCCGTCCAGAATGGGATCATCATTTCGGGCATAATACATTTTCATTTGTTCATCGTTTCCGGAATAACCTAACGTATATCTTGTACCGGCGCCCAATCCGGCAGTCATAGTTATATTGTTCACACCAAATATTCTATTTAAAAGATTCTGATTTGATTGCGGTTCTTCGCAGTACATCATTACGATACCTCCTTCTTGCATAAATTTTACAAGGGTATCGGCTTTTTGCAAATACTCAGTTCCGGTAGCAAACATATTTGTCATATATCCTATGATTACAATATCTATTTTCGGTTGATCCCCCCGTCCGAATAAATAACGTCCAAATTGCGCAGCAGTCATACTTTGCGAGTATGCAGTGGTAAGACTTACAATATCGTTTCCTGGATCAGCGGGGGGAGTCACTAAATTATTACCATTATTAGTAAACCCGTGATAGCGAACAATACTATAAGTATGTGGACCAAAATTAGACTTTTGAGTTATCATGTCGTTGCTTGCAGTGCCGGGACGTCCGAAATTATAGCCATAACCTGCACGACCTTCTATGTTTGCTTGTCCGATAGTCATCAATCTTTTGGGAGGAATAATCATAAATATGGTTGCCATACAGGTCCCCGTGTTTGTTTCACTGTTGGATCTAATGTAGAGTTGTTTATCGTTATCGCCGTAAGGCGTCCCCTCTCCATAGATTTTTACGGTCTGGGGATTAGCCGACAATGTACCGCTTCCTTTGAATTTTATTCCGCCCACCTGGTCGGTTTCTATTTCGAATTGCGCTCCGAATGCGGAAGGATCTACACTCAGTGACAATTCGATATAGTTAGTTACGTTAAGCGGTACGTCTTCGAAATATTCTCCCATAACTTTTGTCAACGAGCAAGTCATCGTGTAGTTCGGACGTACCGAAATGTCTTTCACGAATATATTTTTGCTGCAAACGGTTCCCTGCAAAATAGCATGGTCGTTGAATATAATGGTAACATGGTCGCCGGGATTTCCGGAAGGGGTAGCTTCTGTGGGCGTACCGAAACCGGGAACCATCAGATAGTAGTATCCGGGAGAAGCGAACAAGCCGGAGGTCGTGAAATAATAACCGTTATCTTTCGTGTCGGTCGCCGCATCTTTTACGGTTGCAAGAATCGTATAAGCGCCCGGCTTGGAGACATTCAACGGAATGTACATGGCTTGTCCGGCCAAAGGCTTTCCGTTCTCATATATCCCGGTAAATTTCAAACTGTCGCAATTGGCGCTGATTGCAGCAATGGCGTTGCCTGTTTGTCCCTGAAAACCAACCCATTTTGTGCCATCCCATTGAGTCATTCCCACATACAATTCTTCATCATCATTTGCCGTCAGGTTATAAACAATCATACCTGCGTGTTTTCTGTCCAAACCGGCCTTATCTGCCGAATAATCAGCGTTAGGTCCGGAAGTCGGATCCCCCGGATCCGCTAAAAACATCGGATACAGTTGGTCCTTTTTGGAAAGAAGCACTCTTGGCAGGGCTAATCCCTTGTATGCATTCGCGTTGTCGGGCGAAGCGAGGACGGCAGCGTCAGAATATTGTTTCAGTTGCAACAGGGAACCTGGCGCCGGGGTTTCCATAGAACCCATGGTTACTTGCGCCTGCAAGGAAGAAGATAGAGATATCATTAAAAATATCCCAAGTACACTCATTAATGTTTTTTTTTTCATCTTTTTTTAATGTTAGTAAGTTATATTGATAATTTTTAACTTTGCGTCTTATCCTCAAATAATACGCAATTTTTTTTTAATGTTAGTAATTGTATTGACAGTCTTTAATTTTACGTCTCATCCCCAAATAATACAACAAGGACGAACAAAATATCCCTCTGATACAGCCCCATTGCCTGTTTTCTTAAAATATTTTCTCGCACATTCACACTTATTTGTATAAATTATATATTAAAAGAGAATTATTAAAAATTTTTACAAAGGTATTAAAAAAAAACAAAAGTAAAAGGAATAGCAAGGTTTTTTTAAAAAAATAAATTATTATTAAATAATTTTAATATTAAATAGTAACGAACAGGGTAAACATTAATTTGTGGCAAAACAAAATCTTATATTTAAACGAAACAACTTATTTAATTTGTAAACCCAGCTTTGGGCGACAAGGCATCACGCTCATGCCATCCATATTCACACAAAAAACCTGTTAAGTCTTAAAGACTTAACAGGTCTCTTATGCTTATAGTCGATGATACGGTGAAGTTTCTACCTCGACATACCAAAGCCTGATTTAAATTCTATAAATCTTTCACAAACCCTGTAAAATCACTCCAGTTCTCTACTCGAAAAGCCCGAATATCGCGAACCGATTTTTTGAACCATTCAATTTGTTTCAAAGCTTCAACTGCCCGGACGAGATTTACCATATCTGTACTTTCCGACAATTTGTTTACACGCTTTTCGATAGCAAACCACAATATTAATGAAATTACTGTTTTAACGATTCTATCCGGCAACTGATCTCTTTTCCGCTAAAAGCAAGCCCCAGAAGAATCATTTCCCGTCCAAGTTGCGACATCTTATACATCGGATAGTCGGTATATGCGTTCAATAAATGCCGCATTAATGATTCTCGAACTTCGACATTAGGCACTTCAAGCATATATTGAGGGGTTTCATAAGTCAATTCCATCTTTTTAATGGTCAGATAGCCCGTTTGAAATAATAAGGGAATATCTTCCAACTCATCCGGATCGTAACTGTTGAATGCTGATGCGTCAACCACCATGGGTTCTAATACAGTCAGTGCAAAATAAATTACCTGTAAATCAGCACCGTAGCATAAACCGCAACCCCTTCTTCCCGTCCCACATACCCCATTTTTTCGGAAGTCGTCGCTTTGATGGAAACATCATCTTCGTCAACAGCCATCACGTTTGACAAAATGGTTTTCATGCGGGGGATATAGGGGTTTAAGCGCGGTTTTTCCGCACAAACGGTGATGTCGGCATTGCCGAATGTATAGCCTTTGGCACGAATTAAATCCATGGTTCGCTTCAACAAAATTTTACTGTCGATATCTTTAAATTCGCTACCGGTATCCGGAAAATGAAAACCGATATCTCTCAAATTCGCCGCGCCTAACAAAGCGTCGCAAAGGGAGTGAATCAAGACATCCGCGTCGGAATGTCCCAGCAAACCTTTGTCGCTCGGAATCTTTATCCCGCCTAACCACAAGTCGCGTCCCGTCTGAAAGCGGTGCACATCGAAACCAAAACCTACCCGTATTTTTTCCATTATTTCACCAGATTTTTTAAACCGTCCATATCAAAACTAAGCGACAAACGAAGTGTCTGATCCAAAGGATTGTGCGGAACCGTCGATATTAAATAAGCAGCATCCAACTGAAATGCATTGAACTTGAAACCGGCGCCGGCCGAAAAAAACTGGCGGTTTCCATTATTCGGATGTTCGTAAAAATACCCGCCGCGAACAAAAAAACGATTATTGTAAGCGTATTCCAATCCGAATGACAAGGAAACACGGGCTTCGTTGAACGATTTGAATATCCCTGTCAATGAAGAAATTGCATAATAATCATTCAAAGCTTGTTGCTTTTCCTCCGCGTCCATGGTACTCCTGTCGGGAGGAGCAGGAAACAAATATTTATTCGCATCCAAATTGAAAGACAGGGTATTATAACTGTCCATCGGAACAAGCAGTGAAGTTCCGACTCGCAGATTCGCAGGCATAAAAGCATTGCTGGTTCCTTTGTTGTAAGAAATTTTCGAACCGATATTTGAAATGTTGAAACCCAAACCCCAAAGACATTCATTGTTTCCCAACATCAGGTAATTGTTGTAATAGCCGGCTATATCAGCCGTATAAGCCGAACCGGGAGAATACCCCTCTCCCACTCTTCCCAAATCGGAATAAAAATAACGGAAAGCGACCGCACCGGCAAATTTTTCCGAAATTTTCAACGAATAACTCAAGTCAAACGAAACATCATAAGGACTAATATCGGAGAAGAGCGCTTCACCGGGACGGCTTACATCAATTTTTCCGGTCGAAAAATAATGCAAAGAAACGCCAACCGCCTGCCTGTCGGAATCGCCTATTTTATAATATCCGGACAAATAAACCAAATCAATGTCGTCCACTATTTTTTTCAGCCAGGGCGTATAGGACAAACCCAATCCTCCTTTTCCGTAAGCAAAAGCATATTTGGCCGGATTCCAGTATTGGGAATAAATATCCGGTTCGGTGGCTGCTCCAAGGTCTCCCAAACTGTTTCCCCGCGCATCGGGAGCAACAGTCAACGAAGGCGCACCATTCGTCAACGGATTGAAATAATCTTTCGAATCATCGTCATCCGCTGCTTGTGCGACCGGTAGAAAACCAATCCACAAGAGAAGCGTCACATAAATTCTAATTTTGTCCATGGGCTTATCCACTAATTTATCGCATCAGACTTCTCAAACCGTCCATATCGAAGCACAACGAAAAACGAAGCGTCTGATCCAAGGGATTGGAGGGAACAGAAGAAATCAAATAAGAGACGTCTATTTGAAGAGAATTTAACTTGACGCCTGCACCGACAGAAAAATATTGCCGGTTGCCTTTGTACGGATTCTCATAGAAATATCCGCCGCGAACAAAAAACTTGTTGTCATAAGCATATTCCGCTCCAAACGACCAGGTAATTTCATTAAACTCTTCACTCAAGCCGCCGGGAGCATCGTAGAAAGATTTAATTGCCCCGCCCAATGAACCGACTTCGTAATATTCGTTCCACTTTTCCTGCGCCTCTGCGGTAGTCAGGCCCCTCACATCGGGAGGCGTCGGAACCATGTATTTATTTGCATCTATGTTGAACGACAAGGTGTTATAATCATCCATCGGGAAAAGCAAAGAACCACCGATTCTCAGATTAGCCGGTAAAAATTGTTGTTTAATTTTGTCAAAACTAATTTTAGATCCGATATTGGAAGCATTTAAACCCAATCCTAAAAGGCATTCACTGTTTCCCAACACCAAATAATTATTGTAGTACAAAGCCACATCAGCAGCTACTGCCGAACCGGGATATAAATCTTCTCCGCCGACATTGGCTCCCAAATCGGAATATATAAACCGTCCCACAACACTACCCGAAAGATTTTCCGTTAATTTCAAGGAATAGCCCAAATCAACGGAAGCCTCATAAGGACTTGCATCTGCCATAAATTGACCGGTTTCATCCGTCAATTGAATATTTCCGATAGAAAAATAACGGATGGATGCACTGACTGCGCTCCGGTCGGCATCGCCTAATTTGTAATATCCGGAAAGATACATCAATCTTATGTCATCCACCAATTTAGACAACCAGGGCGTATAGGTGAACCCGATTCCGGCTTTGCTGTATGCAAAAGCATATTTGGCCGGATTCCAGTGTTGGGAATAGACATCCGCCTCCGTAGCCGCTCCGAGGTCTCCCATACTGCTACCCCTCGCGTCGGGCGCAACAGTGAGCGAAGGAACAGTATTCGTTATCGGATTGAAATATTTCTTCTCGGAAGAATCGTCTTGTGCCTGTACCATAGAGATTGTGCTAATCAGTAACAGAAACGATATAAAAAATTTTGTTTTACTCATTCTTTTTTTCTTTATTTGCTTTTTACCCGTCATTGCGAGGGGAAAATACCCTGTTAGAGACAGCCTCTTCACCGCTCGCGCGGTTCGCAATGAACGGCTATGACTTTTTACTATTAACTGTAAAAACAACTGTTTTATTGTTCCAAGACTACAATTTTTTTAGCCTTTGTCACTTCCTTACTGCTCTCCGTTCGCACCGTCGCCCAATAAATGTAAACGCCGGGTTGAACCCTACTGCCTGCGTTATTGTGCAAATCCCATTCGACGGAACAAGCCGGAAAAGTAGAAACCGTTTTCTGCGAACGACTCCAAACGATACGTCCTGCCAGGTCATAGACTTGCACGTCCATATTCAAAGGCGTTTGGGGGAGATTATGATTCAATACGAAAGTGGTGCCGGTTTTCGCAGGATTATCCGTAGCGTACAAATCAACAATAACCGGTTTATATCCTTTTATCACATTGAAATGCAAAGTGTCCATCGTCGGATTATTCATGATATCCCAAACTTTAAAGGACAAAGTATGTTCTCCGGCCGGCAGTTCCGGAATCGGAAACCCGATGAGCCAATCATCGCCATCGGTCGCCAGGTCAAAATTATGTTGGCTTTGATAGTACGTCCAATCAGGATTACCATCAATGCAAATCAGAATGTCGTGTCCCAATCCGCTTCCCGAAATATTGATTCCTGTTTCGTCAAAAACCCGCGCCTGGAAACAGGGCGTTTCGTTTACATCATCTCCATCCTTGAAACTATTTGTATTCAAGTACATTTCCTTGATTTCGGGACCTGTTTGGTCAAGTTCTACATCATTCGTTCCGGACAGAATATAATTGCTGAAACTTCCGTAAGCATCCTGTTTGGTAACGCCGGACGAAGAGGCGTAAAAATTCATTTTACCGTTTTTATTCGTGTAAGACGCCGGTTCATCAACCGTATAGGAAATATCCAAAGGTACGGTAAAAGTAAATTCAAACGAGCCGTTGGCGATATTTGTTTTTGCCAGATAAATCATGTTCGGATAAGAGGAAAAAGAGAAATATTTTCCCGACGCATCCATGCGGTAGGATTTGGTTTCTTGCCGGCTGTCGAAAATAGTGGCGCTTAATTCTCCCGAAAAATTATCCACTTTATTGTCGTTTTCGTCAACGATGGTTCCCGATACGGTAACTTTTTCCAAAGCCTTGAAAGCGAATTTTTTATCATTGGTCACAGCTTCTCTGTTGATCGTCTCCACTTTTACATTCATGCCCGGATAATTCAGTTCTAAAGCGGGATCGCCCAACAGTACATAATTTAATTTATTGGAGTCGCTTCCCAAATCATTTTTACTTTTTCGCAGAATATCTCCCAACCGAAGATGTTTACCCGTTGCATCGGTCATAAACAAGTATTGCATTAACTTCTGATTGATTTTGAAATTGCCGGAAGAGTAAACTACACGACTGGTTGTGTACAAAGCAATTGCACCGCTTTTTTTATTCAGGAACGCCTCTTCGCCTCCGGAATTATTTACACCGTCGAACCAACCAAAATCACAAGTGGCTGTTATCCAAAGCGGTAATTTTTCAAAATTCATTTGCCGGACATCCGTTATTTTCAGCATGTCTTCGCCCGACCACGAACTGGTACTTCCATGTCCGGTGTAATTCACCAAGAAACAACCCTCATTCAAGGTAGTCAAGAATGCTTTTTTGGCATCGGGATAAGTTGTTTTCCCGTTTACGCTAACCGGTTGGTAAACATCCATAAAATATTTATACAAAATGTATTCCGGATGTTCTCTATCTATATAGTCGGCTAATTGATTGGCTTGGTAAACATGGCTGCTACCGCTGTCGTCATAATTATGCGGCCTGTCTCTGTCTAAATCGTCGGCCGTAAAAACAAGTTTGCTTTTCCAATTACCGCCTTGCGTGTTATTCATATAAGAAACCACTTTACTCACAGCATTTTCAGCTTGTGTGACCGAGTTTACCGGAAAACGGCCGATTCCCAGACAAAGATTTCCGGAAGATATTGAAGTGCCCGAATTATCGTCCAAAAGTCCGAAATAATCGTCCGAACCGTAAGAAGTTGTCTCGTTAACCGATTCTTTCATCTGATAGGACAGCAAATAGTATTTCGGGTCTAACTTTGACACCTCGGAAGTCAGATGACGGTTGTCGAATATGCCATCGCCAAAGAAGAGCAGGTATCTGGGTTTTTCCTGTTCGTTGGCAGCCCGGTCGTAGAACATTTTCATAAACCGGCGATAAGCGGTTGCATCGGGTGTACCGGAAGAAAATTCATTGAACACTTGTTTTTCTTCTACGACTTCGACTTTCAAATTGGATTTTGTGCGGTGTTTTTCTGCCAAAATCCCGGCTTGTTTCAGATAAGCGGTAGGCGACAAAATAACCATATCGATCTGAGGTAAAGCGTGTAAGTTCTGATTCTGAATTTTCTCCACAACTATTTTAGGCGAGGGAAACGTTCCGCCCGGATTGACCATTACGTATTCATGCAAAGTGGTAGCATCCGCTTGCGCAGCAAAACTCAGTTGAGTCCCATCCAAAGCAGTCTGCATCAATTGAGCGTCATAATTTCCCGTAACATCCCAAACCAAAGACGAAGCATTGCCATTATTTATCGTATAACGGACACTCTTGGACAGGCTTTCTTTGTTGCGGAAAAAAGTAAAAGGCGTATTGTAAAATTGCAGGGTTCGTTTCATGTTCAAAACAATGAAATTCAGGTTGGCAAATGCGCCGGCAGTATTATAGGCAATGGTTACTTTCACCGGATCTGTTTTTTCTCCGGCCCAGTTTCCCCATTTTTCTTCCACCCATGCTTTGCGGTACGTATCTGAACCCATAGACGATATACTCGTGGATATCAGGGAATTATTTTCTATCGACAGTTCTAAGGGAGCCGTAGTTTTTGGCGCCGCGGCAAAAGACAATTGTACTTTTCCCAAATCGGAAGTGATTCCGGGAACGGAAAACAAAAATTGTTGCCGGCCGGATGATTGATTGACAAAACTTTCACCGAATAATTCCCTGCCGGTTTTGGCAATCGTTATCAAATCCCGTTCATGAAGCGCGTAATCATCAAAAACAGAAACAGTTACATTTGGATTGAAAAAAGAAGGAATCGTCTTCATTTCCTTGGGGCCGGACTCTCCTTCCGTCAAAAAGTAAGAACCGTAAGTAGCATAAGGATTGTTTTCGTGTTCAAAAATATCGCTTCTCGAATTGTAAGTCCATTTAACGGTACCGCGTCCGTAGAAAAGCAAATAATCGCCGGAGTTGAATACGCCGTCGCTGCCTTTATTGATATACACCGAAACTTCAGGCAGGTCATCGGTATAGGGTTTTCTGAAGTCTTCGTCGAGAATCCAGCCGCCGTAACCGTAGATTTTCACTTTGGAAGGATCGCTGATGTATTTTTTTATTTCGTCGTAAGTTAATTTGTAAACACCGTTACTATCGACTTTCATCTGATACCAATTGCCTGACGACAACACGGATTCTTTGGCGTAAACACTTGCATCATTGGTTTTTGCAAACAAATGATGAAGCGGGATCAAGCACAAGATTAAAACCGCAAAGAATTGATATATTTTTTTCTGCATCATTATTTTTTAGTAGCCGTCATTGCTGTATTATTATCATTTTATCCAAAAATCGAGTAATTTGTTTTCACCAATGTATCCTTGCAAATGATTGTTTATTTCTACGTTACCGATGCCGCTGGGCGTCCCCGTAAAAATCAAATCCCCCATTCTCAACGTAATAAACCGGCTGACATACTCGATAATCTCATCTGTTTTAAAATTCATGAATGCCGTATTACTTTCCTGAACCGTTTTCCCGTCGATATCCAAACGGAAAGGGAGTGCGTCGATACCGGTTTCCAAGTCATCCATGGAAATGAAATCTCCTGTTACAGCCGAATTATCAAACGACTTACATAATTCCCAGGGCAATCCCTGTTGCCGGAATTTTCGTTGTAAATCTCTGGCTGTCATATCAATGCCTATCGTCACTTCGTTGTAATACCTGCGAGCGAAACGCTTTGAAATGTTTTTTCCCAAACGGTCGATTCTTACTACGATTTCCGCTTCATACTGCATATCTGAAGAAAAGTCAGGAAGATAGAAAGGCTTTCCGTCTTTCAACAGCGCCGTATCGGGTTTCATAAAAATAACCGGCTCCGACATTATTAACGGATTGTTCAGCTCTTTATTGTGAGCGGCATAGTTCATTCCTACACAAATGATTTTCATGTGATTAATTTGTTTTTTTATGGAGCCAACATTAATTCTGCCGCCGAAGCACCACCCCCGTCCGCGCCGGCAAATACAATTTCAACCATTCTTTACCTTCAGCTTCATAAAGCGGATCGTGAATAGTGAGATGTTCAAGGGAATCGTCAATCAGTCCGAAGCCGCCGAAAGCCGGATTGTCTGTGTTCAAAACGGTTATGTATTTACCCGGAGGCACTAAAAATCCATAACCGGTAAAAGATTTCACCGGATTGAAGTTGAATACGAAAAGTAATTGATCCCGCAGGTAAGCCAAAACCTGGTCGCCATCGTTGTCCCAAACTTTATAGATTTCGCCGGCCTGAAATCTTTTGATTCCTCCGATTAAATGAATCATGGCGTTGTCGAAATCACCCAGAAACTTATATTTCAAATCGGAATTATCAACCAAATCCCACTGGCGACGGGCGTATTTGTACGACCAGCCGTTACCTTCACGCGGGAAATCAATCCATTCGGGATGTCCGAATTCATTGCCCATAAAATTCAGGTATCCTCCGTTGATGGTCGATGCGGTAACCAACCGGATCATTTTGTGGAGGGCTATTCCCCGATCGACAGTCATATTCCGGTCGGCAGTCATCATATGCCAGTACATTTCGGAATCAATCAGGCGGAAAATGATGGTTTTGTCGCCCACCAAAGCCTGGTCGTGGCTTTCGGCGTAACTAACCGTTTTTTCATCGGCGCGACGGTTGGTCGTTTCCCACCAAATGCCCGAAACCGGCCAATCCTGGTCTTTTTTCTCTTTAATTATTTTTATCCAATAATCGGGAATATTCATCGCCATACGATAATCAAAACCATAACCGCCGTCTTCTACCGGAACCGCCAGTCCGGGCATGCCGCTCACTTCTTCGGCAATGCTTATCGCATTTTTATTGACCGCATGAATCAATTGATTAGCCAAAGCTAAGTAACAAATAGCGTCTCCGTCCTGATGTCCGTTGAAATAATCGTCGTAGTTGGTAAAAGCCTCTCCCAAGCCGTGGCTGTAATACAACATGGAAGTCACGCCGTCGAAGCGGAATCCGTCGAATTTGTATTCTTCCAACCAGAATTTGCAATTGGAAAGCAGAAAATGCAGGACTTCGTTTTTCCCGTAATTGAAACAAAGCGAATCCCAAGCGGGGTGTTCCCGGCGACTGCCTTCGTGGAAATATTGGGTATAAGTTCCGTCGAAACGGCCTAAGCCTTCGATTTCGTTTTTGACGGCATGTGAATGTACAATGTCCATAATCACGGCAATCCCCATTCCGTGCGCCGTATCAATCAGTTCCTTCAATTCGTCGGGTGTTCCGAAACGCGACGAAGCCGCAAAAAATCCGGAAACATGGTAACCGAACGAGCCGTAATAAGGATGTTCCTGAACAGCCATAATTTGAATGCAGTTGTATCCGTCGGCTTGGATACGAGGCAGAACGTTTTCGGTAAATTCCTTGTATGTACCCACTTTCTCTTCGGAAGTAGCCATCCCGATGTGACATTCATAAATCAATAAAGGGGAAGTATTCGGAACAAAAGACCTGATTTTGAATTGATAAGGCTGTTTGGGTTGCCAAACTTGCGCACTGAAGATGTAGGTCTTTTCGTCCTGCACCACGCGGCGCGACCAAGCCGGAATCCGTTCGCCTTCACCATGCTCCCAATGTATTTTCAGTTTATATAAATCCTTGTGGTGAAGCGCTTCTTGCGGAAGATTAATTTCAAAAACGCCGTTTTCGATTCGTTGCAACCGGTATTCTTCGCGTTCCTGCCAACCGTTGAAATCGCCAATCAGGTAAATTTCCTTTGCGCCCGGCGCCCATTCGCGGAAAACCCAACCGGACGGCGCTGCATGAAGTCCGAAATACAAATAACCCGAAGCAAAATCACACAGACCGATTTCTCCGTTCTGAGTCAATTCTTTTTCTTTACGTAAAAAATAATTATACCTGCCTTCGATAGCCTCAGCGTATGGTTTTAACCACGGATCGTTTTTTATTAATTGAAGTAAGCTCATACTTGATTATTTTAAGGGGTAAAAGTACACAAAAATCCGGATATTCTACTCATTTTCACGAATAATTTACTCACTTTTTCGAGTAATTTACAACCAGAATGAGTAGAATATCCGGAGACATGCATCGCAGGCAAACCTGTTTGTTATTCCAAGACAACTTGAAAATTTTCCCCATTTGCAATGTTTTTGACAATTTTCCACTATATTTGTACCCATCATTACCATCGAATTTAATGATTATGAACACAAAAAAATTACTGTTTTTACTCGTTATATTACTCGGCTTAACCGTTCTGACGATGTTTTTATTATATTCCGCCAAACACGGACACACAAGAGATTTACCCGAAATCATGAAACACAAAACCCTGAATGTAGTTACGGAGCTGAATCCGGTAGATTATTTTGTTTCGGAAGATACTATCGCCGGATTCCGATACGAGCTTTGCAAATACATCGGAAAACGTTCCGGTTTAACGGTACAAATATTCTCGGAAAGCAATTTTGATTTGTGTATTAAAGGTTTACAAAACAAAACCTACGACGTCATCGCGAGAAATATTCCCATCACCAACGAAAATAAAAAATACCTTGCATTCACAACTCCTATCACTATCAGTAATCAAGTACTTGTCCAACGGAAACCGGAAAAAGAGGATACTACACAAATTTTCATCTGCAATCAAATTGATTTGGCAGACAAAACCGTCTATGTAATAAAAAATTCGACCGTTGTTTTAAGACTGAAAAACCTGTCGGAAGAAATTGCAGAGCCTATTCATATTCAAGAAATTCCGGATAATTCTCCGGAAAATCTGATTTACATGGTTTGTAGCAAAGAAATTGATTATGCAGTCGTTGATAAAGCGATCGCCAAAAAAATCGCTGCACAATTGCCGGAAATAGATTACAGCATGGACATTGGTTTTAACCAGTTGCAAGCCTGGGCGTTAAGGCCCTCATCGCCCCACTTGCTGGATAGTTTGAATGTTTGGATTACGGATTTTGTAAATACAAGTACCTTTTTAAAATAAAGGATTTTTTTCGTACATTTGTATAGAAATTTTGACAAATAGAGAATGAATCCCAAAGTATTTGATAAACTTAAAACGTTGGCTGAAGCAGCGAAATACGATGTTTCCTGCGCATCGAGCGGAACAACGCGGAACAATCCGGGTAAGAACCTCGGTACGGCTGCCGGTTGGGGTATTTGTCACAGTTTTACGGAAGACGGACGGTGCGTTTCCCTGTTGAAAATCATGCTGACCAATCACTGTATTTACGATTGCGGATATTGCATGAACCGCCGGAGTAACGATATTCCTCGCAGCACATTCTCCGTGTCGGAACTGGTCGAATTGACGATTGAATTTTACCGCAGGAATTATATCGAGGGATTGTTTTTGAGTTCCGGAATTGTCCGCAACGCCGATTACACGATGGAGCGCATGGTGCGGGTTGCCAAAGATTTGCGGCTTGTTCACAAATACAATGGTTATATTCATTTAAAAAGCATCCCCGGCGCCAGCCGCGAATTGATTGCCGAAGCCGGTATGTATGCCGACCGGTTGAGTTGCAACATCGAAATGCCTTCCGAAGAAAGCCTTCGCATAATAGCGCCCGATAAAGATTATCAGAGCGTTTACCGTCCGATGCATTACATACAGCAAGGCTTTTTGCAAAGTGCGGAAGACAAGAAAAAATACCGTCACGCGCCGCGATTCGCGCCGGCCGGACAGAGTACGCAGATGATTATCGGGGCGACTCCCGATGATGATAACCGGATTCTGCATTTAGCCGACGCTTTGTATCAAAGGCCGGCAATGAAAAGGGTGTATTATTCTGGATATATTCACATCAATACCTACGATACCCGGTTGCCGGCGTTGCCGACTCCGCCTTTGGTTCGCGAAAACCGCCTGTACCAAGCCGATTGGCTGATGCGTTTTTATCAGTTCAAAGTGGATGAAATTGTGGATGAGAAGCATACGCATCTCGATTTGGAGATTGATCCGAAACTGGCCTGGGCTTTGCGTCATCCCGAAAATTTTCCGGTGAATATTCATACGGCTGATTACGAAACCATCCTGAGGATTCCCGGTATCGGTGTGAAATCGGCTACTTTGATTGTCTCTTCCCGGCGGTTTGGCCGGCTTACTTCCGAGCATCTGAAAAAAATGGGCGTGGTGATGAAACGCGCCCGGTATTTTATCACTTGCAATGAATTACAAGCATTTACCGTGCAGGAAGTGGGGACTGAATATGTCAGGAGGGCTTTGATTGCACCTCCAAAGAAGAAGAAAGACGAAAGACAACTGATTCTTAATTTTGAGTAATGCTTTACTTTATTTACGACAATACATTCGACGGCCTTCTGACCTGCGTTTTCGACGCCTTCAACCGGAGAGAATTTCCTGAAAAAATTGTGGGAGAAAATATTCAATTACCCTTGTTTACCGAATCATTCCAAGTCATTACCGATGAAACCAAATCCGACCGCGTACTGAAAGCGCTCAGGGGAAAAATTTCCAAATCGGCTCTGGATATGTTATTTATCGATTATCTTTCCGAATTGGAAGGAATTGAAATGATTCTTTTCCGGTATATCCGGAAAACTTTGATTTCGAAATTCAGTATCGAAATGAATTTTGCCGATCCCGATGTGCTTGAATTGTCGAAAATTTACAGGAAAGTCACCCGTGAAGAAGAACGGGTGCGGCAGTTTGTCCGTTTCCAAAAAACGGCTGACGGGGTTTTCTTCGCAATTATGGATCCGATTTATAATGTTTTGCCTTTATCGGTGCGTTTCTTTCAAAACCGGTTTGCCGATCAACCTTGGATAATTTACGATGTGAGAAGAAAATACGGATTGTATTACGATTTGAAATCCGTCGAAACCGTTCAATTTGATCCCTTGGATGTATCGTTCGAGACCGGCAAGCTGTCTGCCGGAAAATTGGATGATTATGAATCGGCTTTTCAGGATTTGTGGAAAGATTATTTGAAGGCGATTACGATTCAGGAGCGGAAAAATTTGAGGTTACAGCGACAATTTATGCCTAAGCGATTTTGGAAATATTTAGTGGAGAAGAATTGAGAGAGAAATTTTACGCGTAAAATCATAATGACAAGTTTAAAAACTTCCAAATTAACAACAAATATTTGTGTGACTAATATTATTTTTGTAAAAAATTTTCGAATAACAACATTTTTAACTGTGACTTATTGGAATTTGTATGTTTTTAAGAAAAAAAATATGTGATATGGATGCAACTAAAGTTTTAATTGAAGAAATACAAAAAAACATTCCTAAGGGTGAAAATGTGGTTAAATATCTTACTTGGAAATTAGGAATTTCTAAGGAATCAGCATATCGCCGTATGAGGGGTGTAGTTCCTTTACCATTGGAGGAAATCAGGGAACTGGCGCTTGATTTGAATTTTTCCGTTGATGAAATTATTAGAAAGGAAATGCAACAAGCCGCAAACAATAAAGAAAATAAAAATGATTTATTGTTATCCTATATTACTCCTTATCAGAATTTTTTGAATATAATCAGTCACTCAAGTAAGAGATCTGTCATTTTTTCGGCAGACAGGATTATATTACCATTTATTATGGAATATGATACTTTGTTTGACCTGTTTTTTTTCACTCAAATACATAAAAATCAACTATTTAATGGTATTAAATCCTTCTCGGATCTATCTGTTTCAAAAGAAATTCGAGATGCCCGTAAATCCATTATTGAACAGATGCCGTCTTTCGACCAAAGGGAATATATTTTTGGCCGGGATTTATTTTCGGGGATTACAAGAAAGACACAATATTTCCGGCGGTTGAAACTGATTTCCGAAAAGGAAACGGAAATCTTAAAGCTCGAAATGCTTCAAATGCTTCAAAAGATGGAAGCGGCAATGGAATGCGGTCATAATGAAAAAGGAGAAGAATGTTCATATTATTTCTCCTGGTTGGATGTTGAAACCGATGCCATTTGCGTTGATTGTGGCGAAAAGTTGGCTGTATTGTGCTGTTTATTCGGCATTCCGACTATTCAAAATAATTCACAAAATTACACAAATATGGAATGGCTTGAGTCGCAAAAGAAATATACGATCCTTATTTCTCAATCCAGCGAGTTTATCCGTTCCGAATTTATTGAACGGCAAAGAGATTTCATAGAGAGTATCAATGACAACAAGTCATTTTATTGACTACCCCCCAACCCCCTGAAGGGGGGGCTGACCAAAAAGAATATTTTGCACGTCATTGCGAGAGCGAAACCCGAAGCAATCCAGAAGAATAAGAATTGGATTGCTTCGCCTTACGGCACCGCTACGCGGCGCCCGGATGGAGAACGTTCATTTTATTCCGGGCGCTGTCGCACCCGTCTATAAACGCGGAAGCGCTACGCGCTTCTTCAACCCCTCAATTTTTTACGTTGATCCGTAAAAACCTTATCATAAATTTTTCGCGTAGCCCCCAAATTATTAACAACGTAGTTTTTCGCCTTTTCTCCGGCTGTTTGGACTAATTCCGGGTAAGCCAACAAATTATTCATTCGAGTGGAAAAATCTTCTTCGCTTGACACGGAAAATGCGCCTTTGAAAGCAATCAATTCTTTGGCTTCTTTAAATTTACCGTAATTCGGGCCAAACAAAACCGGCATTCCGTAAACCGCAGCTTCCAAAACATTATGAATTCCTACGCCAAAACCGCCACCAATATAAGCAATTTCTCCATAACGGTAAATAGATGACAGCAATCCCACACAATCAACAATCAGGCAGTCGGCTTTTTCTATCGCTTTTTCATCGGCTTGCGAATAAAGTATATAGGGACGTTTGAGCCGATTTACGATTTCTGTGATACGGCTTTCTTTTGTTTCGTGAGGCGCTATAATCAACTTGATTTCGGGGTGTTGATTAAAGAAAGAGAGGAGAATTTCTTCGTCTTTCTCCCAAGTACTGCCCGCAATCAGGATGCGTTGCTTTTCTTCCGTTTTTTGCACGAATTTTTCAATATGCGGGAGTTTTTCCCCTTGTCCGGATATTTGATGTACTCTGTCGAAGCGGGTATCACCGGAAATTGTTACGTTGTGATGATTGAATTTCTCTAATAATTTCAATGAATTTTCGTCCTGAACGAAAAACCAGTTAAAATCAGTTAAAACATTCCGGTATCTGTATCCGTACCAGCGGAAAAAAATCTGCGTGGGACGAAAAATGGCCGAAATGATATAAGTCGGAATATTTCTTTTCTTCAGATAATTGAGGTAGTTCATCCAAAACTCGTATTTGATGAAAATGGCTATTTCCGGTTTCGCCAAATCAAGAAATTTCCGGGCGTTTGAAGGAAAATCAAAAGGTAAATAACAAACTACGTCCGCACCGGCATAATTTTTCCGGACTTCGTATCCCGAAGGCGAAAAGAAGGTCAACAAAATTTTATATTCCGGTTTTTCTTCCCTGATTTTTTCAATCAAAGGACGTCCTTGTTCAAATTCGCCCAAAGACGCCGCGTGAAACCAAATGTACCGGGCTTGAGAATCCCTGTTTTCCGCTAAAACAGAAAACGTTTTTCCCTGTCCCGCCAACATTTTTTTCGCTTTTTTGTTGAAAAGAGAAGCGAACCGGACTATGAATGCATAGGAAGCAATCACTACATCATACATACAACACTGCTTTTTATTTTAATTCTATAATTGCTTTTTTTAATCTTCCGATAACTTCTTCTTTACCAATTATTTCCGTAATATCGAAAAGATGAGGTCCCTTGGCTTCGCCTACCAATGCCACGCGGAATGCGTTCATGATATTCCCGGTGTGGTATTCTTTGGATTCAATCCACTGCATAACAACTTCTTCCGTATGCACAGCCGAAAAATCGGTGACAGCTTGCAGAATATCAATCAATTCCTGCATTCTTTCGGCGGAATCTTCTTTCCATCGTTTTTTTACGGATTTTTCATCGTAAACCGCCGGCATTACAAAAAAGAAACCGGCCTGATCCCACAATTCTTTCACAAAATTGACTCGTTCTTTTGTTAAACCAACCACTTTAATTATCTTATCTAACGGCGATTCAACTCCATGGCTTTTCAAAACAGGCAAAAACAATCCGGCTATTTCTTCATCGGATTTTAATTGGATGTACTTGTGATTGAACCATTCGCCTTTTTTGAAATCGAATTTGGCTCCACTCTTACTGCAATTTTCCAGGGTAAACAGATCAATCATTTCGCATCCGGAAAGAATTTCCCGGTCATCGCCGGGGTTCCAGCCCAACAGCGCCAGAAAGTTGAGGAGCGCTTCCGGCAAATAGCCGTTTTCCCGGTATCCGGATGAAATTTCCCCGCTTTTCGGATCGTGCCATTGCAAGGGAAAGACGGGGAATCCCAACCGGTCGCCGTCGCGTTTGCTTAATTTCCCGTTGCCTTCGGGTTTCAACAGCAAAGGCAAATGGGCAAATTCAGGTTGAGTATCTTCCCATCCGAAATATCTGTAAAGGATTACGTGCAAAGGCGCTGAGGGTAACCACTCTTCTCCGCGAATCACATGGGTGATTTCCATCAAATGATCGTCCACGATATTGGCCAAGTGATAAGTCGGCAATTCATCGGCTGATTTGAATAAAACTTTATCGTCTATAATCGAAGAATTGACGGTGATTTCTCCGCGAATCAGGTCTTTTACCACAATCGTCTGTTCAGGTTCTATTTTGACACGGACTACGTATTGGGCGCCGGCGTCGATTAGCGCCTGAGACTCTTGGGGTTTGAGGGACAGAGAGTTGCGCATTTTCATGCGGGTGGATGCATCGTATTGGAAATTGGGGATTTCGTTTCTTTTGGCTTCCAGTTCTTCGGGAGTGTCGAAAGCGATGTAAGCCAGCTGGTTTTCCAGCAGCCGGTTTACATATTGTTTGTAAATCGCTTTCCGTTCCGATTGCCGGTAAGGACTGAAATCTCCGCCGGTGTGGGGACCTTCGTCGAAAGAAAGTCCAAGCCAGTGAAATGATTCGACGATGTATTCTTCGGCTCCGGGAACAAAACGCTGCGAATCGGTATCTTCAATTCTAAGGATAAAATCTCCCCCGTGTTTTTTGGCAAAAAGGTAATTAAACAGGGCTGTTCTGACGCCTCCAATATGCAACGGTCCTGTCGGACTTGGGGCAAAACGAACTCTAACTTTTCTGCTTGTCATACTTATTTTTATAAAAATTTCCACAAAAGTACGTATATTTCTTATTTTTTTATTATTTTTCGGCAAATTTATTGCACTATGAAGATAAAATTAGCTAATATTTCACTGTATGTACTCTTTATTATGAGTGCATTAGCCATTATTTTCCTTTTCCCCAAGGCAGATAAATATACTTATTTTATGGAAGGACAATTGGGGAAATACGGTCTTATAGGTGGCATTTCCCTGTTTGTAGGCGGGTTGATGACTTGTTTCTTTCTCTATTTCTATTATTTGCGGAAAAATATTTTCGAAAGAAAGAAAGATGTGATTTTTTCGCTTTCAATAGCAATGATTTTTATTGTATTGACGGAAATCTGCATTTCATACGGGCTTTTCAATGTATATATCATCCCGTATGCCATTATTCCGATTGTTGTCCGGACTTTTTTTGATTCGAGAACAGCCCAGACGAGCCACTTAATTACTATTTTGATTTGTTCGTTAATGGTTTCGTTTCCCTGGGAATTTATTATGTTGCAACTATTTGTATGTATGGTAACCATTTATGCGCTGAAAGAATTGACACAACGTTGGCAACTGATTGTCTGTTCATTTTATGTCTTTCTCACGTACATAGCGTTATATACAGGCGTTTTACTATTGCAAAGCGGAGATTTTTCGTACTGGGACTGGAATATGCTGATTTATTTCGGCATTAATTTCCTGCTTATGATGTTTGCCTATCCGTTTATTTATATTCTGGAAAAAATTTTCGGTTATATTTCCAATGTGACTTTGGTCGAATTGTCGGATATAAATCTGCCGGTTTTGCAGCAACTTTCGGAAAAGGCTCCCGGTACTTTCCAACATTCCTTGCAGGTTTCCATGCTGGGGACAGCGGCTGCCGCAAAAGTCGGCGCGAATCCGCAGTTGATTCGTACCGGCGCTTTGTATCATGACATCGGCAAGATGGAAAATCCGCTTTATTTTGTCGAAAACCGTTTGGCGGGACCTAATCCGCATGATGAATTGAGTTTGGTTGAAAGCGCCCGGATTATTACGAAACATGTACCTGCCGGCGTGAAGATGGCAGAAAAATATTCAATTCCCGAAGCCATTATCAAATTTATCAAAACGCATCATGGAAAAGGGAAAGCAAAATATTTCTATCATTCATTCATCAATCAATTCCCCAACGAACCGGTTGACGAATCGGCTTTTAGCTATTCGGGTGAAAATCCCGGCACCAAAGAGACGGCTATTCTCATGATGGCTGATTCGGTAGAAGCCGCCTCCCGGAGTTTGACAGATTATTCGGAGGATTCCCTCCGTAACCTGATTGAGAAAATCATCAACGGGCAGATTGCCGACAACTTGTTGGAAAATGCGCCCCTGACTTTCAAAAATATCAAAGAGATTAAGCAGATTTTTTTGGAAAAGCTTTTGTCGGTTTATCATTTGCGGATAACTTATCCGGAGATTAAGAAATCGGAATAACCGGGTGTACGACAAATTTCCCAATTAGTGTTTAACGATTATCGGTAGATGTCTCCATGCGCCTCCTCGTTCCTCGTCGGCTTAGTCGACAGGACGGTAAAACGTTGAGGTGTGGGTGTAGGGGGAAGAAACGGCGGCGAAGCCGCCGTTTCTTCCCCCTACTTTCCTCTTTTGCAGCCGCGTCATGTCGACCGAGCGCAGCGAGTGGAGACATCTCCTGATAATCGTTAAACACTAATTGGGAAATTTGTCGTACACCCCAATGCTTTTGAAGTAAATAAGTTCAACTCCTATATCGGAGTTGAGGGGATGATGAGGGGTTGCTCTACCCCGGGCTGCGCTTCGCTTGCCGCGGGGTTACCCAAGTAGAAGACCTTACGGTCTTCCGGGTTCAGCACCTCAATTTAATATTTAGCCTTGATATGAAAATCCTACGGATTTTTATAGTCAACTTGAAGTTTGAAAAAATGTAAGGACGAACAAAGCAAAACGTCAGTACAATTTGAGCAAAACGTTATTACGTTTTTAAGAGCTTTGCGCGGCATGGTATTACAAAATAACTCCTAACTACAAAAGTGTGGAGACACGCTCCCGCGCATCTCCACACGACACACACATAAAATATACCCAACACAGGCGCGAATTCATTTGCGCCTGTCGAATATATAATATATCATTATTCCGGCCAAACCTTGATTAGAGACGCCCAATTGGGCGTCTCTACGAGGGCATGAAACGCCATCATCTTGTTTACAATTTCGCTGCCCCTCCATTGCTGTAAGCGTTTCAACAGAGGGGTTAGCTCAGGTCACAATCATTCTGACACACAGCGAACAGGGAAGCCGTACGGCCTGTAGTTGCTGGAGTTGTATATGGGATACACTGCCGTGCTAGTTGCGCTAAAGCTGTAGCCGTTGGTAGCACTGAACGATGATGATGACCAGTAGATGAGTTGGATACCCACATTGGTCAATACGCCCGTCAAGTTTTCACGTAACCCGGAAGCGGGGAAGTACGGGGTGTTTAAGTTCTGCCGCCGCCATCCACTGGGAATAGGAGCGGTGCCATTTGCATTCCCGGTAGTAGCACCAGAAGCGCCAACTTTAGCGTAATCGCCACTGGCTTCAAACTCTTTGTTGGTAGGCATACGCCAGCGTTTGCCTTTGGGCGCCGCACCGATCTTTGTCAGGTAAACACAAATATCGCCCTTGCGAGCAGCAATAGTATCTTTACCGGTAAGCAGGTCATTGGTTATTGCAGTTAAATAGGTGCTGTCGCGAAGATAAGAAGTAAGTGTACCGGTTGCGTACGGAATGTCGGCATAATTAGCATAAGTAATATCATCGGTCGTCCATGTTTCATCAACTCCCGGGTTAGTCGGGAAATACGTTACTCTTGACCAGGCAGAGCCATTTGCACCTGCCGGCGACATACCGACCAGACTGCCCCACTTGAAAAAGACGCCCTGATACTGCTCTTTGCTCTTGTCGTCGCTGTCGGCAAACGTCAGTTTCGTGCCGTCCCAATAGATGTTTGAACCTGCCCAGTGCAAACGAAGCGGCTCTTCCTGTTCAACTGTACTGTAATCGCTTACCGTTACACCTTTAAATTCGATGGGTTTTTTACCAAACAGTTCAAACTGGAACGTATATTGGCGCTCCATTTCAAAGGCAATGGAAGAAGCATACGCATCGCCCACAATGGCCGGAACAGGAACGGCATAAGTCCTGTTCACCGCACCGGCGCCATTTTCCCTGTAGGTAATCTCGATATAAAACCCGCCGGAAGGATCCGGGTCGCCACTGGCTACCAGGGTTGCCCTGTTCAAATCGGAAGGGTCGTTTTCCTGTGGAATAACGTAAAGCGCATCGACGTCACCGACAACGTAGTGCCAGGCGCCGTCACCGGCAACAACAGTGTCGGTAATATTTGCCGTCAGCTCAACAGTGCTTGCGCCGTCAGGCACCCAATGCGTCTGGTAGCCCGGCGAAGCGATGGTGGCATTGTCGGTCGGGTAAGGAAACGGATCCGTATCCTTGGGCACATAGTTCAAATCCAGCGTGGCTTTGCTCTTGACATTTTTCAACTTGATGCTTGACACTATAAATTGCATCGAGCTTTCGCTCTTTGCCTGGAACAGGACACGCGAGAGGGCATGGCGGAAATTCAAAAGAACACCGCCCGCACCGTCCTGGGAAAAAGTACTGGAGCGACGGGCCACCAGCAAGTCTTTCTGGTCGGTAAGCGTGGTGGGCAACTCGTACGTGATGTTTGGCTGCCCGGCTGTTGCGTCATTTTGACCCGCCAGTGCTGCTACACCGTTGGTAACACCAAGCGCCGCTGTCGGGGAGAAAGCAAAGAAATTAACCGCGGCTGTTTCCGGCCAGAAGGCAGGCGGCGAGTAAGTCCAGCTTGTCGCGTTGCTGCCCACTACGAGAACGCCGTTGATAAGCACTCCCACTCCCGTTGACAGGGTGGTATCCGTAGCCAGCACGGCAAAATCCGTAACGTCTTTGGCTTGAGTTGCTGCCGCACGGAGCGGTTTGTTTGCCCAGGGCTTAAACGTAATGGCTTGCCCGCTGCTGCCCGCGGCAGGCGCAGGAACTTCATCGAGGTCGTTGCTGCAACTGCCTGTTATTAACGCAATTGCAAGCATAATTAGAAAAAAAAGATTTCTTTTCATCTTTGTAAAAAATTAAATTTAAAAATTACCTTAAAAAACTCACTATCTGTTTTTGCAAAATACAGTCAAAATCATTACCCCCAACCCCCTGAAGGGGGCTTTAGTGTCTGCGATGATGCACACTGTGCTGCGCCAAAGCCCCCTTCAGGGGGTTGGGGGGTTACCTGACCGGCAGCGGCACCACCACATTGTCGTAGTCTCCCACGTCAATAATAAAGGTGCCGTCGCCCGGCTCGTCGGGAATCACTAACCGTCCTTCGTTTTGAAGCACAATATCATATCCGCTGTTTTGCAGCCGCCAGGCTGCCTGTTCTTCAAGGGTGCCGTTTTCACCCAGCGCCCCCGCCAGCTGTTCGCGCACCGTTTCTTCCCAGGTGCCGTAATAATACCCGTGCCTGACGGAAACGACCCCCACGGTAAGCCGGTTGCGAAAGTGTTCGATATCAGCCGGGCCGAAGGTGCAGAATGTTCCCGTAATGGAATCATCCGCCCAGATTACCCGTCCCTTCTGATTGCCGAACAGCACGGTGGCGGGTTCGACACCTTTCACCCCGTCGCCCATCCGGTAAGCCGCCGACATGCCCGATATGGCGCCATAAGCGCCGGCGATATTTTCTACGCCTTCCACGTTCCGAATCAAAAAAGTAAACTCCCGGAGCACGTTCTGCGGATAAAAATGCAGATACTGTGTCTGTCCGGGAACGGGCCGGACGGTGAAAAGCGAATCGTTGCGCGTCACAAAGAAATTGTAGGGATAAGGCTCGGAAACGGTGTTTTCCTCCGTTTCGCCCGCTGCCGCCCGGACCGATGCGCTGTTCGGCCCGTAAGAATTGTACAGGCCGGTAGCCGGTGCGCTGTAAGCCTCAAACAGATCCAGGCTGTTTTCGTTGCGAAAATAAATATATTCGTTGCCGTAATAATCGTAACAGAGCGGGATATAGGGAATGTTGCCGGGTATGTTCATCCGTCCGCCGTCCACGGGAAGGTCGGCGCGTTCGTAGCGTTGCAGGCCGTTTTGGGCAAACAGGTGGGCGACCATCCCCTTTTGAGGCTTGTCCGCAGGGTCGATGCCGTCCCAATGAATGACGACCTCGACGGCAAACGCATCCCCGCAGGGATCATCTGCGCTCAGTTCCCGGTTTTCGCAGGAACAAAACAACAGCAGGTACAGGGTGAAAGGTAAAAGGTACAGGGTGCACGGTACACGGTAAACGGTATAAGGTTGCCAATACCGGTCGTGCACCGTGTACCCTTCACCTTTTACCTTATTTGCAGCGGCCTCTCCCCTCTCCTTGAGGAGAGGGGCAGGGGGTGAGGATATATTGATATTGCGACTCATTTCAATCATTCAGTTTATAAACAATTGATACTGCGGCCTGGGTAGGGCCGATATACCTGCGCTGTTTGGTGCTCCGTTTGGGATAACAGTCGGCGCAGGAGCTGTGATTGTACTCATTGTATTCCCCGCCCAGGTAGCCAACTCCCAGGTTGAAATTCAGGTTCCACCGGCGGGAGAGCGGCAGGGAATAACCGCCGGTCAGTCCCGCCGAATAGCTGAGGTTGCTGAGAAACCCCAGGGGTTCTCCCCCTTTGGGAAACAAACGGACGTCGTAAGTGCCCACCGCCCCGTAAATACCGGTGAAAAATCCCGTCAGGGCTTGCGGGCGGTCGCCCCACCAGTAGCGGTTTTCTATCCACAGCATCTGGATGCGGTGGCTCCAGTAGTTGGGCGAACCGGTATCCCACCAGCTCCACGCGCCTTGCAGCAGCAGGGACTGACGGTTGAAGGCAAGTTCTATTGAGAGGTTGGGAAGCAAGGCGGCATCGTACAGCAGGTTGGTACTCACAGCAAACACCCGGTGCGGTTTGTTGACCCGGACAAGGGTATCATGCTTGGCCGTGTCCTTAAGGTCCTTAAGGTCTTTAAGGACTTTAAAGTCCTTAAAAAAATCCACCGGCGAACTGTCTTCCAGCGGCGGTATATAACTGCCATCGTCCATCCGAAGGCGAACGCTCACATATTGCAACCGGCTGAAAATATTTGCCCGCAGGTAGGTTTGTGTTGCCGCAGGCAGGCTGCGAAGTTCCCGGAGCAGCAGCTCTTCATCCTGCGTCCGGCCGGACAGGTAAAGGATTTTTCCCCTGTCGGGAACACCGGCGTCACTGGAGACTAAGGATTGAAAGCCTTCCCAGTCGATGCCCGCCGCTTTTTCGTCGATGCGGTTGCGGTCAAAACCGGGATGTTTCCACAGGATATACGCTTCCATCGCTTTGGCGCGGGCAATCGACAGGGCGCGGTTGTGATCCGGCGTGCCAATGGGCGAAGCGGCGCCGGTAATCAGTATGCTGTCGATGTGGTTATAGACTTCCGGCATGTTCAGCAGGAAATCCAGCGCCTCGAAAGCCTGCAGGTTGGTTTTAAAGTCGCGCTCCAGCTGCTCGCTGTCGATACGGAAGAAAAAGACTTTGAGGCCGGATGCCGGGTCGGTATCCTGCGCAAATGCGTTAACAGAGAAAAAAAAGAAGAAACTTAGTAAAACATTTACGAAATTTTTTGTACCTTGTGCCCATTTAACAAGAGGGCGGGTGGGTTGCGGTGGTGTGTGTGTGTGTGTGTGTGTGTGTGTGTGTGTGTGTGTGTGTTTAATGATTTTTTTCACATCACCAAATTTTTTAACCAAAAAATTGTTAAAAAATCTGTCGAAGTTTATTGTATATTCCATACTGCTATTTTCCAAACTCATAATCGTGCATTTCAAATTGTTTGTCAAAATCGCTGCAAATGTAAGTATTATTTTTAAATAAAAATGCGAAATGAATAATTATTTAAACAAAAAATGAGTATTTTATTAAATTTCTCAAATTTATAAGGTTTTCACGCCTGATTATCCGGGAAAATACACAATTATTAGATTCTTTCAGAGTAAATATTTTGTAGAATGGGTGAAAAAACGGGTTTGGCTGTTTTTTATTCATGTTTGACAATAAAATTGGGGTGTTTGCGGCAGCTATTGCATGGATGCCGGGAAATGTGAACGTAAATGAGGTGTTTACGCTTTTCGTCAGATGTCTCGACTTCGCACCTTCGGCGCTTCGCTCGACATGACGCCAATGTATATTATTGAGGGAGAGTGGGAAAGATTAGGGCGGCGAAGCCGCCCTAATCTTTCCCACTCTCTTGTTTTCTCCCAAAGGGTATCGTCATGTCGAGCGGAGCACCGAAGGTGCGGAGTCGAGACATCTCCTGTTCAATGCACAAAACCGTGCCGATGGGTGTACGACAAATTTCCCAATTAGTGTTTAACGATTATCAGGAGATGTCTCCACTCGCTGCGCTCGGTCGACAGGAGCACCGAAGGTGCGAAGTCGAGACATCCCATGATGATCGTTAAACAGCTAAATTTTTCACAACACCGCAAAAAAAAATATTTTCCTGTCGTCATTGCGAGACCCTTTTACAAATTATTCAACAACCCCGCTTTCCCGTCGTTGATTAATTTCAAAATCAACTCCCCAAACAAGGTATTCGCCCAGGCAAACCAAGCGCGGGTAAATTTTTCAGGATTGTCCTTGTGAAAGCTTTCATGCATGAATCCGGTATCTGCATCGGTGTCGCGAAGCGTCCGGATGCAATATTTGATTTCAGCGTCGTTTTGTGAAGTCATCGCCCGCATAATCAGACTCATCGGCCAAATCATATCGAATCCGATATGAGGACCGCCGATGCCTTCCGCCGCTTTTCCTTTGTAAAAATAGGGATTATCGGCGCTCAGGACAAACTTCCGGGTGTTTTGATAAACAGGATCGTTGAGGTTCACGCCCCCCAAGTAGGGAAGTCCCAAAAGACTGGGGATATTGGCATCGTCCATAAACAGTTGATTGCCAAACCCATCGGCTTCAAAAGCATAGATTTTTCCGTAATTGAGATGCTCTCTTACCGCATAACGTTCGATGGCGGATTGAACTTCCTGCGCCAAATCCGAACAAGTTTTGGCAAAAGTTTTATCACCTGTAACTTTCTCCGATATTTCCGCCAATTGTTTTAAGGAAGTGACTGCAAATAAATTAGATGGAATCAGATAACCATAAATGGTTGCATCGTCCGAAGGGCGGAAAGCCGAGAAAATCAAACCAACGGGTTTCGCAGGGTTGCCTTTGCCGTCGTTCGACATGGTATCGGTTTGCCGTTCTGTAACTCGTTCGAAACGATAAGGACCAAGTCCTTCTTTCCGTTGCTGCTGTTTAAAAGTCTCCACAATCAACGCAGCGGCTTTTTGCCAATCCGGTGAAAAAACGGTAGCATCGCCGGAAATTTTCCAGTAATGATAAGCAAGTCGCACGGCATAGCAGAGCGAATCAATTTCCCATTTCCGTTCGTGCAATTCCGGTTTCATGGTTGTCAGGTCGGATTCCCACTCGCTGCCTGTCGGTCCGTCATTGAACGCATTGGCATAAGGGTCGATTAAGACGCATTGGGTTTGCCGGTTAATCACTCCGGCTATCAGCCGGCGCAAAGGTTCGTCGTTTTTCATCAGGTTCAGGTACGGCCACACCTGGGCGGACGAGTCGCGCAACCACATGGCGTGGATATCGCCCGTGTAAACGAAAGTATCCGGCCGGTTGCCGATGGTTCGAAAATGTACGGTTGTATCCAAGGTATTGGGGAAACAATTTTCAAACATCCAGGCTAATTTCGGGTCTTTGAGTTTCTTTTTTACCGTAATGATCGTTTCTTCCACGGCTTTGGAAGTAAAATTTCTTTTTGAGATTTCAGGTCTTTTCGAAACAAAAGGATTTCCGGCGGAAAACGACGATGCGTTTGCCCATATTTTTCCGTTCACAGCCAAAGCGGCTAAACCTAATCCGCTTTTTTTAATAAATTCTCTGCGTGTAGTCATTTTATATTTGTTTTATTCGGTTTGTTTTATTTTTCCGCTTCCGGAAACAGAAGAATTGACGGATTCCGGAATGCCTTTGTATTTTATGTTTCCCGAACCGGAAACAGAGGCGTCTAATTTTCCTTTCGGATATGCTTCGATGTTTCCCGAACCGGAAACGTTACATGTCAGGGATTGTATCAAAAAATCAAACGCTTTGATGTTGCCCGAACCGCTAATCGAAAAAGAGGATTCTTTGGCAGCTCCAATTAATTGGACATTTCCCGAGCCGGAAATGTTTGCCTTCAGATTCTCGCATAACAAACTGTCGGTGAGAATGTTTCCCGAACCGGAAATATTCATGTCGAAATTTACGGCATTGACTTCTCCCCGCAAATAGAGTTCTCCCGATCCATGAACATGCGCTTTTTTCAAATTCCTTGAATGGGTATAAATCGTCAATTGAGTCGGCTGGATCACTGAATCGGGCTTTGTATCGATAATCAATTTATTGCCTTCTATTCTTATGTCCAATGCAGGCAAAATGTTATCATCGGTGTTGATTTGCAGATAGGGACTGGAATCGGAGAATTGTTGGTAAACAACATGGGCGGCAAGTCCTACTACGATTTCATCATAATCCGTGATGCTAATCTCTTTATTAACAATCTGGTAATTTCCGTAAGTTGAATGTTTTAACGAAAAATTACAGGCAGAGACAATGGGGAGTGTCATAGCCATAAATGCGAATAATCGGGTAAATTTTTCCATTGAATGATATTATTTTTTATTGTAAAAGAATTGCTTCCGGTTCATAAGCGTCGTGGTAAAATATATATTTTACATATTTTCCGCCCGTCCATTCTTTAATTGTTTTTTTGGCGGCAAGGGATTCCAGCGGTTCAATATCGTAGGCTGAAATCCAGCTGTCGGAAAAATTGGCTTTTGTCGGAATCACATCACCGGGAAAAAGCAATATTTCCTTGTTTCCCAATTCAATAAACGAAACAATTTGGCCTTTCGTATGTCCGTCAAAAAGGGAGAGATTGAAACCTTCAAATAATTCGTAATCGCCGTCAATCCGTTCGACTAATCCGGCTTTCCAAACCGGAATCATATCCTGTTGCCGGAAAGAATGTATTTCCAATTCATTGGGATTCATATAATTATCCCATTGAGTCTTGCTTACCCAATGCCGGGCCTCCGGGAAAGTAATGTTCAGTTTTTCGTCCCGGGTATAGGTACAAGCGCCGCAATGATCAAAATGCAGGTGAGAAAGTACAACATCCGTCACTTGTTCCGGTTCAAAACCTTGTAAACGAATCAAATCCGTCAATTCTTCCAAATGTTGAAAATGGTAATAGGATAATTTTCCCAAATTTTTGACGCCGATTCCGGTGTCCAGCAAAACAACCCGTTTTTCGTTCCAAACCAACAAGCAATTCATCGCCAACAGACAAATTCCCTCATTATCAGCTTCGTACATTCTTTTCCATGCCCGTTTGGGAATGGCGCCGAACATAGCTCCTCCATCAGCCTCAAAAAAACCTGTCTTCAAAATTCGGTATTGAACCATATTATTTGTATTTTTGCACAAAATTAATAAAAAAGAATGGGAAAAAAAATTCTGATTACAGGTGCGAATGGGCAATTGGGCAATGAATTACAAAAACTCGCGTCCGATTATCCTCAATTTGAATTTTTTCTGACGGATATTGACACGTTAAATCTCTGTGACAAAGCAGAAATGAAGTCTTTTTTCGACGGAAATCCGATGGATTATATTATCAATTGCGCCGCTTACACGGCTGTTGACAGGGCTGAAGAGGAGGTCGAAAATTGCTATAAAGTCAACCGGGATGCGGTACAAAACATAGCTGAATCGGTGCAAAAACAAACCCGGATTATCCATATTTCAACGGATTATGTTTTCGATGGAACCGGAAAGACGCCTCTGAGAGAATCAGACCGGACGAATCCGCAATCGGTTTACGGAAAAAGTAAATTAGCCGGCGAACAAATACTGATGGAAATCAAACCGGAAAGTATTGTCATCCGGACAGCTTGGTTGTATTCGCCGTTCGGTAATAATTTTGTTAAAACCATGATTCGCCTCGGCAAAGAACGGGATTCCCTGAATGTAGTAAACGACCAGACCGGAACGCCAACTCATGCCGCCGATTTGGCGAAAGCTGTTTTGGACATTATAATATGGAGTGAAGAAAAAAATATTTTCCCCGCCGGAATATATCATTACAGCAACGAAGGCGTCTGTTCGTGGTACGGTTTCACTTTGAAAATCCATGAATTAGCGGGAATAACGGCCGGAAAAGTGCATCCCGTTCCGACTTCGGAATATCCGACGAAAGCTCCAAGACCGATGTACAGTGTATTAGATAAAAATAAAATAAAATCAACGTTTCAAATTGAAATTCCCGAATGGGAGGAGAGTTTAGAACGAATGATGAAAAGACAATGAGCGAATTAACAACAGAAATCCAAAGGCGAAGAACTTTCGCCATCATCTCCCACCCCGATGCGGGAAAAACAACGCTGACGGAAAAGTTACTGCTTTTCGGCGGCGCAATTCACGTAGCCGGCGCCGTCAAATCCAACAAAATCCGTAAAACGGCGACATCCGACTGGATGGAAATCGAAAAACAACGCGGTATTTCCGTGGCGACGTCCGTCATGGGATTTGATTATGAAGGTTACAAAATCAACATCCTCGATACGCCCGGACACCAGGATTTTGCCGAAGATACTTACCGCACCTTGACCGCGGTGGACAGCGTGATTATCGTCGTGGACATCGCCAAAGGCGTGGAAGCCCAGACCCGGAAACTCATGGAAGTCTGCCGGATGCGGAAAACGCCGGTCATGATTTTCGTCAATAAAATGGACCGTGACGGAATTGACCCTTTTGATTTGTTGGACGAATTGGAACAGGAATTGCAAATTCACGTCCGGCCGCTGTCCTGGCCTATTGAAATGGGAACGAAGTTCAAAGGCGTTTATAATATTTACGAAGAAAAACTGGATTTATATACGCCGAGCAAACAAACGATTACGGAATCCGTTGAATTCAAAGATCTTGGCAGTCCGGAATTAGAAAAACATATCGGAGAGCAAGAAGCGGAAAAATTGCGTGCAGACCTGGATTTGATTGAAGGGGTTTATGAGCCGTTACCCCCCCGCCCCCTGAAGGGGGAGCAGGACAGTGAAATTGGTAATAATGCTGCGGAAAAGTCCCCTTTAGGGGATTTAGGGGTACAATATCTGAAAGGCAATTTGGCTCCCGTTTTTTTCGGTTCGGCTTTAAATAATTTCGGGGTAAAAGAATTGTTGGAATGTTTTATCCGAATCGCTCCGTTTCCCCGTCCGGTGCAGGCTGAGGAAAAATTAATCATTCCCGGAGAAGACCCGTTTTCGGGCTTTATTTTCAAGATTCACGCCAATATGGATCCCAACCACCGGAGTTGTATCGCTTTCCTGAAAATCTGTTCGGGACGTTTCGAACGGAACACCAATTACAAGCATGTGCGTTTCGACAAAATGATGAAATTTACCTCGGCGACTGCTTTTATGGCGCAGAAAAAAGAAACGGTCGATGAGGCTTATGCCGGCGATATTATCGGTTTGCCCGATACCGGGAATTTCAAAATCGGCGATACGATTACCGCAGGTGAAAACCTGCATTTCAAAGGTTTACCGAGTTTTTCGCCGGAAATGTTCAAATACATCGAAAATGCCGATCCGATGAAAGCCAAGCAATTGAACAAAGGTATCGACCAGTTGATGGGAGAAGGTGTTGCCCAATTATTTATCAATCAATACAATGGACGAAAAATCATCGGAACGGTAGGCCAATTGCAATTTGAAGTCATTCAGTACCGCTTACTGCACGAATACGGCGCCCGGTGCAAATGGGAACCGCTGCATTTGTACAAAGCCTGTTGGATTGAAAGCGATTCCACCGAAGCCTTGGAAAATTTCAAGAAACGAAAATACCAGTATATGGCTGTCGATAAGGAAGGTAGAGACGTTTTTCTGGCCGATTCGGCGTATGTGTTGCAGATGGCGCAGCAGGATTTTAAGGATATTCGGTTTCATTTTAGTTCGGAGTTTTCGTGATAGAAATATAGTGTGCGGACTTTGGATTATTTTTTGAAAAAAATTCTTATCTTTACAGCATTAAATTGAAAAATAACAACGATTATGACAACAATTGTAAAAATAGGAGATAATATTTTAATTTCTCCGGATTTAACAGGCCAGAAACAGTGGATAGAGGGTGCGGAGTGGAGACATCCCATATTCAATGCACAAAACCATGCCGCACCAAGTATTAAAAAACGAATACAGTAAAAATCGACGATGAATCAAATGAAGTATTTATGGATTTCCCTATTCCTCTTTTCCGCTGTCATACAAATACAGGCGGAAGAGTTAAACGCCACTGTTTCAGTCAATAGTGACCGTATTCAAAGCCCGAACAAAAATGTTTTTACTTCGATGCAACGGGCAATGGAACGCTTAATCAACGGAACGAAGTGGAGCAACGCCAATCTTAGCTTGAACGAAAGGATTGATTGCACTTTTTCGCTTACTATTACCGAACAAGTTGATAACCATTTCAAGGCGGAATTGTTTATCCAGTCCCGCCGTCCGGTTTACAATGCATCGTATGTGACTCCGGCTTTGAATTACCGCGACAAAGTGGATTTTGAATACATGGAAAATCAACCTTTGGAATTTGCGCAAACCATGATAGACAATCATTTGGTTGCCATCGTAGCTTTTTATTGCAATCTGATTCTGGCTCAGGATTTTGACAGCTTCTCTCCTTTCGGCGGAAGTGTTTTTTACCAGGAAGCGCAAAATATTGCTACGCAAGCGCAATCCAATTCGGGTTGGACAGGCTGGTCGGCTTTTGACGACAATCGCAGCCGGACTTCCATTATCAATGCTTTCCTGAACGAAGCGATAAAATCTTACCGGGAATTTTGGTACACGTATCACCGGAAAGGCTTGGACGAAATGGCTGCAAATCCCGATCGTGGAAGAACCACGATTCTCAATGCTTTGCCTGTCCTGAAAGACATACGCAGCGTACGCAACTCCGAAGTCTTGCTTCAAATGTTTGCCGATTGTAAATTAGACGAAATCGTGTCACTTGCAAGCAAGGCTACTGCCGAAGAAAAGAAAAACATTTATGATTTGTTGCAGAGCGCTTTTCCGGGTTCCTCCAATTCGTTAGAACCATTAAGAAAATAAATCATTAACCAATGCTGCAATCATTAGCCATTCACAATTACGCACTTATTTCCAAACTGGAAATCAATTTTCCCGCGGGATTTTCCGTGATCACCGGTGAAACAGGCGCCGGGAAATCCATTATTTTGGGCGCTTTATCTTTAATTTTAGGTCAGCGGGCAGATGCCAAGTCCATTAAACAAAACGAAGACAAGTGTTCAATTGAAGGAATTTTCGATATTTCTTCCTATCAATTGGAAACTTTTTTCAAAGAAAAAGAGTTGGAATATGACCCGCAATCTTGTATTTTGCGGCGGGAAATCTGGTCGTCGGGAAAATCGCGGGCATTTATCAATGACAGTCCGGTTGGTTTAAACGACCTGAAAGAATTAGGCGCTTTCCTGATTGACATTCATTCGCAACATCAAAATTTACTTTTGGCCGACAATCATTTCCAATTGCAGGTTCTGGATGTTTTAGCCCAAAATAAAGATTTGAAAAACGAATATCAGTCCGCATATAAAAAATACGTTTCCGTTGACAGGCAACTCAATGCGTTGAAGGAAAAAATCAGCCAACAACAAGCGGAAGAAGATTATATCCGGTTTCAATTCAAGCAGTTGGAAGAAGCTCGTTTGCAAACGGGCGAACAAACGGTTTTGGAAGAAGAACTGGAAACTTTGTCGCACATCGAAGAAATCAAATCGGGACTTTATCGCATCGGGCAACTGCTTTCGGCAGATGAAAACGGAATTCTTTCCGCTTTGAAGGAATCTTTGAATGTGGCGCAATCGCTACAGAAAATTTATGCGGCTTCGGAAGAAATTGCCGGAAGGCTTCGCACAACTTATTTGGATTTAAAGGACTTAGCGCCGGAAATAGATGTCCGGCAGGAAAATCTGGAATTTAAGCCGGAAAGATTGCAGGAAGTCAACGAACGCCTCGACTTGATTTATTCTTTACAACATAGACATCATCTGGATTCCGTTGAAAAACTGATTGCGCTGCGTGATCAATTTGACAATCAAATCCGGGAAATCAATCATTCGGGCGAAGAACTGGAAAATCTGGAAAAAGAATTGTCTGAGGCTCATACGCAAGTATTGAAAATCGCGGCTATTCTTTCAAAATCGCGGAAAGAAGCCGCTCACCGGTTGGAAAAACAGTTAGTCGAAAAAGTAAGCATCCTGGGAATGCCTTATATGCGTTTTTCGGTGGAATTGTCACCTAAATCCCTTGACGCCACCGGTTCGGATGAAGTCACTTACTTGTTTTCGGCCAATAAAAACGGCGAACTCAAACCGGTTGCACAAACGGCTTCCGGTGGGGAAATTTCGCGGTTAATGCTGGGTATAAAAGCGTTAATTGCCGGAGCGATGGCTCTCCCCAGTATCATTTTTGATGAAATAGACACCGGCGTTTCGGGTGAAATTGCCGACAAAATGGGAAACATTATGCACCGGATGGGAACGATGATGCAAGTGATTGCCATCACACATTTACCACAGATTGCAGCCAAGGGCGATTCGCAATATATGGTTTATAAAGATGAAAATAAGGAATTGACCGAAACACAAATCCGTCGTTTGTCCGATGCGGAGAGGGTTCGTGAAATCGCTCAGATGCTAAGCGGCGCCAAATTGACGGTGGCTGCGATTGAGAATGCCAAAGAATTGTTGAATAATAAATAAAAAAAATGAAACCCGCATGCAAAAGTTGCGCCAAAGAGCATGATTAGATGCGGGTTCCATGGTTCCATAAAAAAACAAATTAATCACATGAAAGAAACCGAAATGATTTTCGGCACAAGAGCCGTAATCGAAGCGATTCAAGCCGGAAAAGAAATTGATAAAATATTGATGAGACGTGATTTGCAAAGTGATTTGTCGCGTGAACTTTTTAGTATCGTTCGGGGAACCATCATTCCCGTTCAAAGGGTTCCCCAAGAAAAATTAGACCGCTTAACCCGCAAGAATCACCAGGGAGTCATCGCCTTTATTTCGGCTGTAACCTACCAACGATTGGAAGATATTGTGCCGTTTCTGTACGAAGAAGGGAAAAATCCCTTGATTGTGTTGTTGGACGGTGTGACCGATGTCCGTAATTTCGGCGCCATTGCACGGACTTGCGAATGTACCGGCGTCGATGCCATTGTCATTCCGAATCACAACAGCGTTTCGGTCAGTGCCGATGCGGTAAAAACCTCAGCCGGAGCGCTTTTAAGTATTCCTGTTTGCAAAGAAGCAAGCATCACCGAAGCCATTCGTTTTCTAAAAAACAGCGGCTATAAAGTTGTCGCTGCGACGGAAAAAGCAGCAAAAAATTATATATCAGCTGATTATGAAAATCCTACTGCTTTGATAATGGGCGGTGAAGACTATGGCATTTCTTCCGATAACCTTCGGATTTGTGATGAAATGGTGAAAATACCGGTTTTGGGGAATATTGCTTCTTTGAATGTTTCGGCGGCGGCGGCGGTGCTGTTGTATGAGGTGGTGAGGCAACGAAAGATTGAAAAATAGTTTTCAAATATTTGGAATATGCAACTAAAATAGTTACTTTTGTGCAATTTATTAAAGATGAGTACAAAAGACAAGCTGATAGAGCGGTTGAAAAAACAGCCAAAAGATTTTACTTTTGATGAAACTGTAAGATTGTTTATTTTATTGGGATTTACTAAAAGCAATAAAGGCAAAACATCCGGCTCGCGTGTGATTTTTGAAAATGGAAACGACCAATTTTTGACACATAAACCTCATCCTGCAAGCATAATGAAAGAGGGAGCTGTAAAACAAATATTGAACTATCTTAAAGATAATAATTATATACAATAATATGGAAAAGTTAGAATATAAAGGGTACTTGGGAAGTATTGAATACAGTCCCAAAGACAACTATTTTTATGGAAGTGTTTTGGGAATACCCAAAAATTTGGCTATTACTTACGAAGGAGAAAATGCTACGGATTTGGTACTGGATTTTAAAAATGGAGTAGATTCTTATCTCGAATTTTGCAAAGAACGTGGCGCTAAACCTCATAAGTCCTATAATGGCGTGCTAAACATCCGAATACCTTCCGAAATACATTGTAAGATAGCCGTAATAGCAGAAAATTCGGGGAAAAGTATTAACTCATTTATTCGAGAGTCAATTGAAAGCAAACTGGAATCTGTAGAAGTATGAAGCCCTGCTTTCAATTAGTAAGTGATTGGATATTTTCTTTTTTGTTAATTCAAAAATATTTCGTACCTTTCGCCTCCGAAATTTAAGCGCAATTTTAATTCTTATAATTTTAAAATTCTCAATTATTAAACTAATAAAATTTAGAACTAATTATGTGGACATTAATTCTTTACATCTTCAACAAAAAGTGTAGAGTTCATGTTAAACGCAAATTAAAAACCAACCGAGAGTACGGTAACTTTCGGTTAGTTTATGAAATATTTTACATATAACTTTATTTTAAGAGAAAAATACTACAAGAAAGAGATGGTGAAGAGAAATAAAAACAGGTCTTTTTACGAAAAGAAAAAAGAAAAAAGCGAAGGTAAAGGCAAAGGTAAAATTTATCTTCTATTAGGTATTATTTTAGGCGCATGTATAGTTGTATCCATATATCAGGGAACGGTATATTTTTCGACAGACCAATCCTGTTCGATGTGTCATGTGCATCCGCACGTAGAGGCGAGTTGGAAATTGTCGAAGCATTTCAGCAACGGTAGCGGAACGCGCGTGCATTGCGTGGATTGCCATCTCCCGCCCAAGAATAACACCCTGTCCTATTATTCGGCAAAATTTCAGTTAGGAATCAAAGATGCCTGGGGTTACCTGACGAAAGACAGCGCAGATTTTAATTGGGATTACAAATCGGAATTGGAACAAGCCGTAAAATATATTCCCAACGAATCGTGTAAAGATTGTCACCACGACCTTTTCCCGCGAGGAATTACAGATGATGCAATTACCGCTCACTTGTATTACGAAGCCAATGAAGAAAAGCTGGATCTGCAATGTATCAGTTGCCATTTGGATGCCGGTCATTACAACCCGAATTACAAACACGAAAAATTATCGATACAGGACATTGCATCCCACCCGGTCGATACTTCAAAATATTTCAGGGAAGCTACTCCCATCACCGGATTTACGAATTTTACCGAACAAATACCGGGATCGGATTTATCATTTCAGATGATTGCGATTCCCGGCGGAACATTTCAGATGGGAAGCCCGGATACGGAACCATTCCGGAAAGACGATGAAGGTCCGGTTCACAGCGTGACTTTAAGTCCTTTCTATATGTCTGAAATAGAAGTTCCTTGGGATTTGTACTGGTGGTTTTACTCGAAAACGATGAGTGAAGGCCGCACACCGCCCGAAAACGTATTCGCCAACAACAGCCGCCCGGATGTAGATGCGGTTTCCGGCCCGACGCCGCCTTTCGGATTTCCGGATCAAGGTTGGGGTAGCGGACAACGTCCGGCTATTACAATGACGCATTACGGAGCGGAAACGTTCTGTCAATGGTTGTCGCTCGTAACCGGTAAAAAATACCGTTTGCCGACGGAAGCCGAATGGGAATACGCTGCCCGTGGCGGCACGGAAACTCCCTATTTCTTTGCCGGCGATCCCAAGAAATTCTCCAATGAAGGTTTTTGGCGTAAATTTTTCGAAGCCGACAAAGAACCGGTTTCTTCGCATGTAATTTATATAAACAATAGCAAAAACAAGACGCAATTGCCCAATGCCGTAAAAGCAAATCCATTCGGTTTGAAAAACATGTTAGGTAACGTAATGGAATATTGCGCCGATAAATATGATCCTCAGACTTACGGAAAAGCGGGTGCAAGCAGTACGGATCCGTTGATTATCGAAGGGAAAGAATATGTAGTTCGCGGCGGTAATTATGTTTCCGATGCGGCCGACATTCGTTGCGCCGCCCGCGATTACACGCGGCACGAGGCTTGGTTGAAAACAGATCCGCAGCAACCGAAAAGTATTTGGTGGTATTCGGATATTCGCGGCATCGGTTTCCGGGTCGTTTGTGAAACACCGCCCCCCAACTCCCTGAAGGAGGAGTTGGAGCAGCACGATTGAACATTAGCTACGGCCAAGTCCCCTTTAGGGGATTTAGGAGTAAATTAAATATTTAATATAAATACAAATGGAAAACAAAAACAAAATCAGCAGAAGGTCATTTTTGAAAAATTCTGCTTTTGTCGGTGCTTTAGGCACGATGGGTGTAGGGAATGCGGCTTTAATCAGCTCGTGCAGTGATAAAAAAGGGGAATCTGCACTTATTCCTCTGAAAGAACCGGGGACATATTATGTTCCTGATTTAGTGGACATAGCTGCCGACGGAAGAGCTTTGAAAGCCGGCATTATCGGTTGTGGCGGACGTGGTTCGGGCGCGGCATTTAACTTTTTGAATGCTGCTAACGGTGTTACTATCACCGCGTTGGGCGATACATTCAGCGATCGTTTGGAAGATTTGGCAAGCCAACTGAAAAGTAAAAAGAACATCGACATTCCCGCCGATAAAAAATTTACAGGCTTGGACGCCTATAAAAATGTGATAGACAGTGATGTGGACGTCGTGATTGTTTGTACGCCGCCCAATTTCCGTCCGATTATTTTCCAATATGCGATTGAAAAAGGGAAACATGCATTCCTTGAAAAACCGATTTGTGTGGATTCCGTTGGTTACCGGACGATTATGGTTACCGCCAAACAAGCTGCCGCCAAAGGTTTAAGTGTTGTTACCGGCACACAGCGTCATCACCAGCGTTCTTATGTGGAATCGTACAAGCAGATCATGAACGGATTGATCGGGGAAATTACCGGAGGTACGGTTTATTGGAACGGCGGCATGTTGTGGTGCAATGAACGCCAATCCAAATGGTCGGATTGCGAATGGATGATTCGCGACTGGGTGAACTGGAAATGGTTGTCGGGCGACCATATCGTTGAACAACATGTACACAACCTCGACGTATTTACTTGGTTTTCAGGCTTAAAACCTGTAAGTGCCGTCGGTTTCGGTTCTCGTCAACGCCGCCTTACGGGTGACCAGTTCGATAATTTCAGCATTGATTTTGAAATGGAAAACGGCGTTCATCTGCATAGTATGTGCCGGCAAATCAGCGGCTGCGCCAACAATGTCAGCGAATTTATACAGGGCGCAAAAGGCTCCTGGAACAGCCAAACGATGGAAATCAAAGACCTGAAAGGCAATGTGTTGTGGAAATACGACTACGAAGCCGAGAAGGGAAACTTCAAGCAGACCGATCCCTACACTTTGGAACATGTCAACTGGATCAATCACATCCGTAGCGGAAAAGTCATTGATCAGGCTTCCGAAACGGCTGTTTCCAATATGGCAGCCATCATGGGACGCGAATCGGCTTATACCGGTCAAAAAATAACCTGGGACGAAATGACCGCTTCTTCATTGGATCTCTATCCGAAAGATATTGACATTGAAAAGAAGATGAACTTTGAAGGATATGGTAATAACGTAGAATTCAAATTGCCGGAATATATTTCTATTCCAGGAAAACCACAAGGGAATCAAAAACGGTAAAATTAATTACGAATTACAAATTACGAATTACGAAAAAATATGGAATTAAATAGAAGAAATTTTATAAAAACCACTTTGTCGGGAGCCGCGCTGGTTGCAGCAAGCAGCGGGCTTCCGGCTTGTGCTACATCGACTTCCAAAAAAGAAAAGGCGTCTTCGACAGGCGCTGTAGAACTGAAACTTTCCTTTCAGGAAGGAATCGCTCCGGGTAAAACTTTGGCGGAAAAGTTTGATTTGATGGAACAATTGGGCGTAGTAGGTTTTGAACCGGGCGGCGGCGGATTGGAAAACCGTGTGACGGAAATCAAAGACGCTTTGAAAGGCCGCAATATTAAAGTCAGTGCGATTTGCGCGGGATTCAAGGGATACGTTCTTTCTACCGAACAGGCCGTTCGCGATGAATTTTTCAGTACGATGAAAACGATTATCGCCGCAGCCGGGGAATTGGGTTCGACAGGCGTAATCCTGGTTCCGGCATTCAATGGTCAGAAACCTTGTTTACCGCATACGCAGGAAACACGTAATTTTTTGTGTGAACAATTAGCGATTTTGGGCAGTTTTGCCGTTGAACACGGAACAACGATTATCCTCGAACCGTTGAATCGCAGAGAAGCATTTTTCCTTCGCCAAGTAGCTGATGCTGCGTCGATTTGCCGCGATATTAATCATCCGGGCGTACGTTGTATGGGCGATTTCTGGCACATGACAAGCGAAGAATCTTCCGATATGGGTGCATTTATTTCAGGTGGAAACTATTTGCAACACGTACACATTGCCAGCCGTAAACGACGGAGTATGCCCAGCGAAGACGGCGAAGCCGACAATTACGTAGAAGGTTTCAAAGCCTTGAAAATGCTGGCTTATGACAAATATGTCAGCTACGAATGCGGATGTCAGGGCGACCGGAATATCATTGTTCCCCAATCCGTCCAATTACTGAAAGAACAGTGGGCAAAAGCATAATCTCCTCTTACAAAACGACTGTTGCCTTACTTTTGGTTTATGCTTTCAGTATGGGAACAGCTACTTTTGTCGAGAAATATGGGGGAACGGAGGCAGCCAAAGTGTTTGTTTACCATTCCCCTCTTTTTTTTGTGCTGCAATTTTTCCTGGTTATTAATTTTGTTGCAAGTTCGTTGCAGCATCAACTTTTTCAGCGAGGCAAATACGGATTTCTCGCCATTCATTTTGCTTTGATTGTGATTCTTGCCGGTGCGTTGACCACCCATATTTTCGGAAAAGAGGGAACGGTTCATCTTCGCGAAGGCGAGAGTCTTGATTATATGTCTGCCGAAACAAATCGAGGCGAAAGCCGGCAGCAATTGCCTTTCCGTTTGGAACTCATAAAATTTACGATGGAACGTTATCCGGGTTCTTCCAGTCCTTCCGGTTTTGAAAGTTTGATTCGTATCCACGCCGGCAATCAATCTTTTGAAAGAAAAATTTCCATGAACAATGTATTTGATTATAAAGGATACCGTTTTTTTCAGGCTTCTTTCGATAGCGATGAAAGGGGAACAATTCTTTCGGTCAACCGGGATGCGGCGGGACGAAACATTACTTATACCGGTTATGTACTCTTGGTAATCGGTTTTATATTAAGTTTTTTGGATAAAAATTCGCGGTTCAGGCAGTTGGGGCGGATTATGAGAAATTCTACGTCAGATGAAGATCTTTATCAATATCTGACAGAAAACAAGCCGGAGGGAAATGTGTTTTTGAATGAAATCGAACAAAAAAATTTTGAAGACGGAAGACCGTAAGGTCTTCTACTTGGGTAACCCCGCGGCAAGCGAAGCGCAGCCCGGGGTAGAGCAAATAGAAGACCTTACGGTCTTCCGGGTTCAGCACCTCAATTTAATATTTAGCCCATTTCATTTTATTTAAAATCCAAGTACAAAGATAGGACTATTTTCTCAGCATGATACCTTTTTCCAAAAAAAGTGATTATATTTGCATCAAATTCAAACAAGCAAAATGGACGATATATTGCTGTTGCAGGAAAGAGTAAAAAACACCATTGGTCTTGGCGAAAGCCATTTCAGGGAATTTAAAATCGCTTGGGAAGGAAAGCCAAGCAATAAAAAACCCCGGCAGACCAAGAAAATTTGTAAAGATATTGGCGAAGCCTTGGTGGCCTTTGCCAATGCCGACGGTGGTGAACTCCTTATTGGAGTGGAAGACGAGGGAACAATCACTGGTGTCCCGCATTGGGAAGAAGAAATCAACAAGATGCTTGCTGCCGTAAAAACAAATATTTATGAAAATCAGGAATTGCCGCTGACTGCTTCAACCAAACTCAATATCAACAATTTAACTGTTCTATATTTTTCGGTAAACAAAGGAACTACACAAATTTATCAACTTCCCGACGGAAGATGTGTCCGGCGAAAAGACAAAGCTACAATGCCCGCTTCCGTTAATGAGATAAATTTTGAACGTCAGGAAATTCGTTCCCGGGAATACGACAGCCGGTTTGTAGATGGCGCTTTTGTTACCGATTTGGATACATCACTTTTGCAAAGTGTAGCGGACTCGTACATTAAAGGATTAAGCGTTGAATTGTTTCTACAGCAGACCGGTCTTGCCGTATATGGCACGAACGGACTGCGCCTGAAAAGAGCGGCGCTATTGCTGTTTGCCAAAACGAATGAAATCGCGCGCTGGCACTCCAAATGTCAAATCAGGTACTTGAAAGTGCTGGGTGATGAACTGAAATCGGGTGAAGATTATAATGTGATAAGTGATGAAAGTATTCAGGGAAATATTTTTGATTTGTGTTTTAAGGCATGGGACGGCTTGCGACCCTATCTGTCCTATAAAACAGAATTTAGTGATGACGCTCGCTTCGAACAAAAATATATTTATCCGGAAGCCGCTTGTAGAGAGGCTATTATAAATGCAATCGCACACAGGGACTACTCCATTCAAAACGGTATTGAAATTTATATTTTTAATGACAAAATAGAAATAAAAAGTCCCGGCGCTTTGTTATCTACCATTACAATAAAAAATCTCCGTGAATTGGAAGGTGCGCACGAATCAAAAAATCCGTTAATTACCAGGATATTAAGAGAAAACAAGCTGATGAGGGAAATTGGTGAAGGCATGAAACGAATATTTAACTTGATGAATCCGGCCGAATTCAATTCTCCCCTGTTGTATTCCAACGGCATGTGGTTTAAAGTTACGTTGAGTAAAAAAAGTGTAGCACAAATTTCTTAAGAGTATGATTATAATATCAACAGTCATTGTACTTTGCCTCACCTTATTTCCGGTGACATCCGCCAATGCGCAAAACGCATCAAACGCAGATATTCTCCTCCAAAAATACGTCATCAGCACTGAACACGCCGCCCGTTTCGGCGAGTTACCGATGCAATCCTTGGACGGCCGCATCGAACCGGTCAATACTTTCTCATCGGAAGCGCTTCGTAAACTGCATCATTCCGACAAAATCGGCAATCTCAATTCCGACCAATTCCTGCTGAGCTTGCTCGCTATGCCCGAAATGTGGATGCGGGTTCCGTTGATTACACTGAAAAACGAACAAATCGCAAAGAAATACGGTCTCAATTCCCGTCAATGCGCTTATATAGAGTTATTTCAGGATGACGATATTTACAAATTACAAGATGATTTGCAAACGGTTTATTCCAAACCACCTTCCGAACGCAGTCGTTTCGACAAAGATTTGATCAAATTGGATGAACAAGTCAATGTTTTTTACCGGTTAGTGAATGATCAAATGCTGAATATTTTTCCCGAACCGGATGCTCCGAATCATAAATGGTCTGCATCCAATGAGTTATTGAACATATACCTGTTTTACGTACAAAAGGGTTTGAAGACCGGCGATTGGATGCAGGCCGAACAAAGTTTGGAAGCCATCCGCGATTATCAGAAAAAAAATACGACTTTACAAATTGATAATCAGAAATTAAAAGCCGAATTACTGTATAACCGGTTGACTATTTTCCAACAATGTAAAAAAATCTATTTGATTTCGGGCGGGATATTGCTTGTGCTTGCTTTTATTTCTTTGTTCAAGAAAAACAAAGGATTGCAAACCGGAATTATCTCATTAGTTATCTTGATTTTAATGGCTTCGCTTTATCATTTATCCGGTATCGGTTTACGTTGGTACATAGCAGGTTATGCTCCTTGGAGCAATGCCTACGAGACGATGGTTTACGTAGCTTTCATCACGATTGTCGCCGGTGTGTTTTTTATCCGGCAAAGTTCGATTACTTTTGCTTTGGCAAGTTTGTTCGGGGGAGTTATCCTGTTCGTTTCAGGCTTGAATTGGATGGATCCGCAAATCAGTCCTTTGGTACCGGTGTTGAAATCGCCTTGGCTGATGATTCATGTAGCTGTGATTGTGGCGGCTTATGGATTTTTCGGAATCGGCTTTTTGTTGGGATTGACCCATTTAGGTTTAGGTTTTATTATGAAAAAAAATCCGGAATCTCCTGCAAATAAGCTGACCATTATCAACGAGATGGCTTTAATAGTGGGTTTGACTTTGATGACCATCGGCACATTTGTCGGCGCCGTTTGGGCAAATGAATCCTGGGGACGTTATTGGGGTTGGGATCCGAAAGAGACTTGGGCGTTGGTTACCATTGTCGTTTACACCGTCGTGTTGCATTTGCGTTTGGTGAAAAAATGGAATCGCCCGGTGATTTTCAATGCTGCGTCTGTTCTTGCTTTTGCAAGTGTTTTGATGACTTATTTCGGGGTTAACTATTTATTGAGCGGGATGCATTCGTATGGATGATATGTGATAGCAGATGACAATGACATTTAACGAATTTTACATACACTGGTATTCGCGCATGAAATCTTTTGCGTGTGAATACGTTGGCTGCGAAGAAGATGCCGAAAATATTGTACAGGACGTCTTTTTAGAACTCTATGAACAATATACAACGCTGTCGAATCGTGTAAATATCGTTGCCTATATATTTACCACCGTCAAAAACCGCAGTATCGACCATTTGCGGCGTAAAGTTATGGCGCAGAAATCCGCCGAGCATTTACAGGAAGAATACCTCCTCACTTTGCAAATGAAGCTCAACTCATTGGAAATCCTTGACAATGAACTTTTCAAGGATAATGACGTAGAACAAGCCGTTACAAAAGCCTTGAACGCCCTCCCCGAACGTTGCCGCACCATTCTTGTCAAGCACAAGATTGAAGGGCAGAGACAAAAAGATATCGCCAAAGAATTAGGCGTCACTCCCAAAACCGTAGAAAACCAGTTAACCATCGCCTACAAAAAACTTCGCGAGGAACTGAAAGATTACCACCCGTTATTTCTTCTCTTTTTTTGATAAACAAAAAAAAATGATTTTCTTTTGGGGGATTTTTGACGCTCATTCGTTTACCGAATAAGAACGAACAAAAATCGTATTTATGGATAGAGTTATTGCTTATTTTAATCAGGAGTTATCTGAAAAAGAAAGAATCGAATTGCTTCGGGAAGCGGCAGTCAACCCGGAATTGCAGAAAACTTTTGCCGGGGTTCAAAACTCCCTCGCCATTCTTTCATTCTCACCCGAAGCCATAGATACTCAAGCCGGAAAGCAAGCCCTGCATCGTTTGATGCAACGGAGAAACAAAAAACGATGGATTCGTTATTCGCTCAGGGCAGTTGCGAGCGCCGCCGCTATTGCCTTATTGGTTATTGTTACGCGCGCTGTTGTCCTGTCAACGGTATCTCCGGCAGAAACACAGCTGACTGCCCAGCAGGAATTATACGTGCCGGCCGGTCAACGCGCCCGCCTCACACTTCCCGACGGCTCTACCGTCTGGCTCAATGCAGGCTCTACCCTATTGTATCCTTCCGCTTTTGGCAAGGAACGAAACGTTTGCTTGAAAGGAGAAGGCTTCTTCGACGTCGCTAAAAATCCGGACAAGCCCTTTATCGTCTCTACCGATTCCATAGACATTGTGGCGTTGGGCACTCAATTCAATGTTTACAGCTATGCCAAAGCCGGATATGTGAATACCACATTGATAGAAGGCAGCGTGAAAGTCTTTAGACCGGGAGAAAAAACCGGAGGAACTTTGCTCCAACCCAACCAGCAAGCCATTTACAAAAATGGGAAATTCAGCGTGAAAACATCCGCCGATACAGACAAACTGATGTGGAAAGAAGGCATTTACACGTTCAGGGAAGAAAATTTGGACACCATTATTAAGGATTTGGAATTATACTACGATGTGAAGATTATTGTCCGCAACCCGAAAATACTTCAATACCGTTATACGGGAAAATTCCGCCAACGCGACGGGGTAATGGAAATCCTCCGCATCATTCAAAAGATACATGGATTCAAGATTTATAAAGATGAAAACCAGAATATAATCACACTAAGTTAAAAAAAACGAATATTCACCTCATCAAAAATATTGCCTATGGAACAACTACAAGAATGAAAAACATGAAAAACCGGCAGACGCTGACACATCCGCCGGTCGGTGTAAGCAAACACCCCGATTGATTGTAAAAAAAATTTAGTATTTACTTAACGAGATAAAGATATGAAATTAATTTTATTTAGAATTATGAAAATCTCTTTTTTATTACTTTTTGTGTGCGTTTTTCAAATGCTTGCCACAAACGGTAATGCACAAAACGCAGTAGTTAACCTCTCTTCCAATCAACTGACCATGGCTCAATTGATTGAAGAGATTGAGAAGCAGACCGACTATTTAGTCGTGTACAGCAACAGCGAAATGAATACCTCGAAAAATCTGACGCTGAAGAACAAGTCAGCGAAAGTATCCGACATTTTGCAGGAAGTATTTGGCAATGAGGAGATGAAGTATGAGTTTGAAAACAACTACATCATCTTGTCGAAGCGGGCAATCACCCTTAATAATCAACAAGATCCCGGCAAACGAATCACCGGAACGGTGATTGATGATAAAGGTGAGCCGATTATCGGCGCAAGCATTTCCGAAAAAGGAACCCGAAATGGTATCGCTACCAATTTGGAGGGCAAGTTTAGTTTGCAAGTCAGTCCCGACGCAATTCTTGTCATTACTTACATCGGATATAGTGCGCAAGAGATAACCATAGGAAACCAAACCAATTTGAATATCACGCTAATCGAAAACAGTCTGGCTTTGGATGAAGTAGTTGTGGTCGGTTACGGAAGCATCGAAAAAAGGAGAGTGACCAGTGCTATCGCCAGTGTAAAATCAGAGAACTTCATCAAAGTACCTACTCCCGATGCTGCACAGATGATTCGTGGGCAGGTGGCTGGTTTAGCAGTTATTTCTCCGGATGCCAATCCTACTTCGACTTCCCAGTTATTGTTGCGCGGTATCACCACCTTACGATCAAGCACCAGCCCATTGATACTTATTGACGGTATTCCGGGCGATTTAAGAACCGTATCACCTGATGAGATTGAGCAAATAGATGTATTGAAAGATGGTTCTGCTGCTGCAATCTACGGTAGTCGCGGAACGAATGGCGTGATCATCATCACCACCAAGAATGCGAAAGGCGAAGTACCGACAACGGTAGAAGTAAATACTTACTTGTCCACACAGCAAATATCCCGTAAATTGCCGTTTCTGACTTTAGATCAATACCTCGATAAGGTAGCGCAAGGCTTACCCGGCGCACAGGATAACGGAGGTAGAGTCAATTGGTTGGACGAAGTATTACAGACCCCGTTGACACAAGTATATAATATCAGTTTGCGAGGTGGGAGCAGAACTACGAACTACACTGCCGGTTTTGATTATCGTGACATGAACGGTATCATGAAACGTTCCAATAATCGGATGATATATCCGCGTATAGAAGTAACTCACCGAATGTTTGATAATAAACTGAGAATCAATGCAGGTCTGAATGGATACCAGCAAAAATATTTTGATGGAGCAAATGGAGGAAGTTTTAATAATGCCGTGTACCGTAATGCTTTAACATTTAGTCCGGCTGATCCGATTAAAGATGCCAATGGCGTATGGTATCAAAGTCCGGGTAAAACAGATTATTCCAATCCTTTAGCGCTTTTGATGGAAGTAGAGGGAGAAGATAAGGCTACCAATCTAAGAATGTATGCTAACGTTACGTTCACACCCATTGCAGGCTTGGACATCAAATATTTAGTATCGAGTAATACCTATAATTTAACGCAGGGTTACTATGAAACACAAAAGCACTTGTCCACCGTCCGAGATAATAGAAATGGGTTTGCGGCACTGGGTACGACACGTACGGCGGATGACTTGAGCGAATTAACGGCTTCATACAATAAGACCTTATTTAACGATCATACTTTTACCGTATTGGGAGGATATAGTTGGATGCGAAATAATCATCAGAATTATTGGATAAATAACTGGGATTTCCCTTCAGATGATTATACCTATAATTCGATACAATCGGGACAGGCTTTGGCCAACGGACGTGCGAGTATAGCTTCTGCTCAGAGAGAAAACAAACTAATCGGCTATTTCGGACGTTTGAATTACAACTACAAAGGGAAATACATGCTGTCTGCCAGTGTACGTTACGAAGGCTCCTCCAAATTCGGAGTTGACCACAAATGGGGTACTTTTCCTGCTGTATCTGTAGGCTGGAATCTTAAGGGAGAAGATTTTCTGAAAGATGTAAGTTTTTTAAGTAACTTGAAACTCAGAGGCGGTTTTGGTATTACCGGTACAGAACCTTTGGATCCTTACATGTCGCTTAATACATTAAGCTTTGGCGACTATGCAAATATGAACGGCACATGGGTTAAGTCTATCCGTCCCAATTCAAATTCTAACGCTGATTTGCGTTGGGAGAAAAAAGAAGAAACCAATATAGGATTGGATTTTGGTTTCTTTGACGAACGGCTCTCCGGAAGTATTGATTATTACAACCGCGATACCAAGGATTTGATATGGAATTACACTGTACCTTCGCCTCCTTATTTGTTTTCCAGCATGGTAGCAAATGCCGGTTCGATGCGAAACAGGGGAATTGAAGTTACTCTGCAAGCCATTCCTGTACAGACAAAAGATTTTCAATGGGTAACCAATGCCAATTATTCAACAAATAAGAACACCTTGCTTTCCTTGTCTAATGAGAAATTTATTTCCAGCGGATATTCCGACCAGGGCAGTACAGGCGAACCGATTCAGCAAACAACCCATCGGATAAAGGAAGGACAACCTATTGGTAATTTCTATGGCTTTAAAAGTGTGGATATTGATGAAAATGGATTCTGGATTATCGAAGGAGAGGATGGAACCCCCAAACCCATATTGCAACAGCAACCTACTGATAAAAAGGTGATTGGAAATGGTTTGCCTAAACATTATCTGAACTGGAATAATTCTATTTCGTATAAAAACTTCGATCTGGGAGTTACTATGCGTGGCGCTTTTAGGTTCCAAATCTTGAATATGCCCGAGCTGCAATATGCTTATCCTATCATGCTTACCAGAGGGAATGTCCTGCAAAAAGCATTCGACAATGTCTATGGAAAAAGACCGCTGGCAGTGAATCAGGAATTACAGTACGTAAGCTATTATATCCAAGACGGGGATTATTGGAAAATAGACCAGCTTACATTTGGTTATACGCTGAATGTGAAGAGCAAATGGATTGAACGTTTTCGTATTTATGGTTCGATTTCAAATCTGGCTGTTCTTACCGGATACAGTGGCATTGATCCGGAAGTTGGTATTAGCGGACTGGCTCCCGGAGTGGATGACAAAAACAGATATCCGGCAGCCCGTACCTTTACTCTTGGAGCTTCTTTCAAATTTTAAAACATTAAGTAGTATGAAAACATTAAGTAAAATATTTATAATCGCGTGTTTAATTGGCTGTACAGTCAGTTGTAGTAATGATCTGAATGAAAAAGTCTTTTCATCTGTTACAGAACAAAGCTACAGTTATACGGCAAAAGATTTTTATCCTGTTATCGGGAGTGTATATCCTCCATTGAGGAACATTTGCAGTCATGGTGGATACTTCGCACAAGAGATAACAGCCGATATTATAGTGATGCCTCCCCAATCAGGCGGTTGGGATGATGGAGGGGTATACCGGCGTATGCACTATCATTTATGGAATTCGGAACAAGCGCATGTCTCCGCTATGTGGAATTGGTTCTATCAGGGAGCTTTGCTTTGTAATAATGTGATAGAACAAATTGAAAAAGACATCGTACCTGCTCCCTCTCCTGTAGAAAAAGAACAGTGTTTGGCAGAAGTAAGAGCCGTCCGTGCCTACTATTACTGGATGATTTGTGATAACTATGGCGATGCCCCGCTTATAACCTCCAAATCAAGCGATCTCCCTGAAAAGAGTTCCCGTCAGGATATTTATAAATTCATTGTCGATGAATTGACGGAGGTAATACCCAAGTTAAACGAAGAACAAGGAGGTAGAATGTACGGACGAATTAACAAATGGGCTGGCAAAGCACTGTTGGCTAATGTCTATCTGAATGCGGAAATATATACAGGACAGCCTCATTGGACAGAATGTATCACTCAGTGTGACGACATTATCAATAGTGGTCAGTGTGCTTTGGAAGCCGATTACAATGCATCGTTCAGGGCACATGGGGTAGAATCTTCCAAGGAGGTTTTATTTACAGTTCCTTTTGATAAAACGTTGGCTGGAGGAAACTATATCCACATGTATTCATGGCATGCCGAGTTGAAAAAGAAATATCTGACGGAAGCTACTCCTTGGGGAGCCGGTGCTGCTATGGGTATCACTCAATTTATTGACACGTATGATTCTGACGACAGCCGTTTGGAGGATTCTTGGTTGATGGGACAACAGTTTGGGGCTGACGGCTCTGTGTTGGTAGGCTCATACGACCAGAGTGGTGAACCTATTATCTTTACGAAAGAAGTCCAAAGCGGCAATTATAGAAAAGAAAATGAAGGATATAGAATGAATAAGTACGAAATAGAGGCAGGATGTCCAAATAATTCCACCACCGATATCCCCTTGTTTCGCTATGCACAGGTATTGTTGATGAAAGCGGAATGTTTGTTACGTACACAATCACCTGGAGCCGGTTCTTTGGTGTCGCAAGTAAGGCAGCGGGCATTTAAGAGCGACCCTTCGAAAGCAACCGTTACGGATGCGCAATTGCAAGAAAATTCTGCTTACCAGTACGGATATGTGGAAAACTATGTGATTGTAGATCCCGGTAATCAGGATGCGATCCAATATGGCAGATTCTTGGATGAGTTAGGATGGGAATTTGCTTGGGAAATGACTCGCAGAAGGGATATTATCCGGTTTGGAGTTTTCACAAAGAAAAGTTGGATGTCACATAAACCGCAAGGTGATTACCGAACTGTCTTCCCAATTCCAGAAAGTGCGATTACTTCCAATCCGAATTTAGTTCAAAATCCGAATTATGTGAAATAAAAGATATAACAAACATTCAAATATGAAATTATATTTTATCTTTAGTAGCTGTTTGCTACTTGCTTTAGCTTGCAATACAGACGACCCAAAGGGGAAACAATTGATTCCGCTTTCTGTTGTCAATAATTATGTTGAGATATTTAATCAGGGAGATGACGAACTGTATGTTCAGGCTGTTCCTAACAGCAAAGCTGCGGCGTTTCTCTGTGAAAATATTCCGCGTTTTGAATGTCCCGACAAACAATTGGAGGAAACGTATTATTTCCGTTGGTGGACGTTTCGCAAGCATATCAAGCAGATTCCGGAGGGATATATCATTACCGAATTTCTGCCGGTTGTCCCCTGGGCAGGGAAATACAATGGCGAAATAGGTTCATCGATGCATCATTATAATGAAGGTCGATGGCTTCACAACCGCGAATATTTAGACAGTTATGCACTTTACGCTATGCGCGGAGGAAGTAATCTAAGGGCTTACAGTTGCCATGTTGCCCATTCAATGTATAAATACTTTCTGGCAACGGGCGACGATTCGCTTATAAAGGAGTTTCTGCCTGATTTTATTGAGAACTACGAGGAATGGGAAAAAAAGCGTTTTGACGAATCCAAAGGATTGTTCTGGCAATTTGATGGACAAGACGCGATGGAAGTATCTATTTGCGGAAAAAAATCTCACGATGCTTCCGGATACCGGGCTGTGATTAATTCTTATATGATTGCGGAAGCGAAAAGCATTGCGGTAATTGCCAAACGTTTTGGAAATCCCGCCGCAGAAGTTTTTGAAAAGAAGGCTGCGGCTCTTCAAGAAAAAATGCTGCAAACTCTTTGGGATAAAGATGCACAATTCTTCAAAGTGATTCCAAAGGAAGAAAATGCCGGATTGTGTAATGCACGCGAACTGCATGGCTACACACCTTGGTGTTACAATCTGGCCAGTGAGGAATATGCTGCTGCCTGGAAATTCCTGATGGATCCGAAGCACTTTTATGCACCCTACGGACCTACGACGGCTGAACAGTCGCATCCCGAATTTACGATTTCGTACGAAGGGCACGAATGTCAATGGAATGGACCGTCGTGGCCATTTTCTACTACCATTACGCTTGATGGTTTAGCAAATGTACTAAGTAGCCAGCAACAGAACTTTATATCGAAAAAAGATTATTTTGACTTGCTGAAAATCTATGCCCACAGCCACCATCTGACGAAAGAAGATGGTACGGTTGTCCCTTGGATAGACGAGAACCTGAATCCGTTTACAGGCGACTGGATTTCGCGTACCCGCCTGAAAACATGGGAAAACGGCGCTTGGTCGAAAGGCAAAGGAGGCGTTGAACGTGGAAAGGATTACAACCATTCCACATTCTGCGATTTAGTGATCACCGGACTAATCGGTGTCCGCCCCCAAGAAGGAGAGCAAGTAACAATCAATCCGCTTATTCCGGCAGATACGTGGGATTATTTCTGCTTGGATGATCTCACCTATAAGAGCCATAAAATATCGGTTTTGTATGATAAATACGGAACCAAGTACAAACAGGGAAAGGGTTTTATGATTTTTGTTGATAGGGTATTAAAAGTAAAAACAAATTCTGTCGAAAAACAAATTATTTCCCTGTAAATAAATGATAAATAACAAAGAACAAAGAAATAATAATAAAAAAAGATGAAACCTGTTTATCCGTACATTTTAGTACTCTGTGCAGCCTTTTGGAGCTGCCAGGATTCGAGCACAGTAAAAGAACAGCCCTTTAAATCGGTGGCTACAGTTGACTTTTCTCACGTCAAAATAACCGACAACTTCTGGGCACCACGCTTAAAAACACATGCAACCACCACGTTGGCTGTTTGCATTGATCAGATTGAAAACCAGACAGGGCGTATCCGGAACTTCGAGAATGCGGCCAAAGGTGAAGGACCTCATTCCGGTATATTTTACGACGATTCGGACCCTTATAAGGCAATCGAAGGGATCGCCTATACGCTGAAGAACAATCCGGATCCTGAATTAGAGAAGAAGGCAGACGAGTGGATTGATAAAATTGCTGCTGCCCAGCAATCCGATGGCTATATCTATACATTTTACACACTTACAGGTTTGGATAAACGCTGGCAAGATATGGACATGCACGAGATGTATTGCGCCGGTCACATGACAGAAGCCGCCGTTGCTTATTACCAGTCCACAGGCAAGCGAAAACTCCTGGATGTGGCTATCCGAATGGCTAACTATATGATGAGTGTCTTCGGACCCGAGAAACAGCATTGGGTGCCCGGTCATGAGGAAATTGAATTGGCGTTAGTGAAGTTATACTCGGTTACTAAGGATGCCCGCTACCTTGATTTTGCTAATTGGCTGCTGGAAGAACGCGGACATGGACACGGTCATGGATACTTCGGCGGAGCCAATGAAAAGTCATGGGATAATGTTTACCATCAGGATGATAAGCCTGTGCGCGAAATGACCGACATTGCCGGACATGCTGTTCGAGCCATGTACCTCTATTGTGGGATGGCAGATGTGGCTGCCTTCAAGAATGATACGGGATATGTTGATGCCCTGAACCGACTGTGGGATGATGTGGTACTACGCAATATGTACCTTACCGGCGGTATTGGCTCTTCGCATCGCAACGAAGGGTTTACCGAAGACTATGACTTGCCCAACTATGATGCGTACTGCGAGACTTGCGCTTCGGTAGGAATGGTGTATTGGAATTGGCGGATGAACCAGTTTACAGGTGATTCCAAATATGTGGATGTATTGGAACGTTCGATGTATAATGGCGCCCTGGCAGGCATTTCCTTGGCAGGTGACCGTTTTTTTTATGTCAACCCATTAGCCTCGAAAGGAAGCCATCATCGACGGGCATGGTACGGGACGGCTTGTTGCCCCAGTCAGATATCCCGCTTCATACCTTCCATAGGAAATTATATATACGGAACTTCATCCAACGCAGTGTGGGTAAACCTGTATATCGGCAATACTGCAACATTCGATGCCGGAAAAGAGAAGGTTTCCCTGCGTCAGGAAACAGATTACCCTTGGAACGGTACAATTAAACTGACTGTAGAGTCGCCGCTGAAAAAGGCAATTCGTTTACGCATCCCCGCATGGTGCAAGTCGTATGCGATTACTGTAAACGGGGTAGAAAAAGCAGCAACAGTAGAAAAAGGTTATGCGGTCTTGCAAGGAGTATGGAAAGCAGGCGACAAGATAACGCTCAGTTTGGATATGCCGGTAGAAGTAGTTTCTGCAGACTCCCGTGTGAAAGAAGATATTGGCAAACGTGCCATTCAACGTGGACCATTGGTGTATTGTATGGAAGCTGTCGACAATAACATTGATTTCGATCAGGTTGCACTCACATCCGACACCCAATTCCAAACGAATTTTGTATCCGAATTAAATGGTATAGTGGAAATCAAAGCAACTGCCGACAATAAGGAAATTCGCTTCGTTCCCTACTATAGTTGGGATAACCGCGAAGCCGGTGAAATGAAAGTATGGATTGATTACCGCGAGAACTGAAAACCTGAATGGAATAATCAAATGAGAAAATTATTTTACAATATCTGTTTTGTAATAAGTGTATTTCATCTTTTTGCGCTTTCTGCAATGGGAGCGGAAACACTCCGCGCTCCGGCGTATCCGTTGATAACGCATGACCCGTATTTCAGCGTCTGGTCGTTTGCCGACAAGTTGACCGACGTTCCGACGACACACTGGACAGGCAAACCGCAGCCCATTTCAGGGACGATTTCCATTGATGAAAACGAACCCTTGCGTTTTATGGGCGTCGAACCGAAAGCATACGCCGCGATGCCGCAAACCGGTGTTACCGTGTTTCCCACCCGTACCGTCTATCAGTTTGCAACAGAAAAAGTTAAATTGACGTTGACGTTTTTGACTCCCGCTTTACCCGACGATATTGATTTATTGAGCCGTCCGGTCACTTTTTTGCAATTCGACGTTACAGGATTAGACAATAAGCCGCATCGCGTGACACTGCATTTAACGGTTGATGCGGTGATTGCCGTCAATACGCCTGAGCAGGAAGTGCTTTGCGAAACGGTGGATATGCAGGGATTTTCCGTTCTTCGTGCCGGAAGCCGGGAACAGAATATTCTCGGCAAATCGGGGGATAATCTGCGTATTGACTGGGGGCATTTTTATCTCGCAACGAAAAATAACAAGGCTGTGCAACTCCGTTTGACTCCGCGTCCTGATTCAAACGGTCAATCGTCGGCTGCCCAAGACGCTCCGCTTTTAACCGCCGAAATAAAAACGGACATACCTAAAAACGGGCATTTTGAACAAACGCTGGCGTTCGCTTACGATGACATCAAGTCGCTCCGGTATTTCGACAGAGAACTGTTACCTTACTGGAAACGGAACGGAGCAACCATCCATGATATTTTGATACAGGAATTTGAAAATGTTACAGCAATAAAACAGCGTTGTGAAAAATTCGACCGGAAACTAATCAAAGACTTAACGAAAATTGGCGGCGAAAAATATGCGCAACTTTGTTTGCTGGCTTACCGGCAAACATGGGCGGCAAACAAAATCGTTGCCGGTTTGGACAATCGCCCCTGCATGTTTTCCAAAGAAAATTTCAGTAACGGCTGCATCGGAACGGTGGATGTGCTTTATCCGCATACTCCGTTTTTACTTTTCTTCAGTCCGGCATTGCTCAAAGCTAGTCTCGTTCCGGTACTCAATTACGCCGAATCGGAGGCATGGCATTACGATTATGCGCCGCATGACCTTGGGAAATATCCGTTTGCAACGGGACAGGTTTACGGAATGGGAGGCGGTGACGGGGAGAGAATGCCGGTCGAGGAATCGGGCAATATGCTGATTATTATTGCTGCACTGGCGAAAATCGAAGGGAACGCCGATTTTGCCGTTCCTTATTGGAATATGCTCACAAAGTGGGCGGACTATCTCGTTAAAGAGGGTTATGACCCTGCAAACCAACTTTGTTCGGCGGATATGTTCGGACATTTGGCGCATGTTACGAATTTATCGCTGAAAGCAATTCTCGGAATCGGCGCTTACGCTCAACTCTGTGAAAAAACGGGCAAAAAGGATGATGCACTAAAATACCGCCGGATTGCAGAAGAGTATGCGAAAAAGTGGCTCAAAGATTCTGCGGATGAGGGTCATACCCGACTGGCTTACGACAAGCCCGGAACGTGGTCGATGAAACACAATCTTGTTTGGGATGCGATTCTCGGAACAAATTTATTTCCCGCTTCGCTTGCCGAACAGGAAATTGCATGGTACAAAAAAGTTCAGAACAAATACGGTTTGCCGGTCGATAGTCGAACCGATAATTCACTCATCGACTGGGCGCTGTGGAGCATCACTCCTGCAAAATCCAAAAAAGATTTCGACGAACTTTTTGAACCGGTCTATAATTACGTGAATGAAACGCCGTCGCGTGTTCCGCTTTCGGACTGGTTTTTCACGACAGATGCCAAACAACGCGGTTTTCAGGCACGGTCTGTTGTCGGCGGTGTGTATATTAAAATGTTGACGAATACTTCTATATGGAAAAAGTATGTCAAAGCGGCGAACAAAACAAGCGGCGAACAATAATCAAAAATGAATAATATTACAAAATGACAAAACGCGAAGTAATTAAATTAGTGTTGGACGGCAAAAAGCCGCCGTATGTTCCCTGGTCGTTCAAATTTACCAGGGAACCCAAAGAATCCTTGGAAAAATATTATGGCGTCTCGGATTTGGATATTCCATTGGGTAACCACATCCTTAATTTGGGCAACGATTACGGATTCTTTGATGACCTTGGAAACAATCTCTATCGGGATGTATTTCAAGTAGTCTGGGACAGAAGTGTTGACAAGGACATCGGAGATGTACAGGCACCGCTTTTGCCTGAGCCTGCATTAGACGGTTATCAGTTCCCCGACCCGCTTGACCCTCGTTTTTTCGACAATATTCTGTCGGAAACGGAAGCCAAGCCCGACCTGTTCCGCTGTTTCCAAATCGGTTTTTCGTTGTACGAACGGGCATGGACTTTGCGCGGAATGGAAAACCTGTTGTTGGATTTTATGATCAATCCGGACTTTGTTCATCAATTATTGGATGCCATCTGCGATTACAATATCGCCCAAGTCGATAAAGCGCTCGAATACGATATTGACGCCGTTTACTTCGGCGACGACTGGGGACAACAGAACGGGCTGATTATGGGTTACGACATCTGGAAAGAGTTCATTTATCCGCGCTTGCAACGCATGTACGGACATGTCCGGAAAGCAGGCAAATACGTGATGATACACAGTTGCGGGGATGTGGACGAACTCTTTGATGATTTAATCGGCATCGGGCTTAACAGTTTCAATCCCTTCCAACCCGAAGTAATGAACGTGTATGATATTTTGCCCCGTTATCGCGGGCGATTGGCTTTTCACGGCGGATTATCCATCCAGAAAACATTGCCGTTAGGCTCTAAACAGGATGTAATTGACGAATCGAAAAGACTGCTTCAATTGGGTGCAGACGGCGGATATATCTTTTCACCCTCCCATTCGGTAGAAAGCGACACGCCTTTTGAGAACATGCTTGCTTTTATTGAAACGGCACAACAACAGTTAAAATAATCCGGATATGCAAAACAATAAAGTATCTTACAATTACGGCTATCTGTGGCTGTTGACATTTGCTGCCGCTATGGGCGGTTTCCTGTTCGGTTACGACTGGGTGGTTGTAGGCGGAGCCAAATCGTTTTACGAACCGTTTTTCGGCATAACAAACAATCCCGTCCAGCAGGGTTGGGGAACCAGTTCGGCGATGATTGGCTGTATGATTGGCGCCTTGGCATGTTTCCTCACCACCGAGCGTTGGGGCAGGAAATGGTTATTGGCGGCTGCCGGTCTTATTTTCATCATCTCGGCGGTCGGGACGGCGCTGGCAAACGATTTTTTCTGGTATAATGTTTACCGCATCGTAGGCGGTGTTTCCATCGGCATCACGTTGAACCTTTCGCCGGTCTATATTTCCGAAATGGCGCCTCCGCATCAACGGGGAAAATTCGTATCCATCAATCAGTTGCTTATTAATGTAGGTATTCTTAGCTCGCAATCCATCAACTGGGCGATTGCTGCCGTTCACGACACGGGTATCGGTCCCGATTCGGCGGCATTTATCAATGAATGGAATGTGCAGTCGGGTTGGCGGTGGATGTTTGGAGCCATGGCTGTTCCCGCCCTGCTTTTCTTCGTGTTGATGGTGATTGTCCCCGAAAGCGTGCGGTGGTTGGTGAAGAACAAGCAGAGCCAAAAGGCTGAAAAAGCGCTTGTAAAGATTGGCGGCGCCGAATATGCCCGCGCCGAATTGCAGGAAATAGAGAAAACCGTTGCCAAAGAAGAAGCCGGTATGGATTTCCGTGCTTTGCTGAAACCCGGAATGTTGAAGATACTGGGATTGGGTTTTTTCCTGGCAATTCTACAACAATGGTGCGGAATGAATGTGGTGTTCTATTATGCCGCCGATATTTTCAAAAGAGCCGGTTACGGTATCAGCGATATGATGTTTAACCTTGCTGTTATCGGCTCTATCACGGTGATAGCGATCATCATAACCATATCCATGGTAGACAAGGTTGGACGTAAACGACTGATGCTGTGGGGCACAGGTTCGATGGCAGTCCTCTATGGAATCATTGGCTTCATGTTTGCCAGGGACATCATGGGACTTCCGATTGTCATAGTCATCTTACTCAATGTGATGGCTTATTGCCTGACGCTGTCGCCTGTGGTTTGGGTGATTCTGTCGGAAATATTTCCCAACCGTGTCCGTGGTGCTGCCATGTCGCTGTCGGCGTTGGTGCTATGGATAGGCAACTTCTCGCTCACATTCAGTTTTCCCACTATCCGTGAGAATCTCGGTTGGGCGAATAATTTCTGGCTGTACGGTGTGATTTGCCTTGTTGGCTTTGTCACTCTGTATTTCATCCTGCCGGAAACTAAAAACAAATCGCTGGAACAAATTGAAAAAGAATTAGGCGAATGAAAATCGTATCTAAAATAATAAAACAAATTAAAAATTACGAATTACCAAATAAAAAGAATAATTAATTAAATTGTAATTTTAATGCAATACAAAAATCTAATTATCAACGATCCCGAACAATTAATCTTCGGAAACGCTCCTCATCCGGTAAAAACCCGAAGAGGTTTGGAAATCGGCGGCGGACAGGTATATGCCGAGTTAAATTTCACCCTGCCCATGATGAGTATCAACAACGACACCCTTCCTGATGTTTACCGGCATTACAAAGACATTGCCGAAGGCGCACTTCAAAGGGCTTTGGAACTCAATTCCAAAGGGGTCGTATTGGAGCTGGAAACCCTGCTCGAAATGACTAAAACGCCGGCAATCGGAATAGAAGTGGTAAAAATCATGAACGAGATTTGTGAAGATTATTACCAAAAACACGGCTTAAAATCCGAAATCCGTTTAACGCCGAACGATTTGCGCGAGTTTGAACGTCCCGCCAAACAACGGACATCGGCACTGCTCGAACCCATGATGGAATTGTTTGAAAAAGGCGCTTTGGCAGGCGGCGACCTGCTGTCCATCGAAAGCACCGGCGGAAAAGAAGTCTCGGATGATGCCCTGTTAATGTGCGATATCAAGACCATTACGTTTGCACTCGCCGTACTGGGAGTGCGGGACATGCGTTTCCTGTGGCAGAAAATCAAAGCCATAGCGGACAAAACCGGCAAAATAGCCGGAGGCGACACCGCCTGCGGGTTTGGCAATACGGCTATGGTGTTGGCGGAACAAAGAATGATTCCGAGAGTCTTTGCCGCTTTGGTACGGGTAATCTCCGTAGTTCGTTCCATCGTTGCCATCGAAGAAGGCGCCACCGGTCCCCATAAAGATTGCGGCTACGAAGGCATTTTCATCAAAGCAATTGCCGGTATTCCTGTTTCTATGGAAGGCAAAACGGCTGCCTGCGCCCACCTCAGCCCTATCGGCAATATCGCTGCTGCTGCTGCCGATTTGTGGAGCAACGAATCGGTACAGAATATCAAGCTATTGGCAGGCATGGCGCCAACAGTTTACATGGAACAGTTGGAGTACGATGTGCGCCTGATGAACGAAGCCCTGAAACAGGGAACCGTTCCCACGCATATCCTGCAAAAATTGTTGGTTGACTCCGATATTTACACCGATCCACAGGCATTAATCCTTGCGCCCGAAAATGTGATACGCATTTCCAAAGCCTTGATAAAAGGCGATTCTTATGTAGCAAACGCCCGCAACGGCGCCTTGGAAGCCATCGACATCATTGAAGAAGCGCTTGAATCCGGCAAAATGCAACTTTCCGAATTGGAAACCGGATATTTACCTGTGCTTCGGGAAGAATTAAACAGCATCCCCGACAGCGAAAGCGATTTTATCGAAATGATGCTGCCGGTAGTGGATCAAAGCAAATTTA
>BNTV01000014.1 GCA_025996865.1 Bacteroidia bacterium
TTTTTCTAACTTTTATCTTTTAGTCCTTATCTTTCAGTTCTTTTAATTGACGGTTCTCTTTTTTACCCAAATTTCTTTGGCTTGTACTACGTAATTTCATGGAAATCTTTCAAAGATCGTGCGCTTTACCCTTAAAATTTTTGGAAAGCGGATACAAAGGTAACCTAAAAAACAATACGAGCCAAATTTTTCAGGCTTATTTTTCAAAATAATTTGTAATTATTTTTAGGTGAATTTGTAATTGTCTATTGTTTACCCGTTTGTCAAAAATTCATAGTTGAAAATTTTTACAAGGAGAAGAAAACCGGATATTACTAAAGGTCCAAAAATAATTCCCCAGAATCCGAAAAGATTCACTCCTGCGATAACGCCGAAAAGCGCAGTTAGTGGGTGTACATTTGCGTATTTATTTAAAAAGAACATTCTAAATACATTGTCAATGCTGGCTACAACGCACGCTCCCCACAGAATTAAAACGATTCCCTGCCAGATATGATTTCCTATTAACAGATTGGCAGACAATGGTATCCAAATAGCGGCGGTTCCTACAATGGGAACTAAACCGAGGAAACCGGTCAATAGTCCCCAGATAATCGGGTCGCCGGCGCCGGTAAACCAATAGGCTAATGCGGCTACGGAACTTTGTCCGAGCATAATCATTGGAACACCAATGGCATTGCTAATCACCATATTATTTGTTTCTTTTTTCAAGAGATTGATACTGTCTTTTGAAATGGGAAGAAAGTTTTCGATTTCTTTTTCAAAAGGGACACTGTCTTTCAACATAAAGACAAGGACAAAAATCATCATGACAACATTGGCAACTACATTTCCGGTTGCGGAAAGTAAAACCGGTAAAAAACTTCCGATTCGTTTGATTCCTTTTACGATTATTTCTTCCGAAAAAATATTATAGCCCCACCTTTCATTTATTTCATTGTGAAGGAGTTGTAGATTATTCATTATTATTTCCGGATTAAAATCCTTTAATTTGAGGTAAACGGCGCCGGTTATTATGCCCCCGACAACAAAAATAATCAAGAAAGAGGATACCATGAGTACGGTTACTGCCCAAATATTTTTCCAACCTTTGGCTATCAGTGTTTTATAGGGTTTGCGTAAAATCATATATAATGTGAACGCTCCTAACAGGGAACTCAAAAAATATTTGAGTTCGTACACGATCAAGCAGAATAACAAAACAAGCAGGATAATGAATCCAATTTCTTTTATTCGTTCATTAAATGATTTTCCTGTGTATGCCATGATTTTAGGGCTATAATGTTGTCATTTTTTCCTGCCATTTCCAAGCTGAACGTAAGGTATCTTCGATAGATTCAACCGCTTTCCACCCTAGCACTTCGTTGGCATAGCAGGGGTCAGCCCAAATTTGTTCGATATCTCCTTCGCGACGGCCGACGATTTTATGTGGAACTTTTACACCGGTAGCTTTTTCAAAAGCATGGATTAATTCCAGAACCGACAAGCCCTTTCCTGTGCCGAGATTGAAATATTCCAAAGAAACTCCGGAACGATTTTCTAACATCCGGTTGATAGCAGTCACATGAGCTTTCGCCAAATCAACCACATTGATATAATCGCGAATGCATGAACCGTCGGGCGTGTTGTAATCGTCGCCGAAAACCGATAATTCTTTACGGATTTTGGCAGCAGCCTGAGTCAAGAATGGAACTAAATTTTGGGGGATTCCATTGGGTAATTCTCCGATTTCGGCAGTCGGATGCGCTCCTATCGGATTGAAATATCTCAGTATTATACTTTTATAAGGCGCTCCGGAATGAATAGCATCGCGAATAATTTCTTCATTGATTTGTTTCGTGTTGCCATACGGAGACGTGGCCGGTTGAATCGGCGCTTGTTCGCTGACCGGCAGATATTCAGGCTCAGGTTGGCCATAAACCGTACAAGATGAGGAAAATACAAGGCCTTCTACACCATTTTGCGGCATAAGTTCAAGCAGGGTAAGTAATGAGTCGATATTATTTCGGTAATACATTAAAGGTTTTTCAACCGATTCTCCAACGGCTTTACTTGCAGCGAAATGGATAATTCCTTTTATTCCGGGATAGGCCGCAAACACTTTTTTCATTGCAGCAACATCTGCACAGTCTGCTTCTTCAAAAGCCGGACGGATGCCTGTTATTTTTTCAATCCTATCAATAACACCGGAATTGGAATTTGACAAATTATCAACGATAACGACCTCATATCCGGCATTTTGAAGTTCGACGGTCGTATGAGAACCAATGTAACCGGTTCCTCCGGTAACTAAAATCCTTTTCATTATTTTCTTATTTTTTTATGTTTTCAAGAGCAAAAATAGTCATTTTATTTGACTTTTTTCTCATTTCTATTCATATAATCTTTCCAACTGGTATAGGGTTTTTCCGATTGCGGGCGATTGCTTTGAAAAAAGTGGCAAAGTGCGGCTGCAAGTCCGTCGGTTGCGTCCATTTGGGGAAGCATTTCTTCGCCGGGAATTTTTAAATAACGCCGTAATAAATCGGCCACTTGTTCTTTGGAAGCTCTTCCGTTGCCGGTAATCGACATTTTTATTTTCAACGGGGCATATTCAAATATAGGAATATCGCGCGATAAAGCCGCTGCCATAGCGACTCCCTGGGCGCGTCCCAATTTAAGCATACTTTGTACGTTTTTTCCGAAAAACGGCGCTTCGATGGCTAATTCGTCCGGTAAAAATTCGTCAATCAGACTGATTATCCGCTCAAAAATTCGCCGGAGACGAAGATAGTGATCGTCCGTTTTGTTCAGCAACAATACGCCCATAGCCAACAGTGAGGGTTTATTATCTGTGATTTTCAACAATCCGTAACCCATCACGTTCGTGCCCGGATCAACACCTAATATAATTTTTTCTTTTATCATTTGCTTAAAAAACATGCAAAGGTAAGGTTCTTTTTCAAAAAAATCATTATCTTTGCGCCGAAATCTTCGAAAGGGGCATTAGCTCATCTGGCTAGAGCGTATGACTGGCAGTCATAAGGTGACGAGTTCGAGTCTCGTATGCTCCACAAATAATATAAAAATCAATGTTTTATAAACAAAGCACCCGAAAACAAACCCATAAAAAGGTTATTCGGGTGCTTTTTGTGCCTCACGGCACTATCATTGAATTAAATTAAATTTTCGCACAAAAATACCGTATTAAAATAATACGCAATCCAACAAACGGTAAAAGTTATTGTTTTGTTTTGAACACTGATTAAAAAAATAATATGTATATTTGCAGTCTGTAAATAAAATATTTGCATTCATGGAACAATTAACAGGAATAGAATACGAAAAAGATGCTACCGGTCGAACAAGGTATGTTCGGGTGGATATTAATAAATATGGTGAAAATGAAGCTTTGCTGGATTTCTTGGACGGTATAGAAGCAATAGCGCGGAAAGGAGAACCTACATATCCTTTTTCAGAAGTAATCGCAAGGGAAAATAAACGGCGTGGGTTAAATGCAAATGTATAATGTTGTATTTAAAAAATCTGCTGAAAAAGATTTAAGCAAAATAAATGTGGTCTATTATCAATCCGTTGTAGAACATATTGAAGGACTTTCGGAAAATCCGCGTCCATTTGGTTGTATTAAATTATCGGGGTTTGATAACTTATATCGTATCCGTGTCGGAGTTTACCGGGTTATTTACTCAATCGAAGATGATATTTTAATCGTGGAAGTGATTAAAATTGACCACAGAAGCAGCATTTATAAGTAATAAAACTAAGCAGTAGACTGAGGCTACTGCTTAGATAGATATGCTCTCTACGAGAGCTATGAGCATAGCAATTTAACACAAATTAAGATGCGTTTGCCTTGGTATTAATTGGTTATTTCTATTGTCAATTAAAAAAGTTTATTTACCTTTGCGAGTAAATTGGGAGCAAATTGGGGACAAATGGTTTTATTTTAAAATTTAATGATAGTCTCGTATGCTCCACATAAAATGTGGAACGACAATCAAAAAATAGTTAAACTGTTGATGAGGAGCTTAGGAATTATATTAATAACCTGTTTCCTCATTCTTTTTTTTAATGCAAATTTATTCGCCCAAGACAGTATTCCTGCTGTTTTGGAAAATACGGACGAAATTTTGCAGGAGTCCGGCGGATTGCATCAATTCATTAAAATTCGTTTCATTGAAGGTTCTGCGCTTTTTATGAGTTCCATTGCGCTGACTATGATTGTCGGACTGGCTTTTTGTCTGGAACGGATTATCTATCTGAATCTGGTTCAAATCAATACGAAAAAATTTCTGTCGGAAATAGAAACTTTTCTGGAAAAGAAAGACAGGAAAGGCGCTCAAGCGCTCGCACGGGATACGAGGGGGCCTGTTGCATCAATCTGTTACCAGGCGATTTCGCGGATGGATAAAAATATCGAAGTCATTGATAAATCCATTACTTCTTTCGGCAATGTTCAGGTAGGGCTTTTGGAAAAAAATCTTTCCTGGATTACGCTGTTTATTACGATTGCGCCGGCGCTCGGATTTTTGGGAACTGTAATCGGTATGATTCAGGCTTTTGATAATATTGAACAATACGGCGATATAAGTCCGAAGATTATTGCGGGAGGAATGAAAGTCGCTCTGATTACTACGGTTGCCGGTTTGATTGTGGCGATTATCCTCCAACTTTTTTATAATTACATTCTTAACAAAGTTGAAGGAATTGTCAATAATATGGAAGATGATTCCATTAAAATATTGGATATGATTATCAAATACAAATGAAACCTTCATCCTACAATCGAATATCGACCATTGTCCTTGGGGTCTGCATGTTGGTTACAACAGTAATAACAGCCTGGTTTTTTATGGATTACGTAAAGGAAGCCAACGAAGGAGATACCGCAGGAACGTCTGCACTGATTTATTGGCTTTATATCGTATTGATACTGACATTTGTCGCTCTTTTGGGAGGCGTTTTGTGGAGTTATTTAAAAAACAACAAATAAAATGTCGCGTTTCAAACGAAGTATGCCCGCGTTTAATGCAACATCTTCGGCAGATATTGCTTTTATTTTGTTGCTCTTTTTCCTGATTTCCGGCTCGTTAAGTTCTAAAACAGGAATTTACAGACGATTATTACCGGATACTTCCGAAGCCAAACTGAAAAAGAAAATCGACATAGAAGAACGCAATTTTATTACTTTTTCCATCGATGAGAATAATGCGATTTTCATGGAAAATGAGCCGGTCAAGTTATACGAAATCAGGGATATTGCTGAAAAATTCATCGCTAATCCTGAAAATTCGGATTATTTGCCGGAAAAAAAGGAGATTGAAATTCCGGAATTGGGACTTGTTTCCGTAACACCTCATGCTGTTATCAATTTTGAAATAAGTCGCAAAGCTTCCTATCAGACCTATATTTCCGTATTGGGTGAATTAACCGCTGCATACGACGATTTGAGGAATGAGCTGGCTAACAAACGGTTTGATAAATCTTTCGAACGTTTGTCCGAAGATCAACAAGCGGCAATCAGGGAAGCCTATCCGTTTCGGATTTCGGAAAAAGAATTGTCGGGAAAGGAGGCGCTCAATGAGTAGGTTTCGCGAAACACACCGGGAGGTTCCGTCCTTAAACACAACTTCTTTGCCGGATTTAATTTTTACTTTGCTGCTTTTCTTCATGCTGGTCGTCAACATGCGTTCTGTTCCCGCGCTTACCCAATTTCAGCTTCCGAATACAAAGGAACTTCAAAAATTGCAAGAAAAATCACTCCTTATATATATAATTGCCGGAAAAACCGGGGATGAATCCACCGGGGAACAAGCGCCCATACAACTCAACAATGATTTTACAACTTTGGATGTGATGCCGGAACAATTGAACAGCATTAAAGCTGAAATTGAACCGGAAGAAAGAAATAAAATCGTTGTCGTTATGAAAATAGATAAAAATACACCGATGGGATTAGTCAATGACATCCGCCAAATACTCCGCGAACAAAACCTGCTGACGGTATATTATGCGGCGGAAAAACCCCACTAACCGGCAATTTCAATTAAATGTAACCCAGGCAGATCCGTTATAACCTTCGAATTTGCTACTGCTCGTATTGTAACGTATCGAGCCGGTTGCCGGTGCGCTTGGACGTTCGGCATCCGTACCTGCCGGCAATACCACAGCTCCTTTGTTATCCGTTCCTTGAGCAACCACAAGGTTAGCCCATTGGGGAGATGCGGGTGTTCCGGTGTTTATCTGCAATACATTCAAATCCATATTATAAACAAGCAGTCCGGTTGCGGGATTGGAGATGCCACTGACCTGTGTAGTTGTTAATCGAGGAATTAACAAACCCTTATTCGTACTTTCCAATTCCAACACAGAAGAAGGATTGGCTTTTACAGACATATCGCCACCGATTTTCACTTGAGCGTTAATCATGTGATTGAAACCGATAAACAATAAGAAGAAAAAGAAAATTATTTTTTTCATATCTCAAATTATTTTTTGTTAGTTATTTTATTGTTAGTTTATTCCTTAAATTAATCTATAATCCGGTTACAAAGGTACAAAATAATTATATATCAAGATGTAGCTTCGCAAAAAAATAAAATTTTCGGTTGCTATGATGTGGATGATGTGGAAATAATGTTGGTAAAATAATCAGATTTTTTCAAATTTCCTGATACTAAAAGTTGTACAAAATAAAAATTTTATATAACTTTGCACCCTCTTTATAGGCATACCCATGCGAAAAGTATGCTAAGAGACAATGAATCAGCGAATAAACAAATATAAAGAATATAAAGAAATGTCGAAGATTTGTCAAATTACCGGAAAAAGAGCAATGGTAGGCAACAATGTTTCTCATTCGAACCTCAAAACGAAAAGAAAATTTGATGTCAACCTGTTCACTAAAAAATTCTACTGGGTAGAACAAGATTGTTGGGTGGACCTGAATGTTTCAGCGAATGGTTTACGTACCATCAATAAAATCGGACTGGATGCTGCTATCAGGGGTGCAGCAGAAAAAGGTTATATAAACTTATAAATTTAGGAGGAAAACCGAGATGGCAAAAAAAGCAAAAGGAAACAGAATACAGGTAATTCTGGAATGTACCGAACATAAAGACAGTGGTATGCCGGGAACGTCCCGTTATATTACCACTAAAAACAGAAAAAATACAACGGGTAGATTGGAACTTAAAAAATACAATCCCATCCTGAAAAGAATGACAGTTCATAAAGAAATTAAATAAACTTTTAAACCATGGCAAAGAAAACGGTTGCGGGATACCGCGAAAAATCGGAAGGACGTTCGTATTCGAAAGTTATCAAAATGGTGAAGTCACCGAAAACCGGCGCTTATATCTTCAAAGAAGAAATGGTGCCGAATGAAGCTGTAAAAGATTATTTCAAATAAATCATACCCCCGCCCCCATAGAGGGGGAGTTAGCGTAGCGAGTTTTAACAATGCACTGAGGCAAAGTCCCTTTCAGGGAAATAAGGTTCGATGTAAGCCAATTTAGGGGTACTTGCCAAATAAACTTATGTTACTAACAATTTTAAAAATATGCCCTATGAAATTATTAAGTAATTTTTTTGTGTTGGCTTTTATAGCTTTATTTTTTGTGTCGTGTGGTGGTGACGATCCGGTGGATTATACGTTGAAAGATCTTGACATCTTAGCAGGCGCTTATACCGGAAAATGTGTGATTACTCCCACAAGTATAAATGGTGCTGATTACACTATTAACAATGCGTCTGTCAGGTTGGTTAGAACTCAAGCTGCCAATACGATGACGATTGAAACCAGTGAATCCGGTTTGATTTCCGGAGAGATTCTTTCTAATTTTAAGAGTACAACGGACAACTTGGCTTATACTTTCGATATTAAAGGATTTAACTTCACAAGAGTAAATAGCCCTTATATCAGTGCATGGTTAGGTGAGCTTTACAGTGAGATTTCGGATATTATGATAACCGTGACAGGTTCTGACGCAAAGTATGTAAAAGCCACGAAAACATTGACTTTTTCCTACACTGTTTCGGCAGATTATAAGGCGAAAACACAATCCGGAGCAACAAATAACCTAAATATGAAAATGAAATATAGTTATACTGTTGTAAAACAATAGGTTAGAACCATTTAAACGCTCATAAAAAATTTCCTTCCAATATTTATTATCGGAAGGAAATTTTTTTTTAAAACAATTTTAACTACCTTTGTGTTTGATAATTTGTAATCAATATGAGCATATTTAATTTTTTTTCCAAAGATAAGAAAGAGACTCTGGATAAGGGACTTTCGAAGACAAAAGAAAGTGTTTTTTCAAAATTAACACGTGTAATCGCCGGTAAATCAAAGGTAGATGAAGATGTTTTGGATGAACTGGAAGAAGTCCTGATTACTTCGGACGTGGGTGTGGAAACAACTTTGAAAATCATCGCCCGGATAGAAAAAAGAATTGCCCGGGACAAATATATTGATTCAAAAGAACTCGCTCATATTCTCAGGGACGAAATTGCATCCCTGTTGGCCGACAACCATACGGAAGAATTACCCGACTTTGAGTTGCCGGAAGGGCCGAAACCATACGTGATTATGGTCGTCGGTGTGAATGGAGTCGGCAAGACTACCACTATCGGGAAGTTAGCTTACCATTTCAAAAAAGCCGGAAAGAAAGTTTATTTGGGCGCTGCCGATACTTTCCGGGCTGCCGCCGTGGAGCAATTAACGATTTGGAGCGAACGGGTCGAAGTCCCTATCGTAAAGCAGAAAATGGGCGCCGACCCGGCTGCTGTGGCTTACGACACTTTAAATTCCGCCATTGTCAACGACGCCGACGTAGTTATTATTGACACGGCCGGACGCCTCCACAACAAAATCAACCTGATGAATGAATTGACAAAAATCAAAAACGTCATGAAAAAGGTTGTTCCCAATGCACCACAGGAAGTTTTGTTGGTTTTGGACGGCTCTACCGGACAGAATGCTTTCGAACAAGCCAAACAATTTACCGCAGCTACTGAAGTTACGGCTTTGGCAATCACCAAGTTGGACGGAACAGCCAAAGGCGGCGTCGTAATCGGCATTTCCGACCAATTCCGGATTCCGGTAAAATACATCGGTTTGGGCGAAAGTTTGGAAGATTTGCAGGTGTTCAGGAAACGTGAATTTGTAGATTCTTTATTCGGATAAGATGAGAAAAAACAAAGTCGATATCATTACTTTGGGTTGCTCAAAAAATTTAGTCGATTCGGAGTTACTAATGCGGCAATTCACTGCAAACGGTTTTTCGGTTGCGCATGACGCGGAAAAAACCGGCGGGGAAATTGTAGTCATCAATACTTGCGGGTTTATAGAAAGCGCTAAGGAAGAATCAATTAACACGATTCTCCGGTTTGGCGAAGCGAAGAAAAACAAACAAATCCGAAAACTTTTCGTAATGGGTTGTCTTTCCGAACGATACAAGAAAGAATTGGAAAAACTGATTCCCGAAGTCGATAAGTTTTACGGAAAATTCAATTGGAAGGAACTGCTGTCTGATTTGGGAAAACCCTATCATACAGAGTTATCGTCCGAAAGAATGCTTACTACGCCGGCGCACTACGCTTACATAAAAATAGCGGAAGGATGCAACCGTAAATGCGCCTATTGTTCTATCCCGCTGATTACAGGGAAATACCGGTCGAGGAGCATGGAAGAGATAGAGGCGGAAATACGGTATTTGGCGAGTCGGGGCGTCAAAGAATTTCAACTGATTGCTCAGGATTTAACCTATTACGGGATAGATATTTATAAAAAAATCAGCATCGCAGAATTAACCGGCCGTATTTCGGATATTCCGGGCGTGGAATGGATTCGTTTGCATTATGCCTATCCGGCGCAATTTCCTTTGGACTTGCTGAAAGTAATACACGAAAAAAATAATGTTTGCAAATATTTGGATATTGCGCTTCAACACAGTAGCGATGCGATGTTGCAAAAAATGCGGAGACATATCACTCGTTCGGAAACCGTTGAATTGTTGCAGACCATTCGCCGCGAAGTTCCGGGCATCCACCTCCGGACGACGATGATGGTGGGACATCCCGGTGAAACGGATGCAGATTTTGCCGATATGCTTGATTTTGTTCGTGAAATGCGATTTGAACGCTTGGGCGCTTTCCCCTATTCCGCCGAGGAAGGAACTTATTCGTACCGGAATTACAAAGATGAGGTAGCTCCCGAAATCAAAAACGAACGGATGGACAGATTGATGTCTTTGCAAGAACAAATTGCCCGGAAAATTAACGAAACCAAAGTCGGACAAATGCTGAAAGTCATTATTGACCGGGAAGAATCCGATTTTTACATTGGCCGCACCGAGTACGATTCGCCGGAAGTTGACCCGGAAGTGCTGATAGAAAAGACACAAAGATTGGTTCCCGGCGGGTTTTACGCAGTAAAAATCACCGGAGCTCAATCGTTTGATTTATTAGGAGAAATTAATATAAAATAAAAAAGACATGAACTCTACAGAATTTACCACAACATTGGCTAAAAAGCTGGAACTTTCCAGATTAGAAGCCGGAATACGGTTAGATGATTTGCTGTCTGTAATTACTACGGAACTCGCAAACGGTCATGTAATTTCTATTACTAACTTCGGCAATTTTGAAGTAAAAAAAAGAAATGAAAGGATAAGCGTTCACCCGTTGACGGGAAAAAGAACGTTGCTCCCTCCCAAAATGGTTGTAAAATTTAAGCCTTCTGTATCTTTTAATAAAAAAATAAAAGAATTAGATCATGAATGAAAAAATCGGCATGCAGGATTTAGTCGTTCTTTTGGCTGAGAAAGCAAATATCACCAAGAAAGACGCCGAAACATTGATAAAAGAATGTTTCGAGATAATGGAAGAAGGGCTTTCGGAAGATAAAATTCTGAAAATAAGAAATTTAGGAACATTCAAACTCGTGCTCGTAGAAGACCGTGAGAGTGTTGATGTTTCAACCGGTGAAAGGGTATTAATCCCCGCGCATTATAAAGTAACATTTACACCGGATATAGAACTCGCAGAGAGAATCAACGCACCTTATGCTTCTCTGGAAACTGTTGAAATAACGGAAAACGAAATTGACGACGAAACGGATGATGAAAATGATGACGAATTTGAAGGGAAATTTATAGAACCCGACTATTTGTTAACAGAAACTGAAAAGCAAGAAGAACCGGAAAGTAAAGAAGTTGAAAGTAAACACGAAGAACCGGTGGAGATTGAACACGAAGAACCGGTAGAGATTGAACACGAAGAACCAGTGGGGATTGAACACGAAGAACCAGTGGAGATTGAGCACGAAGAACCGGAAATCGAAGAAGTTAAAGAGGAACAGGAAAAAATTGAAACTATATACAAAGAACCTGAGCGCGAGGAAAAAGAGGAAGAAGAGAAAGAAGAGGAGGAAGAGGAGGAAGAACCTGTTTATCCCGAACAATACGACGAAGATTATCAATCGGTTAAAGCACGTAATAGCACCTTCTGGTTCTTTTTCATAATCGCATCTGCATTCATTCTATTTTTCTCAGGATATTATTTTTGTCCCATGGTTACCGGAGGATGGCGTATGGCTCCGGATTCAATAGTAGTTTTCTCCTATTCGGTTAATAAATCTTTAGTTTCCGACACGTTAACTGTAAAAACACAGGAAATCAGTTCTCCGGAAACAGAACCGGCTATCGCCTCGAAAGCCCAAACAGCTGAAAATCAATCATCCCAAACAGCAGAAAATCAATCACCCCAAACGTTTGTTAATAAAAAATACAAAATACTCAAAGGAGAACGTTTGAACACGATCGCTTTACGGGAATACGGACATAAAGCTTTCTGGGTCTATATTTACGATGAAAATCGAAACGAGATCTGTAAGCCCGATTTGATTGAACCCGGAATGATTATCAATATTCCTCCGGCAGAGAAATACGGAATCGACAAAAATAACCGGGAATCGGTTGAAAAAGCGCTGAAATTAGAACAACAATATAAACGTTGAAACGAGTAATTGGGTATTATTCGGGGTTAAATGTTATCCCACTGTTCGGGATTAGTTTCCAGTTTTGTACCAAATTGCGCTCGTTCGCCATCAATGGTAATTCGCCCCATAATTGCTACCCGTCTATTTTTCTTTGGGTCGCCTCTCTTTATGTAAAAGAGAATCCTGAACGTACTTCTTTTCATTTTTTTGCTCATTTTTACTTGTTTGCAAAGATAATTTATTTAATTCTGAAAAGGATTACAGTCTGAAGGACAATATCGGACAGATGAGGGACTTGTGAGGGAAATCGGTACCGATTTTATGTTCTTTGGAGCAGGTACCGATTTAGTACCTATTTAATGTCTTGGAATGGCTTCTATTTGTCTTTCAAGTGACCTTGAAACAAAAAAAATATCTTCCAACTGTCTAATTTGGAAGATATTGTCCTGTTTTGTCTCTTAACTGTCTTTTAAGAGTAGAGCGAAAAACGGGACTCGAACCCGCGACCCCGACCTTGGCAAGGTCGTGCTCTACCAACTGAGCTATTTTCGCGTTTGCGGCTGCAAAGATAAAACTTATTTTCGGTTTTACAAAAAAAAATTGAAATAGATCCCAGGGCAAACGCATCTAAATTTAACAAATTTTAAATACTAAAGTATCGAACGCTTCGTTTGTATAATAAAAAGAGTTATGCAAACACCGATTAGTTATTTTACAGATTTGACAGACCCTCGCGTGGAGAGGACTAAAGCGCATTTGATGGAGGATATTATCTTTATAACCATTGCGGCGGTCATCTGCGGGGCAGAGACATGGAATGATATTGAAAATTACGGCAAGTCCAAAGAATCCCGGTTACGACAATATTTGCAATTGCCCAACGGCATCCCCACTCACGATACGTTTAACCGATTTTTCAGTGCATTAGATCCTGACGAATTTGAGCAAGCCTTCTTATCATGGACAAAAGACATCTCGGAGTTAACGGACGGAGATGTAGTCAGTTTGAGTTTAGGACAGGTCAAGGTTGATGAAAAGTCGAATGAAATCACGGCTATACCGAAGTTGTTGGATGTTTTAGCTGTCAAAGGATGCTTCGTCACCATAGATGCGATGGGCTGTCAGCGGGAGATCGCCGCCAGGATAATAGAAAAAGGAGCCGATTACCTCTTAGCCGTCAAAGGCAATCAGGGACGCTTGGAAGCGGATGCCGAGCGAACTGTCCGTTTTGCCAAGCCAAGCTCGGAATGGATAGAAGAAGATTTTGGCCATGGTCGTATTGAGCAACGCAAATGCACGCTCTATCAAGACCTTTCCTTTATAGAGAATGCCGAGGCGGTGTCCGCTCGCACTGGGGTATTGAAAATAATTTGCATTGGCAATTGGATGTTTCATTCAATGAAGATGATAGCCGGAAAAGAGAGGGCTATGCAGCTCAAAATTTTTCCACGATTTGTCGTATTGCGCTTAATCTAATCAAACATGAACAATCGAAAAAGAGAAGTGTGAAAGGGAAAAGACTTGATGCTGTATGGAATAATGATTATTTATTGAAAATCCTAATAAATTAAGATGCGTTTGCCCTGCAATGCCTGCATAAATATTTTGACCTTCAAAATTTAATTGCTTTCTTTGTACTTGCATAAGTTCCTTGTTTGTATTTATATTCTTTCAACTTTCAAATATAAATAATTCTCGGAACTTATGCTACTTTTCTTTTTGATGCGCTACCAGACTACAAACATAGGAACTCAATTTAATATTTAGCTGTTTTTTAAACTTACAAAGGAATATTCTGTCTTCGCTGTCTCAGCTGTTACGAAATATGAGTTATATGTTGGAAATTCACAAGAGCAAAACCTCATTAAACAAAAAACACTTTGAAAGAATTATTGGCTTACAAATTATAACGCCATAATTGCTAATGGTTTAAATAATAGTTTTACTTCTGATAAAATGCAAATCCCGTCGTATCATAACAAAACAATAAACCCCGATTAATACTGTCCGGAACGCCAATCGCAATCCCAAATTTTCAACAGGCGTAAAAATAGCGACGGCATACAAAGCCAAGGCTAATCCGGTGTATAAAAACAAGGTCTTCAAATCGTAACGAATGTAATAATATTTTTGCCCGATGAAATACGAAAGAAGCATCATCACCAAATTGCCCGCAAAAGACGCCCAAGCACAGGCCATATAACCGTATTCGGGAATGTAAATGATGTTCAATGCGATAATTACCACGAAACCGATGATGGAAAAAATAGTTCCCCAATACGTTTTGTCCGTTAGTTTGTACCAGATGGAAAGATTGTAGTAAACGGCAAAAAACAGTTCACCCATCAAAACAATAGGTATTATCGGCAGGGCTTCCCAATAGGCGGAGGCCACAAAATATTTGATAATATCCATGTAAAAAATAACACCAAGGAAAATCAACAAACCCATCATGACAAAATATTTAGTCGCAACGGCATACGACTGTTTGGCATCTTTGTCTTTGCTCTTTTCAAAAATAAACGGGTCGAAAGCGTAACGGAATGCTTGTGTGAACATGACCATAATTACAGCGATTTTAAAGCAGGCGCCATACACGCCTAACTGATCGTAAGCCGAATTGTCGTCGGGAAAAACAACCGGAAATATCAATTTATCCAAAACCTGATTGCTGATTCCGGCTAATCCCATGATTACCAACGGGAAACAATAGGCCAATATTTTTTTTGCCAACCCCCAGTCGAAAGAATATTTAAATCCGGTGAGATAGGGCAATAGGCAAAGCGTTTGAATTCCGGTTGCTAAAAGGTTGGAAAACAATACGTATCCAACACAAAAATTATCGCGCCAAAACCAGGCGATCAATCCGGGATGGTGTTTATTTATCCATGGACAAACGACCAAAAAGAACGTACAGAAAAGGATATAAAGTACGGCTTGAAGCAGTTTGAAAAACCCGAATTTCAAAGGTCTTTTTTTGTAGCGCAAATAGGCAAACGGCACGGCAATAAATCCATCCATGCACGTTATCAGGAAAAACATCCGGATATAATTATCGGGAATCTGGCTTGGCCATATAATGCGGAACTGATTGAAAAAACAGAAAAACGAAGTTAAAAACAGCAGGACAATTCCCGAAACAATCAGAATAACGGTCGAGTAAACTGTATTTGGTTTGTACTTATCACCTTGATTGATAAAGCGGAATAAACCTGTTTCCATACCGAAAGTCAGAATAATCGTAATCAATGCCGCATAAGCATAGATATTAACAATCATCCCGAAATCGCTTTTCTGCACAAATGTATAAGTAAACAGCGGAGTCGTGAGCCAACTGACTAATCGTACAATGATGGTTGTGCCTCCGTAAATGACGCTGTCTTTTGCTAATGATTTTGTACTTGCCATCAATATATTTTAAGTTTTAAGTTTTAAGTTTTAAGTTTAAGGTTTAAGGTTTAAGAATTTAATATTTAATTCTTAACTCTTCACTCTTAGTTCTTCACTCAAAAAAGGTCTCCCTGCCTCCCCAATCGGCTTCGTCCCAAATGTTTATACGCCAATTCGGTAGCTTCCCGGCCCCGCGGCGTCCGTTTCAAAAATCCTTCCTTGATGAGGAAAGGTTCATAGACTTCCTCCACCGTGCCGGCGTCTTCGCCGAGCGCCGTTGCAATGGTTGTGATACCCACCGGTCCCCCGCCGAACTTGTCGATAATCGTGAGGAGAATCCGGTTGTCGATTTCGTCCAATCCGTATTTGTCGATGTTCAGCGCTTCCAATGCAAAACAGGCAATGTCTTTGTCGATAACTCCCGTACCCTTTACCTGCGCAAAATCGCGGACACGGCGCAGAAGCGCGTTGCTGATACGCGGCGTCCCCCGGCTGCGGGAAGCGATTTCTTTGGCAGCGCTGTCGTTGCAAGACACATTCAAAATATCGGCCGAACGTTTGATGATTTGTGTTATAGTCTCCATATCGTAATATTCGAGGTGCAGATTGATACCGAAACGGGCGCGTAAAGGCGAAGTCAGCAAACCGCTCCGGGTCGTGGCTCCGACTAAAGTAAACGGTTCGAGTTCAATCTGGATGGAGCGGGCGCTCGGCCCTTTGTCTATCAGAATGTCTATCCGGTAATCTTCCATCGCCGAGTAAAGATATTCTTCCACGACCGGACTCAAACGGTGAATTTCATCAATGAACAGCACGTCGTTTTTTTCCAGAGAAGTCAGTACGCCGGCCAAATCGCCGGGTTTGTCGAGCACCGGCCCGGAAGTGATTTTGAATCCGACATTCAATTCATTGGCGATGATGTTTGATAAAGTTGTTTTTCCCAAACCCGGAGGCCCGTGAAGCAGAACATGATCAAGGGCTTCGGAACGCATACGGGCGGCCGATACGAATACCTTCAGATTTTCAACGATTTTATCCTGTCCGCTGAAACTTCTAAATGATAAAGGACGGAGGGTGTTTTCGAATTCCTTTTCTTTTTCGTTGGTATTATTTGCGTGTATGTTGTATTTATCCACTGTCTTTCTCTTTGCAATTGATTGCAAAGGTATAAAAAATTCCTTTAACTACGTATTTTTTCATATACGTTCCGTTGCATCAATGACAATTTCGGGACGGACAATTAATTTTTCTTAACAAGCCACATACGTTCAATTTCTTCCAAAGATTTTCCGGTGGTTTCGGGAACCAGGAAATAAGTAATCAACAAATACGGAATGCACATAACTCCAAACAGCCAGAATACCCCATAAGCGGACAGATTGGTTGTTAACCAAGGAGTTAATTGTCCAATCAAGTAAGTTCCGACCCACAACGAAAATCCGGCGATAGACATGGCCGAACCCCGCACTTTTACCGGATACATTTCGGAAAGAAGTACGAAGATCACGGCGCTGATGGATATGGCGCTACTGAAAACGTAAGCCAATATCAATCCGAACAATATCCAGGTGGAAAGAGCCATCCCTTGAGAAATGCCATAGAAAAACAGTCCGATACAAGCCAACAGGAGAATCATTCCGGATACGCCGGTATAAATTAATTTTTTTCTTCCGATTTTATCTATGACAAACATGGCCAAAATGGTTGACAGTACATTTACCAATCCTACCCAAACTTGTAAATCCAGGGAAGCCGTTTTTTCTAAACCGGCTTCACCCAAAAATTTAGGGCCATAATAAAAAACAGCGTTTACGCCCATAAATTGTCCCAAAATCGCCAGACAAACGCCGATGATCAACGCTGTACGGAAACCGGGTTTGAGCAACAGCCGCCAATCCGATTTTATTTCCCTGTCGGCGAGTTGGTGGATTTCATGAATTTCGGACTGCGCTTTATCATACGGGTAAATTTTTTCGAGAATCTTCAATGCCGAAGCGTCTTTCTGTTTTATTACCAACCAACGGGGACTTTCCGGGATAAAGAACAAAACGAGAATGAACAGCAAAGCCGGAATGGCTTCCATGCCTAACATTCCCCGCCAAACCTGGTCATTCACAATTAGTTTCATAAATCCCGAATCGTAAAGAACGCTGTGCGACCATTTCAATACGCCTGCATTGGATAAATAAGAGCCTAATATTCCAACCGTTATCGCTAACTGGTAACAGGAAACCATGCGTCCACGATAGCGAGGAATAGATATTTCGGAAATATACAACGGCGCAATAATCGAGGCAACCCCGATGCCTACCCCGCCAACAATCCGATAGATGACTAACTGGTCGAATGTGGAATAAATCAAGCAACCGGCGGCCGAAACGGAAAACAGAACAGCCGACAACATCAGTACAGGCTTGCGGCCGAATAAATCGCTCAACTTCCCCGCCAACAGTACGCCCACGATAGAACCTAAAATGGCGCAACCGACATACCATCCCTGCTGAATATCGGAAAGGCCGTAAAATAACTTCACATCTTCGGTTGTCCCGGAAATTACCGCCGTATCGTAACCGAATAAAAATCCGCCCAAAGCGGCGATAATCGTGAGAAAAAAAGCATATCGAATGTTTTCCGTATTCTTCATGGCATTATTTTATTTGAAAATATTCTTTGTAACGGTCGTATAAATGTCCCGCTTGCAAATAAGCCGATTGCGGACTCATAAAATGCGAGAACTCAAATGTAATGGCTTTGTCGTAGCCCGCCCGGGCGGCCGCTTCGAGTTTCATCCGTAATTTGTCAAACTTGATGGGGAGAAATTTGATCGGCATATCGCGGTCGAACGATTCGGCATTCGTCCAGCATTGCATACCGTATTTATCGGCCATTTTTTTGTTGACTTCAAAGAAAGCGTCCAATTCGTCGTAATCGATATGTCCGTCCTGAAAAGCGCAGGCGTCCACCGCACCTTTGATACCGTCGAAAATTTCGCCCCATTCTTTTTCGTGTTCCAGTACGGAAACGGCATCGGTTTTGCTGAGTTGTCCCGAAGACGCCATTACCGCTTTTTTCCCGTCGATCCATGGCGAAATAAAGGTAGGCAAACCGCCGGAAACATCTTTGCATTGCTGTCCCATCGCTCGGAAAGCTTCGATCGCTCCTTTGGTCTTCCGGCTGATTTCGCCGCTGATATACCAGCCGCCGAAACTTTTATGGAAGCCGTAGTTTTTCCAGACTTCGTCGATGACGTATTTATTGTCTTCAATTTCCCAGGATAAATCACCTGTATCCCAATATTTTCCGGAATCATACAAACCAAAATAAAACTTCATTCCATATTTGTCGGCCAATCGCAGGAACCTGTCCACCAAATCGACCGAGGGCATGTAGCAACCGTGTTTTTTTATCAGGTATTCCGAAGGATAGGTAATAAATCTCCGGTAACCCGAACGAATCAGGATAACGGTATCAATACCGATCGCTTTCATATATGCAAAATCCTGATCCCATTCCTTTTCGCCCCAGTTTTGATGCGGAATATCGTGGGAAATTTCGTCGAGGAAAGTGCCGGTTATTTTCAGTCCCTGATTCAGCGGTACCAACCATTTACTTTGACTGTCCGTCACTTCCGGAACGGTTTCGGATTTGCAGGATGTGAGCAGCGGAGCGGCAGCCATCGCCGCTCCGGCTACAGACATTGTCTTGAGAAAATTTCTTCTGTTCTTGTTTTCCATGATTATTTTCTGTTTTACATTTGTTGTTTTATTGATAAATCGAAGTTGTCTGTTGCCGTTCCTTTACCGCTTCCTTCGCCTTTCAACGTTACGTAAACACCCGGCAATTTCATCGTTTTCGCCATCATACTATTAAATCTTGTGATATTGTTTTGTAAATTTGATACAAGCCTCTCGGCACATGAAAACAACCTTTCCATTTCCCTCCTTTTAATGTTAAAAGGGGTTCACCCTGACGGTTCAGATAACCGAACCATTCGGGATAGTCCTTGTCTTTGAAATGATTCCATGTATAATCGTGAATCTTCAAAAACCACTGCTTAAACACTTCTTTTCCGGTTAAGCGATATGCTTTTACCAGCGCTATCAGCGTTTCAATGTGCACCCACCATAATTTTTGGTCCCACTCCAATTGCTGGGGCGGATAGTCTTTAATATCTCTGAAATAAAAAATGCCTCCGTATTTTTCATCCCAGCCGTAATTGAGGGTGTTGAGTACAATTTCCGATGTTTGCCGGATCAAGTCCGGGTCTTTCAAACGAACGCCCACATCCATTAAGAACCACATTGCTTCGATGGTATGTCCCGGATTGACTTGCCGCCCTTCAAAGCAATCGCAAAAACTTCCGTCAGGCATTACGTTTTCCAATATCAAGCCGGAATCTTTCCTGTAAAAATCATGCAATATTTCATCGACTAACGGCCTGATGGATTTTTCGGCGCATCCTTCTTCCAGGACATCTTCCAGAATCAGCGACAAATTGCTCAGAATCATCGGGAGTGCAAAGCCTTTCAACGGGCGCGTTCCGGGATACTGTTTGTTGTATATGCCTTTTGGATTGTCTTGTTTCCGGATGATATTGAAGTATGTGTCGATGGCAATTTGCTTGTGTCCGGGATCGCCGGTCGCCTTGTACAATTCGCCGAAAGCCATCGCCGCAAAACAATCGGAAAAAATATTGTAGGGTTGCACAATCGGTTTCCCTTCGCGTGTGAGCGAAAAATACCAGTTTCCACCGGCATCCCGGCCGTATTTTTTCAAAAATCCGGCGCCATGCAAGGCGATATCCAACCAAGCCTGTTTCTTTTCCACTTGGTTGTATAACAAGGCAAAAATATATACCTCGCGACCTTGCAGCCACATAAATTTATCGGTATCGAACACTTTTCCCGTCCGGTCGAGGCAAGTAAAATATCCTCCGTATTCCTTATCCATGGAATTCCTTTCCCAGAAAGGAATCACATTCCCCAAAAGTTCATCGCGATACATCGCTGCATATTTCTTCAGTTCCTTCATATATTATTATTTATAAATTCCTTCGTGAGTTATTTCTCTTTCAAACGGTTTCAGATATTCATCCAGTAGAACAGCCAGTTCTTTCCGCTGCAAGAATACATCCGGATGATCGCTTTTTATAGGATCCGGTTCCTTGATAAACGGAGATAAAATGTCGTTTAATTTCCGGATTGTCAGAAATGAAGTATTATTGACCACCGGAAATTTTTCGTCAAAAGCATGTAATCCCGATGTAAATTCCGCCACTGAAATCACCGAATCCGGATAAAACCAGGTACGGTTCGCCCACTGATAAGCTTCGCCCGTGGTACGAATAATGCCCGTTGCCGTAATCCGTTGCGCCGCCATAAAATAGCTATCCTTGGGATTGACGTCGAACAAGGGCATAATATACGCACCGGCATCCAATAAGGTTTTCTGCACCTGGCGAACCGGAATATTCCGTGCTTGCATCTTATTTTTAACGGATAAAGCGGCCAAGGCTCCGGCTGCCTGCCCTGTCAGTAAAACACAAGGTTGCAGGCGGGTAGAGCCATTCACCAGATTGGTTACGGAGATGGCCTTATCCGCCACAATCAAACCATCCGTCGATTCGGGAATCAACGCTCCCAGAGGAACATTGAAAGAAGGCACCGGCAAAAAATACAAATCGGGTGCGGCCGGATTGCACTTGTGATGATGATCCACCGGATAATCGCCGACCGAGATTCCGGTACGATACAAGGGGGCAGGCTGTTGATAGGGCTTTTCTACATGATTGTAGTTCAAGGTAACGATGCCTTTCAATCTTCTTCCCTCGCGGTAATAAGGAATCAATGCCAAGCGGTCTTCGGAAGGAAATTCATCATCCGCCAAGCCGTAGTGTGTAAAACCCAATGTTTGTTGAATATGATACACAAAGCAAAGCGTCTTGTTTTTGGCTTTCTTTAATTCCTCGTTGCGGGCGTTCCGATCCAATTCCACTACATTCAAATAGATGTCATTTCCTTTTTTCGGCCAGTTAAGCATGAATTTATCATGCGGCAACTTTCCGTAATTCAGCATCTGTTCGCAATTGATCGCATTGCCATCCACCGTCAAATCGCAACAGCCTTCGAAATCCCGGGGGTCATATCCTTCGGGACGGGGAATGGTTTGGTCGGTTCCCTTGCCGTAATCTTTCAGCACAGCCACCCACGTCAGGTCTTGTACGATATTGTTTGCCTGATCCAATGCAATCGCTTCGCCGGTTTCCGCTTTCGCATCCATTCCCAGACGATAAGCGGTTCCCGCCATTTTCAATCCGTCGCCCAAATCCGTTGCATCAATGACAATTTCGGCACGGACAATTAATTTTTCTTTTTGTTCATTTTCAAAAATAGCTCCAACAACTTGATTTTCTTGCTTTTGTACGGAAACCAAATAATAGCCGTAAACCACTTGCAGGTTCTTTTCCGCAGCGGCCATGTTTTTAAAAATACGGTCGCCTATATGCGGTTCAAACTGCGTATGGCTCACCCATCCGGTGGCCAATGCTTCGGCGCCGCCGTAAAAATCGCGCAGATGCTGCCGGAATTCATTCCAGATTCCCGAATGTAAGTGGTGATTGCCGTCGGTTGCACTCACGCCCGCCGCCGTTATCATTCCGCCTAACCAAGACGTTTCTTCCACAATAAGGGTCGTAACTCCCAGACGAGCCGATTGAAGGCCGGCTGAAATTCCACCGGTGGTTCCGCCGATAACTAACACATCGACTTGCCTTACTTCCTCTTTTTTCTTACACGATTGAAGCGGAAGAATTAGCAGTACCATTATAATATATACAAAGTGTTTTTTCATGGATATATTATTTTTTTAATAATCACATTGCAAAAATAAATATTATTTTTTAATCAGCAACTATTAATTAAAAAAATTTAATAAACAAGCCGTGTTAAAATAAATAACTTGTATAAATATCAAGGTATAAGACAAACTTATCTTAATTTTTTTTGATAATACAGGGCAGAGTCAGGGAGTAATTTTAATATCTAAATCTTTTCTCCATAAGCCAAATCTCCGGCATCCCCCAAACCCGGAACGATATAAGCTTTGTCATTCAGATAAGGATCGATGTCTGCCGCCCAAATGACGGTTTTGTCTTCAGGAAATATTTTGCAAGCCGCCTCAATACCTTGTTGGCTGGCAATGACACATGCCACATGGATTTTGGAGGGATTTCCCCGGTGCAACAGCGTTTGATAACCCGAATCCAATGAACTTCCGGTGGCCAGCATCGGATCAATGATAATCAATGTTTTTCCTTCGATGGATGGGGAAGATAAATAACCGACCTCAATTGTAAAATCACTGTGGTCTTCGTTGTATTTTCTCGAAGCAGAGATAAAAGCGTTTTCAGCCTTGTCGAAATACGAAAGAAATCCTTGGTGAAAAGGCAAACCGGCCCGGAGAATCGTAGCCAGAACAATTTGTTCGTCGGGAATGGAGACGGATTTTACCCCTAAAGGTGTTTGTACATTAATCGTTTTGTATTTCAATACTTTACTGATTTCATACGACATAATTTCACCAATGCGTTCGATGTTTTCCCGGAAACGGAGTCTGTCGCCATGGATTTGGATATCCCGGAGTTCCGCCATAAACCGGTTGAGAATACTGTTGTTTTCTCCTAAATTATTTACAACCATAAAAAGCTATATTATTCCTCTGTTGATACAGTTATACTCTGCACAAAATTAAACCGCGTAAAGTATAAAATGTGATTTCATTTTGCAAAGTTATCATTTTCCAATGAAACCGCATAATTAAACGAGGCAATAAATACATCATTCCACAGTTTATTTTTCTTTCCGGATAAATTGGAATTGTGCCAGAGCCAAAGATAATCTCCGCCCGACTTTTTACATTCATCGGCTAATTGCTTTATTTTAAAAAAAGCATATCCCGGACTATATCCCAAATGAGTGATTAAAGTCGAATCCATCATGATCGTTGGACGAATCAGCAAATCGCTAAGCGTATCCTGTTCGACATCGTAAAAATAATAAGGTATGGCCGTTCCCGAACGAAAACCGGGCGCTTTGGCGAAACTGAGCGAAAAATCTTCCTTAAATCCGGCCAATGTGGATTCGCGGAAAGATTGCGGACAGGTCATCCGGAAATAATGCCGGCGGTTTGTGGTTATCTCTCTGTCTAACAGATTTTCCAATTCTTCTTTTTCCTGAATCAACAAATCGGGATTATGGTAAGTATCGTATGAAGGATGCGAACCAATCGTCACTTGTTCTAAAGTTTTCAAATAGTTATTGTATAAAGTGGTCTGCTTAACCGTGCTTCGTCCGTATTTTCCGTTTCTCCCCAACAAGACGAATAAATGGTAGGTTCGTCCCGCTTTTTTATACAAACCATCTATTTTTTTAATGGTTTGCATATAAGGATCGGGATTCAGATGGAGGATTACGCTCAAGTGTTCCTTCAGATTTCTGAAATTGAATTTCAACATATCCCTGAGCAATAATCCTGCGGTTTTGACAACTCCTTTATAGCGGTATAAAAAAGGATAATCAATATCGAACGTACTTATAAAGCGATATTTCCGAAGGTTGCATTTGAAATTCGGATACTTTTTTTCTAATTCTTCTTTCAAACCATACGCCCAACGGTCGATAAGCGGAACTTCAAGCGAATCGTTCCGGTGAAGCAGGGAACTGTTCAGATCAAAGCGGTCGTGTTCGTCGGTTTGCTTCAGAATATATTCTTCATAAGACGTTAATAAATAAAAAGCAGCAGAAAAAAGATCAAATGGAATATCACCTCTCTCTTGTTTGAAAAAACAAAAAAAATCCTTCCATTTGGATTCTCCCAAATCATGAATTTTACGAACGCCGGTTTCAGACAATAACCCGTTGGGAATAATCTGTAATCCCCGGTTTATAACTTCCCCGGAATAATTAATACAAGCGCCGGTTTCTCGAAGAAAAACCCTTTTTTCAGTTGTAATTTTAAATGTCGTGCCTAAAATATTTTCAAAAATATGCCGGCTAATGTAATCCAATCTTTTGACATTTCCCTCACGGACGTATATAACTACCATAAAATCTCAATCTAAAACTATTTCGGCAAAGATAAAACAAATATTTTGAAATACAAATATGTATAGTATGTTAATATATAATATTTATATTACTTTTTTAGGACTTTTTTGCTATTTTATTGGTACACTTGGAATTTCTATTAAAGGATAATAAAGTATATTTTCATATAATTAGGGCTTTATTATGGCTTCATCTGATTTTTTTTATTATCTTTGTACTCAATTTCACAAAGAAATTCGATAAAAAACAGAGAATGGTTGCCAAAAAAATTTTGTTTATAACAACAGAGATATCACCCTATCTTGCAGATACGGAGATGTCTATAATTGCGAGAAATCTTCCACAAGGAATTCATGACAGGGGAAAGGAAATCCGGACATTTATGCCGAAATTCGGCACGATCAATGAACGTCGTAATCAATTGCACGAGGTAATCAGGCTTTCGGGGATGAATCTGATTATAGATGAAACCGACCATCCCCTGATTATTAAAGTGGCTTCCATACAGGCGGCAAGAATGCAAATTTATTTTATCGACAACGAAGATTTTTTCCAACGCAAATATCTTCTTCACGATGAGAAAGGGGAAGAATTTGAGGATAATGACGAGCGCAGTATTTTTTATGCACGCGGCGTTATGGAAACCGTTAGAAAATTGAGATGGATTCCCGATTTGATTCATTGTCACGGATGGATGACGGCTTTAGCTCCGCTGTATATTAAGAAACATTATAAGGGCGACCCGTGTTTTAAAAATGCGAAAGTTGTCTATTCCTTATATGAAGATGACTTTAAACAACCTTTCCGTGAGAACTTTGCCAAAAAAGTAAAAATCGAAGGAGTCACTCAAAACGACCTCAAAATAATCAAAGAAAAAGCCGATTTTATTTCATTGAGTAAGTTGGCGATGGATTTTTCCGACGGAATTATTGCAGGAGGCCCCAACGTGAATCCGGCGCTCATTGAGTATGCCGCGCAAAAGGAAAATGCGCGTTTTCTTCCTTATCAACCGGAAGATGCTTATATTGGCGCTTTTGATAATTTTTACGATCAACTGCTTTTTAAATAAATAAAATATACAATTTGTAATCACAGCATTTACGTATGAAAACAAAATTATTTTTTCTGAGTTTTTTGGCCGTCTTTATTTATTTTTCCTGTGAAGATTCGACGATATCGGAAATCGGAACCAGCACAATGCCGGACGAAGATAAAATTGAAGTTTATGACAGTATAATATCCATTACTTTAAAAACAATTCAAACAGATTCCATTTACGCAAAAACGATTAGCGGCGCTGTGGGTGAATACTATGATCCGACTTTCGGTACGCTCAATGCCGGTTTTGCCTGTCAGTTTTATCCTTCGATCGGTTTTCAGAATCTCGACAATTTGGTTGACGGTAAAATCGACTCCGTATATCTGGATATTTATTATACTTACATGGGTGACTCTCTGGCGCCGATGGAATTAACGGTTTATCCGATTAATAAACCCTTGGAAAAAAATTATTATACCAATGTGAATCCCGATGAATTTGCGGATATGGCGCATCCGGTTGTCCGGTCTGCCTATACAACTCAAAAGTGGAATTTTACCGGTTACAATTACGGTATGCTTTCGGTTTTGATGCCGGCAGAGTGGGGACAAAAATACGTGAACGCGATCCGTAATGATACGACCTTGAATAGCAATAAAGACAAGTTTATCGCAGAATTTCCGGGATTATACTTAAAAAGCACTTTCGGATCCGGATGTATGCTATTTGTCAATAATACCGCAATAGATGCTTATACACAGGTAGTTATTCAATATCGAACCAAAGAACAGGGACAATCTTACCTTGGCGGAGACAGTATTCGGAAAAGATATGCTTACTGGGCGGTTACCAAAGAAGTTATTCAAATCAATTCCTACAAAAATACCAATATAGATTATTTGTTCCGGAACGATTCGACAACATACATCAAATCGCCGGCGGGAGTATTCACCGAAGTGACCATTCCAATTCCTGAAATCATACAAAAAATCGGGAAAAGACAATTCAGCAGTGTAAAACTTTCCTTAAGCGCCTATCCCAGAAACGAATGGAATTACAGTTTGAATTTTCCGGGATTGGGAGGATATCAAGCGGTATCTTCAGGTATTGCATACAACTTATTGTTGATTCCACCCGATTCAACGAAGAATTTCTTTGAACAGCAACGGGTTGCCAATAATGTAACGTCATATATGACTACGTTTGCATCTACCGGTTATGCGTATAATTTCAACAATATTTCCAATTTAATCCGGTATGCCATAGATCATAAACCCGATGAAGATTTAAAGTTGTGGCTTATTCCGGTACAAAGCAATTATACGTATAGCAGTCAGACGGGTTATCTGGATTATACTACTTCATACGATCTTTATCCTTCGGGAGTTGCGCTTAAAAGCAATAATCAGAAAATCCGCATTATTGCTTCGGATTTGCTAATCAATAAGTGACCATCAGTCATTTTGATGAAATGATCAGACAACAGCTTACACAAAAACAACAACAAAAATTATCCCCATTACAAATCCAGCAAATCAAATTGTTGGAACTCACCGGTCTTGAAATTGAAGACCGGATTAATCAGGAACTGGAAGAGAACCCGGCTTTGGAGGAAGGATATGATTCTCCTTCCGATTCTGATGATGAAAACCTTGATTCTGAGTTTGATGCGGGAAGCGATACTGCCGAAGACATCGCTTTGGGCGATTATCTGACCGAAGATGATATTCCCGGTTACAAACTGCAACAAACCTATTATTCCGATAAAAATACACGGGAAGACATTCCGTATTCCGAAGGCGAATCATTTCAAGAATACCTGTTGAATCAGTTCCGTTTGAAAAACCTTTCGGAAGAACAAATCCGGATAGGGGAGTACCTGATTGGAAATATGGACGAGGATGGTTATATCCGCCGAGGCTTGGATGCGATTTCCGATGATCTGGCTTTTCAATACGGATGGGAAGTTTCCGTACCGGAAATTGAGGCGATTTTGAAAATCGTGCAGCAACTTGAACCCCCGGGAATCGGCGCTGTGCATTTGCAGGATTGTCTTCTGATACAACTGAAAAGGAAAGAAAAAACGCCGGTGAGAGAACGGGCAATCCGGATTTTGGAAGACTATTTCGATGCTTTTTCCAAAAAACAATATGATAAAATCGAAAAAGCCTTGAACATCACCGAAGCGGAATTGAAAAATATTATCAAAGAAATCACTTTGTTGAATCCTCGTCCCGGTAACGTTTGGGAAAGTAATATGGAATCGAAAATGGCGCATATTACACCCGATTTTTTTGTGGAAGTCATTAACGGAGAACTGTTTCTAAGTATGCAGGAAAATGTTCCCGAATTGAAGGTTAGCAAAGAATACGGCGATATGCTCAATCAATATGCGCAATCGAAACGACTACAACACACGCAAGAGCGGAAAGATGCTGCTAATTTTGTCAAACAAAAAATAGAATCTGCCAATTGGTTTATCGACGCCATCAAACAAAGGAGTATTACATTGAAAAATACAATGTTGTCCATTATCAAAATTCAGCGAGATTTCTTCCTTACCGGCGAAGAATCAAATCTTAGACCCATGATACTGAAAGATGTATCGGAGTTGTGCGGCTATGACATTTCCACCGTTTCACGGGTGAGCAACAGCAAATACGTTCAGACAAATTTTGGTATTTATCCCTTGAAATATTTCTTCTCCGAATCTATGACGAACGACGAAGGCGAAGAAGTTTCAACCCGCGAAATCAAAATGATTCTCAAAACCTGTATTGATGAAGAAGACAAATCCAATCCGCTGACCGACGACGCTTTGATGAAAGAACTGAAAAACAGAGGGTACGAAGTGGCGCGGAGAACGGTTGCCAAATACAGGGAGCAGTTGAATATGCCGACTTCCCGATTGAGGAAAGAGATTTGAATCAAATATTTTCCTTTCGTTTGCCCGAAAACAAGATGTATTGCCGGTATTCGCAGTCCAAGGCGCCATTGATTAGCTTCATTCTGGAAGCCGGTTTGAGTCCGATTTTATCAAACCCTTCCGGATTGGAGGAAATAATCCATGCTTCATAACCGGGGAAAACGTGCTTCAACCGTTCGCCGATTATAGCATAAAGATTCATCAAATCGTTTGGCCTGAGTCGTTCACCGTAAGGTGGATTGGTGATCAAAATCCCCGTTCCGGGATTTTCCTGCATTTCCTGAAACGGTAAAACTTTGAGTTCGATGTATTTGGACAGGCCTGCATTTTTCACATTCTTCGCGGCGGCGGCTATTGCTTTTGGGGAAATATCCGAACCCAAACATTTGTAGGTGAAATTTTTCTCCTGACTGTCGTCGGTACTGACTTTTTCAAATAATTCGGCGTCGAAATCATCCCATTTTTCAAAAGCGTATTTGTCGCGGAAAACCCCCGGAGCAATATTCATCGCAATTAAAGCCGCTTCAATCAGCAAGGTGCCTGAACCGCACATCGGATCAACAAAATGACTTTCACCTTTCCAACCGGTTTTCAGTATCATGCCTGCCGCAAGCACTTCATTCAAAGGCGCTTCGGTTTCTTCGATGCGATAACCTCTTTTGTGCAGGGATTCGCCCGAACTGTCGAAAGAAAGCGTACATTCGTTGTGCGAAATATGCAGATGTAACTGTATATCAGGATTATTTATGCGTATGGACGGGCGATGGAGATTTTTTTCGGCAAAAGAATCGACGATGGCATCTTTAACGCGGTAAGTCACAAATTTAGAATGAGTAAAAGTTTCGGAATAGACGACGGCATCAATGGCAAACGTTTTTTCCGGAGGCAGGTATTGCAGCCAATCTATCTGTTTGATTTGCTCGTAAACTTCATCCGGATTGTTCGCCCGGAAGCGGGTAATGGGTTTCAAAATTTTGAGCGCTGTCCGGCAACAGAAATTGGCTTTGTACATCAACTCTTTGTCTCCCTCAAAGTTTACCACTCTCCGGCCAATCTGTACTCCGTTGGCGCCTAAGCCGATTAATTCTTCCGCCAAGATTTCTTCAAGACCGTACAAGGTCTTCGCTACCATTTCAAACGACTGTATCATGTGATTAATTTGTTTTTTTATGCACCCGTTTCATTGGATGTAAGTTCCTTTTCCTGTGTTCATTTCGGCGGCGGAAGTGATGATTATTTCCCGTACGCCGGACGCAAGGGCGCGGAAAGCATTATCCAATTTCGGAATCATTCCGCCTTTGATGATTCCTTCTTCTTTATATTGTTGGTATAATTCGAGGTTGAGGTTCTGAATCACACTGTTTTCATCGTTTTCATCCATCAATACGCCTTTTTTCTCGAAACAATAAATCAGGCGTACATTGAAATTGTAAGCGAGCGCCCTGGCTGTTTCTGCAGCAATTGTATCGGCATTGGTATTCAACAGATTACCCTCGCCATCATGAGTTAATGGAGCCAAAACCGGCGTATAACTCTGGTTGAGCAATTCGGATAAAACTTTGTAATTCACATCTTTAATATCTCCGACAAAACCATAGTCAATATCTGTCACCGGCCTTTTCAGAGAAAGGATGAGGTTCATGTCTGCGCCGGTCAGGCCGATTGCATCCACCCGCAAAGCTTGTAGTTGAGCCACAATTGTTTTGTTCACTAATCCGGCGTAAACCATGGTCGCGATTTTCAATGTTTCTTCATCGGTAATCCGTCGGCCATTCACCATTTTGCTTTCAACGCCTAATTTTTCCGCCAATTCGGTTGCCGTTCGTCCGCCGCCGTGTATCAACACTTTATAACCTGCTATCAAGGAAAAATCTTTCAACAGAGCCTTTAACGCATCCGGCTCCTCAATAACTTTTCCACCTACTTTTACGATTGTTAATTGAAAATTCATTGTGTTATATTGTTTTACTCAAAACTCTTTCAAATATTTATACAATAATCTTACCGGCAAGCCCATTACATTGTAAAACGAACCTTCCAAATGTTCAACGCCTGCATAGCCGATCCATTCCTGAACGCCATACGCTCCTGCTTTGTCAAAAGGTTTGTATTTGCTTACGTAGTAGTCGATTTCAGCTTCGGACAAGACGGCAAACCCGACTTTGGAAACGGCAAAAAATGATTTTTGTTTCTGTCGGGTTGTGAGACAAACCCCGGTGAACACTTCGTGGGTCCGGCCGGAAAGTTGTTGCAACATGTATTTTGCTTCCGTTTCATTTTCCGGTTTACCGTAAACTTTACCGTCTAACCAAACAATGGTATCTGCTGTAATTAAAAGCGTATTGTCCTGCATCAGAGTCCTGTAAGCATCCGCTTTCAGTTTTGCGAGATAAAGTGGAATTTCTTCCTTCTGCAAAGTATCGGGATAAAATTCTTCAATGTCGGGCAAGGTCTTTATTTCAAAAGAGATATCCAAACCCGACATTAATTCTTTCCGCCTTGGGGAATTAGATGCTAAAATAATCTGATATTCAGCTATATTTTCAAGCATATTTTTTTTGTTTACCATCCGAAAGCTTCGTCGTCCTGCATCCAGATTCCGTGGACTTTCAATACCTGTTCAATAATATCGCGTCCTACGCCTTTGCCGCCTTCTTTCGGCGAAATATACAGGGCAATTGCTTTGATTTCGGGAACAGCATCGACCGGACAAGCCGGCAACCCCACTGTTTTCATGATTTCGTAATCGGGAATATCGTCGCCGACATAACAGATTTCTTCCGGTTTCAAGCCGGTTTTTTTCATGAAATCGTGAAGCATTTGAATCTTATCCTTCGCTCTCAGATAAATGTGTTGAAAACCTAATTTCTCAAAACGAATCCTGACGGCTTCCGAATCGCCTCCTGTAATGATTCCCAACTGAAAACCTTTTTTGACAGCCAGTTGCATCGCATAACCGTCTTTGGTATTTACGATCCGCATCGGTTCGCCGCTGGGATGCAAGGGAATGGATTCGGGCGACAAAACGCCATCGACATCAAAGACAAACGCTTTTATTTTCAACAAATCATAATTAATCATAGCTTCCGGGCGCCGTCACCAATTACAACATCATACACCTTAGGCTTGATATTAAATTCTTTTTCGTAAGCTTCGGTTGCTCCTTTGATAAATTCTTCAACTTTATTATCTTTTACCAAATTGATGGTGCATCCGCCGAATCCGCCGCCCATTACGCGCGAACCGGTTACGCCGTATTTTTGGGCTTGTTCGTTCAGAAAATCCAATTCCGGACAACTTACCGAATATTTTTTGCTTAACCCTTCATGCGTTTCGTACATTTTCTGGCCGACGGTTTCGTAATCGTCTTTTTGCAGGGCTTCGCAAGTGTCGAGCAAGCGTTGGATTTCTTCGATTACAAATTCCGAACGGGTATAATCCGTTTCATCCACTTTGCCCTTCACTGCTTTTAACTGGTCGAGCGTGGCATCGCGAAGCAATTTCACTTCGGGATGATTTTTGGCAATTTCGGCGACTACTCTTTCGCAGGATTCGCGGCGTTTGTTGTATTCTCCGCCGACAGCCAGATTGTGTTCCACGCAGGTATTGATTAACACCAATTTGTAACCTTTGGGCGCAAATGGTACATATTCATATTCCAAAGAACGGCAGTCCAAGCGAAGCAAAGAACCTGCTTTTCCCAGGCAGGAAATGAATTGGTCCATGATTCCGCATTTCACGCCGACATAATTGTGTTCCGTAGCCTGGCCGATCAAAGCCAGTTCCTGACGGGTAAATCCGAGATTAAACTGATCGTTTAAAGCAAATCCCACAGCGCTTTCCAAGGCTGCCGATGAAGACACTCCCGCTCCCAGAGGCACATCACCTGAAATAACGATATCGAAACCCGGTATTTCCCGGCCTTTTTTATTCATTTCGCGGCAAACGCCGAAAATAAATTTTGCCCAGCCTTTTTCCGGTTTATCTTCTTCTTTCAGGCCGAATTCTGCCGATTCGTTCAAATCCAAGGCGAAAGCTTTTACTTTATTCAAACCGTTGGGTTTAATTTCGCAATACATGGCTTTATCTATGGCGCCGGGGAGTACAAATCCTCCGTTATAATCGGTGTGTTCGCCGATAAGGTTAATTCTTCCGGGAGAAGTATATAAAACGCCGCCCTCTCCGAATAAACTACTGAATTTTTCTTGAATTTTTGTTGTATCCATGATATATTTTTTGTAAATGAAAATTGACTCCAAAATTACAAAGATTAATCCTAATTATTGCAAAAAAAATGATAAATTTGCTTTTATCTGTTGGATTAGGGTCTTATTTTATGCTTTTCCAACAAATACCACAGCGGGGAAAGAATCCGGTCGAACAAAGAGCGGTCGTCGGAACCTGAACTCTTATATCACCCCCTCGTTTTGCATGCTTTTGGTCGGTCTGAAATAAAGGAGAATATTGTTCCCTAAGTGGTATATCCAACTGCTCCATATATTTGGTTCGCCATTTTTCATATTCGGACAAAAAATTTTCCCAAAATAAAAATGGGAAACAAAAGAAAAGTGAGTTGTTTTAAACCCGCTAAGAGATATTCAATATTTTCTTTTGTCAAATATGTGTGTGTTTTCATAAAGTTAAAACAGTTTGAATCTGGCTGTTAATAATATTTGCGAAGGCCGTATGTCGTAAATGTAAACAAACTTGCCTGTATTTTCGAATGTAGAACGGATGTATTGTTTCGTGTCTAAAATATTCGTCCAACTAAGCAGTAAATCAACTCTTTTCAATTTGTATCTCAAGTTTAAATCGATAAATGACATGTTTTTTTCGTTCCCCGACAAAGCGCTGTCATAATAATGTTCATAATTAATACCGATACCTAATTTTTTTACCGGAAACAAATAGATACTCAAACGGTTATAGATGGAAGAAATGTCCGGATAATGAAAATCTTTGTTTTCTACCGTCGTTTTACTTTGACTCCATGCGGAAGAATAACTCAAATTACCCCATGAAGCCAAATTTGATTCGATTTTTGGCCTGATTGCATACGTAGAATATTTGATATCGACTAACTCTCCCTGATTGATTTGAGAGGACAGCATGTCATAATAGCTGGCTGATAAAGAGAATGTGCTACGCAATGCATAAACATTTTTACTGATGTTCCCGTTAAGTCCGGACGTTTTTGTCTTGACCTGTTTGTCAATCAAACGCTGTAACTGCAAGTTTCCTATAAAAAACTGTTCGCGAATCACATCGGAAGTAAATTGTTCGTAAACCAAAGCAAGATGAGCGAATAATGCCCTGCGTACATCACGATACAGGGTTGTCAGGGTTGAATTATTGCTGTTATAACCGTACAATTGTCCTTCGTTTCTGTTGAAATTCCGGTAATTATTTAAAATATAACCGGTATAGGTGTTTTGGATGGTTCCGATATCATTATTGAATCGGTTGCTGATTTTGAATGACCAATTCTGATTCAGCTTGTACATAATCGAAGCATAAGGATTAAACAGGATACGGTTCTCCGTTTGTTTTTTTTGAGGGAACCGGTCATCGACATGTAAAAAGTTATAGCTCAGCGGTAGAGCTATTTCCAAATCATAAGCTTTCCACTGATAGCGATAAAATGCAGTGAAAAGTGTTTTATATTTTTGCCAATGTAAATTGTTCTTCAATGAATCCGGTATGTTCGGCAAGAAACGATTGTCATCGGAAAAAGCCTGTAAAGATGAATTAAGATTCTGAATATCAGCTTCTAATCCTGTAGAATAATTTTGTATAAACCGGTTCTTTGTAAATGAAAGAGAAACATAGGATATAGATGTAAAACTGCCCGATTCCGTGCTTTGCATTAATGTGTTGTATGACTTTCCTTCCGTCATAATTTCCTCGTACATACCGGGAATGATGGACAGGTTTTGCGGTGTTTGTACATATCCGTTAAAGGAATAGATACGAAATTGTTTCCCATTCATAATGGTTTTAATCAATTCAAATATATTGGACAGATTATATAAATCTGTTTTTAGATTTTGGGCAATCGTATCCCCGGTTATGGTTTTTCCTTTGTCTCGGTTCCATAAAGCGTCAATATTCAATGAATTGGTAAAATAAAATTTGTTTCTGTTGGAATTTGCTTTTATCGCGGCATTCAGTTTATTGATCTTTTGTGAAATCCCTGTTATTTCTTCAATTGTCAATGGGTCTTTATTCGGAAGATAATACGTGGAATTGGAATAACTGTTTTTGGTGCGGCGGTCGTATTGATAATTTACATTTGTAGTCAGTTCAATATCTTTGGGTAACAGAAATAAGAGATTACTTGTTGCGGTATGTACATCGTTAAACAAATAGCGTTGGTTGTTGATTGCCGGAGGCGCGGGCGAAAGGACAGACAAAAAATTACCCGGATATGACGAACCTTTATTGTCGGAATAGAATGCGGTAAGTTCCTGTGAAACGTCATTTCCGCTGTTATTCCCTTTATAAGTATTGATATTTTGTGTTTTTTTAGCAAAATAAAGCGAGACCAATTCATTGTCCCAAAGAAAGGGTTTTCCGCCGGCGCCCAATTGAGCCATAGCGCCCAACGTTCCTTTGGCGCTGTTTTTCAATTTCAGGTTTATGGCAGCCCGGTCGGTTGGATTTGTTTCCTTCATAACTTTGATTGGCTGGTGATATTCATATACTTCAACGGCAGCGACGTCTTTGGCGGATATATTGTTGGTTGCTATGCCGTAACGGCCTTGCAGGAGGTCTAAGTTTTCCACATAAAACTTATTGATATCTTTCCCGTTATACTGAATAGAGCCATCCGCCATCACTTCAATGCCGGGCAGTTTCTTTAATACATCGCCGATTACGCGGTCGCTTTCGGATGTATATGCTGAAACTAAATAACTGATCGTGTCTCCTTTCTGCGAAATTGGGTCGGCTTTTATCACGACTTCATTCAGAGAAATGGGTTGAAGTTCTAAACTGAAATTGATTGTTTGCGAAATTCTTAAAATCTTCCGGATCGCTTTTTCATAATCAAAACTGGTCAACGCGAGTTGCAGGGAATCGACGTTGCCGGAGTAATCCAACTGATAATATCCTTTTCCGTCCGACATGGAATAAGCCAGTACTGCCGTTTTATTTTGAGGATTTAATACTACCGATACGCCTTCAATGGCTTTGCCTTCCTTGTCGGTTATTGTTCCTTTAATAACAACGGTTTCCTGTGCATAACCGATACAAGGCGTCAGTAATCCAACTATTAAAATCAGGTATTTGAATTGAAGCGGCATATTCGTAAAATTAATTTATTCCAATTCAATCGGATTATAAGGCAGTTTTTTATACCGGTCGGCAGCATTTACCGTAGTACCCCAACTAATATGCCTTTCTTCAAAAGATTTATCCGGTGTATTAATGTGTTCGAGACTATTCCCGTTATCATCCACAACATTGATATTCCATCCCATTGACAATAAAACATTTACATGATCATCATAAAACCGGTTTTGCGCTTTTCTGTATTCTTCCCTTGTACATTTGGTATAATGATACGCACCTTTTTTCCAGATAATCGGTTCTTTCTTCTTCTTAAGCTGTTCAAATCCAATACATTCAAAGACATAATGTCCTCGACTGTCGGAAGCTTTCAGTATCAAACCAGGCAATCCCCCTAATTTCCAGGGACCTGCATTCAATGGAATTGCCGTGCTGAACCATACAATCCAATCCCTGCCCCTGAAACGTCCCGTCGCTTTTTGACAGGGATATCCCAATACAACGTAGGCGGAATCATCAATGGTCCATTTCGGAAATTCGATATTTTCTTTATATCCGTATGTAGATAAATCTGTAATATATTCTAAGACCATTTGGTTTCCCGCATCGGGATAGCCAATATAAATATCATACCCTTCTCCCAATACATCCGGTGCGCGTTTAATGGGAGCCGATTTTTTCCCCTTATTAAAATCAGCCGTGAGAGCCGAATCGGCTTGCCGGACATAAGCGCTGTAAAAATGTTTGATTTTGTCCCCTATCAACAGAACTTTTTTGTCTCTCAATACATTTTTTGGATTTGTGCTGTCCGGTATATATCTAAGGGAATAGATAATTTTCATTCGGGCGGAATCTAAAGTTTCTATGTGGTCTTTACCCAAATATTTTCTTAAATTATCATATTGTGATACATACCGCGATGATTGTGCTTTAACTGTACAAACAAAAACAATTATCCACAGAAACAATAAAAAAAAATAGCAAACACCTTTTTTCATAAAATACGTTCAATTAATAAATAAAATAAATAGATGTGTCAAATAATACTTGACATGTTCTGCATGGCAGTTTTTTGACACATCTTATTTTTTTGATTTTATTTTTATTTTTTTATGCAACCTGCCTGTATTTTACAAGCCGGACACATCCAATTGTCCGACCTTGTCGGGAACTTTGGAAAATCAAAATCATTGTGTACCTTTACGGCGCCTTTCTGTAATTTTAAGTTTATACTCTTTATGGCAAATTGGGTTAAGCCTTGCAGGAAGGCTTTTTTGTCTTAGTTTAAGGGGGCGAGCCTTAAATGTGACGCCGGAAAATACGATCATAAAAATCCCAACCGATTATTTTCCCGTCAAAATTAAGCATAATTTGTTTAATAAAAAACCAAATAATACGCAGGTCTATACTATCTTTGCATAAAATTAGGCAATAATGAACCTTCTACTCCATACTTGTTGTGCTCCCTGTTCTACAGCTATCATTGAATATCTGCTCAACAGGGAAATACGTCCTGCACTGTTTTATTTTAATCCGAATATTTACCCTCGTGAGGAATACGAGATTCGAAAAAACGAATGTAGCCGTTACGCCCGCCAATTGGGTTTGGAGATTATCGACGGAGATTACGACCATGATTTATGGTTGAAAAACATCGCCGGTCTTGAAAAAGAGCCGGAACGCGGCAAACGCTGTTTGGAATGTTTCCGGATGCGATTGTCGGCAACAGCTTGGCTGGCAAACGAAAAAGGATTTGATACGATTGCCGCGACATTGGCGTCTTCCCGCTGGAAAAATCTTGAACAAATTGCGGAAGCCGGCAAACAAGCCATTATTCCTTATCCGCATCTTACCTTTTGGGATAAAAACTGGCGGAAGGAAGGCCTTAGTGAACGACGTCGTATTTTACTTCAAGAGAATGGATTCTATAATCAAAAATATTGCGGATGCGAATTCAGCACCCGCAATTCTTAGATTTTATTTGCGGTACTTGCAACATTCCGGCAAAGCATTGTAAACATCTTCGGGCGCTTTGTCAAGTTCGGTATCATGACCGGCTTGGGCAATCACCTTACTGACAGCTTTCAAAGACGTTTTGGCCGCCTCAAAATTCAAATGCAATTGTTGTTCGTCGGCATCCCATTTGGCGGTTGATACGCCTTTAATCGCTTGGGCGGTACTTTCAATCCGTTCTTTGCACATACTACAACTGCCGTTTACTGCTAAATGTGCATGGGTAAGCGTACTTTCCGTTTCTACTGCGGGACTTTCCGTTTTCTTTTCGGAAGCGGTTTTTGAACAAGCGTTTATGGTTAAAACCAAAGCAAACGCAACTAATAAATAAATGAATCGTTTCATAATAAATTTTATTAATAACTTTTAATTTTTTAAGTTTAGTAAATATCTTTTCCAAAAGGAGTTAAAGCTAAAGCCGCCAACTTGAAATGTTGTCTGCCAAACGGAATACCGATAATGGTTATGCAAAACAGTAATCCCAAAACTAAATGTGACAAACAGATTTCAAGTCCACCAAACACTAACCATATAATATTCATAATTAAATAAAGGCATCCCCCCGAATTTCCGGTATCCCTGACCGTCTTGCCAAAAGGCCAAAGCGCTAATATTGCCAATTTAATGATTTGTATTCCAAACGGAATGCCAATAATGGTTATTATCAGTGGAATACTGGCAAGCAAATAGCCTATCGAAACAAGTATTCCCCCGAAAACCAGCCAGATAATGTTTCCTAATAATTTCATATATACATAATTTTATTTTCTGTATTTGCAGCAAGCCGGCAAAGCATTGTAAACTTCATCGCTTGTTTTGTATTTTTCCGTATCGTGTCCGGCTTTTGCCAAAGCTTTCGCAACGGCATCCGGTGATGTAAGTTCCGAATCGTACTGCAAATGTAACTGTTTTGTTTTAATATCCCAAACGGCGGATGAAACGCCGGTTACAGTTTTCGCTGTTTTTTCAATCCGGTCTTTGCACATCTCACAAAGTCCTTGAACCGTGAATATTGCCTGTTTGTTTGTTGCCGATACATTTTGTTTGGTACTATTCATCATACTCGGTTTTCCTTCCAATTGGGCGCTGGCGTCAATGACAAAAGCGCCGTTGGTAACAATTTCTTCGTCATCGCTAAGTCCCGACAACACAACGTATTCATTGCCCAAAGAAGCGCCCAACTCAATTTCCCGAAGTTTGAAAACAGGCAAATCCGTATCCGGCTGTTTAACATAAACGATGGAACGTTTACCTGTCCACAACAGAGCTGTTTTGGGAATAACGATTTCATTCCCCTGATGTTTTAACGTCGTTTTAACGAGCGCATTTGCATACATTTCGGGTTTTAATTCCATCCTTGGATTTGCCGTTTCCACACGGACTTTGGCAGTTCGCGTAGTTTTGTCGAGTATCGGGTCGATAAAAGAAATTTTTCCCGAAAAGGTTTTACCCGGCAAAGTTTGCAAAGTATATTCGACCTTATCGCCGATTTTCAGGTAAGGCAAATCCGGTTCGTATGCGTCGAACATCGCCCAAACCGACGATAAATCCGCCAAATCAAACAGGACTCCACCTTGATTGACATAATCGCCTTGTTCCACTTTCTTGTCAATCACGATACCGCTTGCATTGGCCAAAATATTTGTAATTGGCGACGTTTTGCCTGTTTGTTCGATTTCGGCGATTTGGTTGTCGGACAGTTTCCAGAAACGAAGTTTTTCGCGAGCGGCGTTCAACAAAGCCGGTTGCGTAGCTTCCAATTTCTTAGCTTCCAACAATTCCTGTTGAGCGTTCAGCAAATCAGGCGAATAAATTTTGGCGATAACTTGTCCTTCTCGAACAGTTTCGCCGGTAAAATTCACCGCAAGCGTTTCGATGCGCCCGCTCACGTGCGACACCAATGAGCGCAACAACCGTTCGTCAGGCTTGATTATTCCGTATAGACGCACGTCTTTCACCGGATTACTCCGGCTGACAATGGTCGTTTGAATATTAGCCAGTGCAACAGCTTCTTCCGACATTTGAATAGCGTCGGGGTCTATGTTTTCCGTACTTGTTCCCTGTGTTTTGAGGGGAATTAAATCCATTGCGCAAATGGGGCATTTGCCCGGATGGTCTTGCCGGATTTGCGGGTGCATGGAGCAAGTCCAGATTTGGGCTTCACTTTCTGTATGAACATGTTCCGAATTTTCATGTTTTGAGTGACTGCCGAAGAATAGCCATCCGAGGAAAATTCCGGCGGCGAGGATGAGTCCGTAGAGGATATATTTTGTTTTCATTGGGGATTATTAGATAATAGTTTTTGAATGTTTGCTACCATTGTATTGTAATCGGCGATGGCTTCCGCCGTTTTCAATTCATAATCCAGAAGTTGGCGTTGCACTTGAATCACATTTGATAAATCGCTTTTGCCCGAGGCAAATTCCTGAATAATCAGATTGTAAGTCGTTTGCGCCAATTCCGTTTGCTTCCGGTAAAGGGAAATCCGTCGCGTGGCATCGTCTAATTGATGTTTGGTACGATAGAGTTCGGCTTCAAGCATATTTTGGGTATTGATGTGTTTTTCCCGCGTAGCTTGTTGTAAGAAAGCCGTTTCCCGTTGTTGTGCCTTGTATTTGTTCCGGTAAATCGGAATACTGATTGATACCATCGGCATAATCATGTCCTTACCGTTCATGCTGCTCATACTATTCGTATTGTTCATGTCGCTCATATTACTCATGCCATCGTCCGGTTCCGGACTCACCGGTTTTTTATTGATAAGCATGTATTGCAGACCGATGCCGAACATCGGGTAACTCATTTTCTTATCCATTTCGGCTTTTGCCCGATAAGCCGCTTCTTCTTCGTTAATCATGTTCAGCATTGGATTTTGAGTAGCTATCAGGGACTTAGCAGACTGAATATCAAAGAGAAAAGGTATTTGTTCCAATGAATCGGGAATTTGAACGTTGCTTTCGGAAGAACGATTCAGCAATGCATTGAACTTCGCCTTTTCAGATTTTATTTCGGACGATAAATTTTCCGTATTGTTATCAATTTCAGCTATTTCCAACTGAATACGCAACACGTCGGACATGCCTGACGAAGCGCTGCCCATATTTCCCGCCGGCATACCGGACATTTGAGGTGAAGGGTTAAGGGTGAAAGGTGAAGGAGAGGTATTCATATTCATTCCCGACATCGCATTATTAGGTGTAGAGCTGCCTTCACCTTTCACCTTTTGCCTTTCACCCGACGCCGAAGGCGTCGTACTTCCTGTCGCAAATTTTCGCAAAGCCAGTTCTTCCAATTGGATTAACAGTTTTTTATTTTCTTGATTGTTAATCAATTGCTGTTGTAATCGGCAAAGCGTAAACCATTGGGTATAGACGTCGAGAAATAATTTATCCCGCGTTTCCCGAAACTGCTCGAAAGTCATTTTCGCCATGTGTTGGGCTTCCGTTTGAGCGGCTTTTCTTGTGCCGAACCACGGAAACATCTGCATCAGTTTAATGTCTGCAACTTGTTTTCCGTCAATTATTTCCATCGGTTGAAGGAAAAATCCCAAATCCAACTGCGGGTCTTGCAAAGCGCCTGCCTGAGGGATTTTCTGCAAAGCCGCCTGATAAGCCAGGAAATCGGCTTTCACGCCCGGATTGTTTTCTGCCGCGACTTGCAGGTAGCGGGGCAGGGAATCGGTTTGAGCGAAAGCCGCGAAGCCTATTATTATTAATAGAATTGTTGTTGTTATTCTTTTCATTTTTAACTCTTAACTCTTAGTTCTTAACTCTTAATTTTACTTTCTCTCCACCAACACTGCAAAACCGGCACCACAAACATAGTCATACATTGAATCAACATGCCGCCGAAAGTCGGAATCGCCATCGGCACCATAATATCGGCGCCTTTACCGGTCGAAGTCAGTACCGGCAGAAGTGCGATAAGTGTAGTGGCAGTGGTCATCGCAGCAGGACGGACGCGCTTCAGGCCGGCATAAACGACGGCTTCCCGGATTTCGTTTTTTGTCTGCGGATTTCGTTCAATAAATGTATCGTGGATATAAGTTCCCATCAACACACCATCGTCGGTAGCAATGCCGAACAAGGCGATAAAACCTACCCAAACGGCAATGCTCAGATTGATAGTATGCATTTGGAATAAATCGCGTACATTTTCCCCGCCAATGGGAAAATTCATAAACCAAGGTTGTCCGTAAAGCCACAACAAAATAAATCCGCCTGCAAAAGCGACAAATACACCTGAAAAATGTATCAATGAAGCAGTTACAGTTCGAAATTGAAAATAAAGCACCAACAAAATAGCGATCAAGCAAAGCGGGATAACGATGAGCAAACGATTGGCTGCCCGTTGCTGTTGCTCGTAATTGCCTGCAAATTTATAAGATACTCCTGCCGGAAGTTTCAATTCACCCGAACTGATTTTTTCTTTTAATAATTGACCGGCTTCCTGCACCACATCCACTTCCGCCTTGCCCGACTGTTTGTCGAAAATCACATAACCGGTCAGGAAAGTGTTTTCGCTTTGAATCATCTGTGCGCCTTTGGTATATTCGATGTCTGCAACTTCACTCAAAGGTATTTGTGCACCGGTTGCCGTCGGAATCAGGAGATGGGACAAAGCATCCGGATCGTCGCGTAATTCGCGGGGATAGCGCAATCGAACAGGAAAACGTTCGCGGCCTTCGACAGTGGTAGTCAGCGTCATACCTCCTATGGCCGATTCGATCACTTCCTGCAAATCGGCAATGGTAATTCCGTATCGCGCCATGTTTTGTCTGTTCAGCTTGATTTCGATATACGGCGCACCGACGGCGCGGTCGTAAAACACAGTAGAAGGCAGGATTGACGGCGATTCTTTCAATGCCGTTTCTAAGGCTTTTCCGGCTTGTTCGATACTTTCCAAGTCCGGCCCCGACACTTTCAATCCCATCGGGGCGCGCATCCCTGTCGAAAGCATAACCAAACGAGCTTCAATCGGTTGCAACTTCGGCGAAGAAGTCAGCCCCGGCAAATGCGAGACATTAACGATTTCCTGCCAAATGTCGTTTGTGTTTTTAATCTGTGGTCGCCATTGCCGAAAATATTTACCGTTTTTATCCGGAATTAATTGAGATTTGAGAATGGAGAGTCGAGAATTTGAGTAGCGTTCTTTTTCATTTTCAACTTTCAATTCGCCATTCTCCATTCGAAGTAAAAATTCACCTTTGGAATTGGTTTTGAAACGCATCCGATGGCCGTCTTCATCCAAAATATATTCGGAACGATAATTGATTGTGTTCTCAAACATCTGCACCGGTGCGGGATCAAGCGCCGAATTGACCCGTCCCCATTTGCCGACGGTCACTTCCACTTCGGGAATGGAACTGATGCGTTTGTCCACAGTTTCAATCAGTTGCAGATTTTGTTCGATGCCGGTATGCGGCATACTCGTCGGCATCAGTAAGAACGAGCCTTCGTCGAGGCTCGGCATAAATTCTTCGCCCATTCCCCGCCAGATCCATATTCCGAGAATCAAGGTCACGATGGGTATCAGCATGAATTTCCAACGATTGGCAAGACACCATCGCAAAATGCGTTCGTAGAAAACCACCAACGACCACAAAGTGGCGAGAATAATGCCGATAGCAAACACCACAAACACAAAATTCAGCGGTAAACCCGCTCCGGTGCCAACCGGTAACCATTCGGCGGTGAGATATAAAATGGCGATTATCAGGACTGCAAAGGTGATTATTGTTCGGCTTCTTTTTGATCTTAAAAATCTTAAGATCTTTAAATCCCTCAAAGGTCTCGGCAACCTAATCGAAAACACCCAATAAGCAATTGTCGGCAACAACACAAAACCGAGCAGAAATGCTGAAAGCAGCGCAAATGTTTTGGTATATGCCAGCGGCCTAAAGAGCTTTCCTTCCTGTGCTTGCATGGCAAAAACCGGCAGAAAACTGATAATTGTCGTTAGCATGGCAGTAGCCAATGCACCGGAAACCTCTTTGGTGCTACGGTAAATCAAATCCGTTAATTCCGTAGAGACAAGGCATTGCCTTGTCTCTATACCTGATGCCTGCAATTTTTTCAAGATATTCTCCACAATCACCACGCCGACATCCACCATCACGCCGATGGCTATTGCAATACCCGACAACGCAACAATATTCGCATCCACCTTTGTATAACGCATGATGATAAAAGCAGCAAGCACCGCTATCGGCAACAATCCCGAAATAATTGCCGAAGCTCGCAGATTGAAAATCAGAACGATAACGACAATAATACAAATCAGTATTTCGTGTGTCAAAGCTGTTTCAAGTGTTCCGATGGTTTCTTTGATAAGCCCTGAACGGTCATAAAACGGTACAACCGTCACTTTCGAAATGGTGCCGTCTGCCAATTTTTTCTGGGGAAGTCCCGCCGACATTTCTTCAATCTTGGCTTTGACGTGGTTAATCACTTCCATCGGATTGGAGCCGTAGCGGGCAACGACCACGCCGCCAACGGCTTCTATTCCTTCTTTGTCCAATCCTCCGCGACGGGTGGCAGGGCCGAAATTGACCACAGCTACATCTTTGATTCTCACAGGAATACCTTCGCGGACAGTGATAACGGCTTCTTCCAAATCGGACAGGTTTTTGATGTAACCCAAGCCCCGTACTAAATATTCGACTTTGTTCAACTCGATGGTTTCCGCACCGATGTCGAGATTGCTTTTTTGCACGGCGTTCATCACATCCATTATTGAGACATTGTACGCACGCATGGCATTGGGATTAATTTCGACCTGGTATTCTTTCACAAAACCGCCGGCAGAGGCGACTTCCGATACACCTTCAGCCGATGAAAGCGAATATTTAACGTAAAAATCCTGGATGGTGCGCAATTCATCGGGGTCCCAGCCGCCGGTGGGTTTGCCGGTTTCCGGATCCCGTCCTTCCAAAGTGTACCAAAAGACTTGTCCGAGGGCAGTGGCATCGGGACCTAAAGTGGGTTGGACACCTTCGGGTAACATTCCCGCCGGCAAGGAATTGAGCTTTTCCAATATTCGCGAACGGCTCCAATAAAATTCTACATTATCGTCAAAAATAATGTAAATGAACGACATACCGAACATGGACGAACTGCGGATCGTTTTCACACCCGGAATACCGAGCAACGAAGTCGTGAGCGGATAAGTGATCTGCTCCTGAATATCTTTGGGTGAACGCCCCATCCATTCGGTAGCGACAATCTGCTGATTCTCACCGATATCGGGAATAGCATCCACCGGTACGGGATCGGACGGCAACCGGCCTTTATGCCAGTCAAAAGGGGCAACTGAAACGCCCCATAACAGGATAATAATCAGTAACAATGCCGTTATTAGCCGGTTATCAAGAAAATATTTGATAAGTTTGTTTAGCATTTTTTTAGAAATAGGATAATTAGACAAAAAAACATAGATTGCTTCGGGCTATTGCCCTCGCAATGACGTTTCAAAAGATTGCCTTAATCAAATTCTATAAATGCAAATCAGGTGGCGCATTTCTGCGCTATATCGCGCCAAACCGCCGGGTGGAAAGACTTGTTGTAATAGAAGACCGTTTTCGCAGGGGAAAATCAAATCGCCACTCATTACAAAGAATAAAGGATGCAGAAAAGCAGGTGTTTGAATATCCGTATCTGTTTGGTGAATGGGAAATGAGTCGGTTTTAACTTTTAAGATTTTGTTGGAACAACAATTCGGACCATTTTTTTTACAACAGGATTTCGGCAAATCCTTTTTGACAAAACCCACAGAATGCAGTTCGCCTTTGCAATAATGAAAGGCAATCGACGGCTGAACGGCTGTCAATAGCAAACCAATGAGTAATATAAAAGATATTGTCCGTTTCATATTCGCCACAAATGTAATATTTATTTTTGGAATAACAATTTTTTTAGGTGTCTTTGCCTTGTTGTGCAAGTATAACATTATTCCCCATCCTTTGTTTGTCGTATCTTCAAACGCTTTTTTGTCCCAATGGTCGCCATTCTTATAAACGAACGCCCTCACGTCGGAAGTTTTGTAATAGATTTTCTCGTTCTCGCCGAAAACTTCATTTGCGCCTGCCGATGCGTTGATGACTTTGAAAATATCGCATATCCTGCCGTACAACTTTTCCATCCATTTGTTAAAATAATCATCGTTTACAAACATAATATCTCGCATTAAAAGTTAGCGTCAATAGCAACGCCGACACAAAAGTATGTACATGATTTTTGAGAAAAGAGCGATTTCTGGTACATTATAAGTGGATGTGCTGTGGATAATAAAAAAACAGGGGTGTACCATCAGATTTTACATCCATAAACCTACCTGTACCAGAATCACGTTTAACAAACGTCCCTGTTTTTGGATTATAGGTTTGTGTCCTACCTCTAACAGCTCCATTGCGATGTCCATCACCGACTTTTCCATTTCTTGCCATAACAAAAAAATTAAATTGTTAAAAACTAATGCCCTTATACATCACGGAGTTAGGACTTGTTCCGGTAGAATGCCAAAGGGTTACCAACCCCGTTAAACTTCTACTGTTTTAATACATTCCGAATAAATGCCTTAGAAGTTGCTGCTTCCGAGGCATTGCTTTTTCATTTCTGTGGTACATTATCCATTTAATCTGATTCTTACGTCTTCTTTTATTTTCACATTGCTATGAATAAAACTATAACTATCAAGCAATTGTGTTACCTCATTATAGATGTTCCCTTTCTTCTTGGTGTCTTTAATTGTAACAATAAGGCAAAATTCCTGACTTGGTTCTTCTCTATCTCGAACAGATTTTACCTCTGTGAAATTTCTAAATAATCCTGTTAATTTAAGCTCCCACGTAATATATTTAACCAAAACCGTAATAATAATTGGATTTATCGTTATTAAAAGTTGCCTCTCATCCCTTTAACAAATTCCGCCACAGTGAGCCTGTGTACACCCAATATGCGGGCGATAGCGCTTTTTGACACCTTTTTATCTAATAGCGTTTTGATTTCCGCTTCCTTTCCGGTAAGTTTTTTGATTTTCGATTTACTCCCTTTGGGGCGACCGAGGACAACACCTTCAGCACGTTTGCGGGCAAGCGCCTCTTTTGTCCGTTGTGAGATGAGATTGCGCTCGATTTCGGCAGAAAGACCGAAAGCAAAGGCGAGGACTTTGGAATTAATATCACTGCCCAGTCGGTAATTGTCTTTGATTGTCCAAACCTGAATGTCGCTCTATCAATACTGTATTTTACCCAACTGATTATCGTCTATATCTGAAAAATCCTGAATTTGAAAACTATATGTCTTAGAATCTTTGGAAAAATTGCCAAAAATAAATTGTCGTGTTAAGGCTCGAAAGAATTTCTCTAACCGAATAATAATCTCTATATTTGTATCAGAATATATTTTATCAAGTTGATTTGGAATAATCAATGATTCATCAAACTGTTTTTCACCATAAATTTCTTTGCCAATTTGGGTTTCCAATTTCTCCCATTCGTCTTTTGGGTTAAAATTGTTACTTTTTCCAAGTATTGCATCAATATTAAAATAACGCCCACCTTTTCCATATTCCGATAAAACATGACAAATGCTATTTACAAAAGTATCTTTTATGATAATATCATAATCCATAGCAGCAAATGGACGATTAACAGGAATGCAAATTTTCTCGATTTCATTTTTTAAAAACGAAAAGTCGTGTCCGTTTTTATTTTTCCAAATCTCATCAGAATTTGGAAAGCGATTATGTTTATCTTTAAAATTCAAACAAAGCATTGTTTTAAACAATCGTTCCAATCCGTTTGACAAAAACATAAAAACAGGTTCATAAAAATCATTATTTGCTGATATTTTTTGTATTTCTCCCAAACCCGCTTTTAGTAATTTGATTGATTTTTCCAATTCAATGAATAAAATGATACTTTTATATTGGTTGTTCTGTTCACTCATACCTTCCCCTCCACTATTTTTATTTCCTCCGCCGTCAATCCATACAATTCATAAACCAATTGGTCAATTTCATTTTCTAATTTGCTTGTGTCGGAATTTTTCTTTTTTGATTGCAAAATTTGTTCTACACAATCTATTATTTGTTGTTGGTCGTTTGCGACAACAATAGGTAGTTGTTGAATGGTAGCGTGCTTTAATGTGTATGCGCCACCTGCCGTCATAACGCCGATAAAACCAAAATAATATTTTAGCAGGTTGCTGTTGAGCAACCCCAAAAGATATTTTATGGGAATATTTTCGGAAGTCAAAATATAACCGTTACTTGGCAAATAATGCTGTTTGTCATCGTAAGCATACGCCCATTTATCAGCCGTTAAACCCCAAATTATTTTTTCAGATTTCTCAAATTCAGGATAATATGCAGTGTTATCTTGAATTTCAAACCATTTATAACTTCCGGGCTTTCTGCCGCCCTCTGTTTCATTTTCTTCTCTTGGTTTTAAATCTGAATAAAAGCCACTTAAATGGTTCTTTATAATAGGATATTTTTCAATATCAATTCCTTGTTTTGTGAAAACTAAAAAATCATTATGTTCATTATAAATCCATTTTCTGATATTTCTGCCTTGCAAAAGCGGTTTAATAATCTGCTCATTGGCTTTATCGGCGGCAATGAGTTCTGTTTTCTTTTCAGCATCAATAATAAATGCGGGATTAAAACCTGTTGTAACACCACGAAAAACGGCAACACCGTTGAATATAGAAATTTTTTTGCCTGCATTTTCAATTTTTGTTTTTATTATAAGTTGCTCGTTATCAGAAAACGACCATTCACTATCAGTTAACAGTGATTGCTTATATATCCCAAATTCCGATTGTTTCTCAACAAATTTTTTTGTAAAATCGGCTTTTGTGAGTTTGTAAAATTTCTGATAGGTAAAATTATCTGCTTTTTCTTCGGTTTTCTTTATCCCTATTACAACACTCGAAACCAGTACATTATCAAAAACCTCAACTTGCTCAAAATCAATTACTTTATTTATTTGATTGTTTGTTAAAAGTTTACGAACAGGTTTTCCATATCCTGTATTGAAAAATTTATTTGTTGTTATATAATACAAATAACAGTTTGGTTTGCAAAGATTTAATCCTCTTTCAATAAAATAAACACTTAAATCGGAAGTTCCCGTTGCAACGGCATAGTCTTTTAAGAATGGTGCAATATCCTTTAATTTTTTTGCCTTTACATACGGCGGATTACCAATCACAATATCAAAACCTTGAGCCAAACCAAACATCCATTCGGAGTCAAAGAATGGAGAGGTTGAATTTTGGTCGTAAGGATTCCATTGGGCTAACTGTAGAGCATCATCCGGTGCAAAAGAGCCATTGGTTTCCAGTAATTTAGCTAACTTATTGCGCAGAATTTTATCTTCTTCCCGACATTCTTTCTTTTGTTTAGGTGTATTTGCCGAAAAATGTTTGTGTCGAATTTGCAGTAATTCCTTTTTTGTTACATCTATTTGTGGGTCTTCAAATAGATTTCCTTGCGCATTTTTTGGAACTAATCCGATTAAAGTATTGGCAGCAACAAATTTAGTTTCTAAATTCGGCAAAGGTTTTATGCCATAATTATCATCTATGTTTCCATTTGGAGTTTGTTCGCAAACGAGTGAAATAAAAAATCTAAGTTTGCTAATTTGGACAGCAATGGTTTGTATGTCAACACCAAATATGCAATTTTCTATCAGGTGCAATTTCAAATGGAAACGGTCTATCGTTTGGGGCAACCCCAATCTTTCCATTATTTCAATTGTTCGATTCAAAATACCCATTGGAAACGCACCTGAACCACAGGCGGGGTCAAGGATTTTGATTTTTAACAGGGCATTGTAAATGGCTGATTTTTCGTTGGTTGACAGACTTTCCAAGTTTTCAAAACTTGGAAAGTCTATGCTCGTACATTGTTGCAAATATGCTTTCAACGACTCGTCCACCATATAATTCACAATTTCACGTGGCGTGTAGAACGAGCCGGATTGTTTACGCGCCGTTTCCTTGGTTTCAGGATTATAAGCACCCAGCAAGTTCTCAAACACTTTTCCCAACAATTCAGGGTCGAGGGCTACTTCCACATCACTCGGAGTATTTTCTTCTATCGTGAAATTGTATCGTTTGAGAATCGATATCAGTCCTTTTTCTGATTCAAAGAAAAGGCAATTAGGCAGAAAGGCTCGTCTTTGTCGTCCTCCTTCGCGGCTAAATCCATCGTAATAAAAGATTTTTTCGTTATTGTCTTTTTCTTTATCCAAACATTCAAACAGGCCACCATTCAAAAAAGGAACTTGTTTGAACAAATCTATCATTTCTTCATTCGATTGCTTAAACCATGTTCCTTCGTTGGCATCGCGAAACAATGTTTTGATACCATAATGTTCCTTTCCGACTCGTTTGTCATTCAAAGAAAAAGAAGCAAATGCCCGCTCACTGATCGGTCTATTTAATGTAGCAAAAAACAAGTTTTGTAGGATAGCATTGTAATAATTTCCTGATTTTTCACTTGCCGCATCAAAATCTTTCAAAATGGCAGATAGTTTTTTAATATCGAAAATATCTTGGGGAATGAGCCGCTTTTGTTTGATAAACCACACAAACATCAAACGGGTAATAAGCCGAATTAAGTGTTCTTCTATTTTCCGGTCGTCGGTTTCCATATCAGTATCGTTGGGATAGGTAACTGCCATTTCATCACACAATGCCCATTGATACCAATCGAACAGTTCTTTATAGAATTGTTTGGTAAGGGTCTCAACAGAAAAAGCCTCTTTCATATCGCCCAACGTTATATGACCGACTTTATCTGCAATGTTTTTTAGCCTGTCCGAAGCTGTTCGCGTACTCTCATTTTCGCCTAAAACGTATGTATATCGTTTAGGATTGGTATTTTGTGTCGTAAAATTTCCGGCATCGTCAATGACGGCTTCACTGCTGATGAAAGAAAGCCGATATTCCGATTGCGACAAGTCTTCGCTGTGATAAAATGCCAACAAGCCATGATAACGGTCGTGGTCAATCAGTTGAGATACGAGTTCGCGCAAGGCTACTCTATTACGGGCAATCTGGACATCCTTGTTCGTCATAATATCCAACACCGCAATGTTTTTGCCATCGGCAAGCGAAACAGAAGCAAAGCGTTCTATGGATTTTGCGGTGTCTTTTTGTAATATTATTTGTTCAGGTTGTGCTTCAAAATTGATTTGTCTGCCGAAAATATCTTGTAGCCACTGTTGCCAATTGCTTCGGTTGTAAGCCTGTTTTAAGTCCGATTGGAAATTGTCGTGTATCATATTTTTGTCTGTTTTATGGTTTCTTCCAGCTGTTTTAATTCTTTCAAATCTTCAGCATCGGCTTGTTGCAATTCATATTGCTTTCGTTGCTCGTTAAACTTTTCATAAACAGTTTCGACAAACTTTTCCATTTGAGCATTGCTTACACTGCCTTTTCCTGCGAGTAACGTTTTCTTATTGAATGAGATAATACCATCAATATTTTCGTGCCAAAATTTCATGGTAATATCTTTACGGTCTTTTGCTTGCAATTCGGCAACTTCTAAAAATATCGTAACCAAACGATTCAAACTGTCTAATTCATCTTCGGTCAGGTAATTTTTGGAAATATAAATATCCTGTTTACGTACAATTTTGCCTTTCCAATTGGTCAGAGCCATGTTTGGAGCATTAGCATCAGCGCGGGAAACGATTATTTCGGCTGCGGTTTTTCCTGTTACGGCATATAGCAATTTGTTTTGCGCTTCGGCAAAAAACATTTGAGTAGCTTTATCCGTAGCGTCGTAATCACTTGATAAAGCGAACAAATCGCGGACTTTTTGATAAAAACGTTTTTCGGAGGCGCGAATATCGCGTATCCGTTCCAAAAGCTCGTCGTAATAGTCGGGACGACCATCAGGATTTTTCAGACGTTCATCGTCCATCACGAAGCCTTTTATCATGTATTCTTTCAGATTTCGGTTTGCCCATTGGCGAAATTGTGTACCGCGTTTGCTTCTTACTCGAAATCCTATCGCCAGAATCATATCCAGGCTGTAAAAGGTAACGTTGTAATTTTTACCGTCAGCGGCAGTTGTTAAGTAATCCTTAATAACTGAATTTACATCTAATTCATTTTCTTTTAATATGTTAGATATATGCATACTAATATTTGGGATGGAGGTGTCAAAAAGTTCGGCAAGCATTTGCTGATTTAGCCATACATTGCCGTCTTTTGACATCAGACTTACTGATGTTTTGCCATCATCGGTGTTGTAAATGATTATGTTGTTCTTTTCCATGGGTCTATTTATCAAAACTTTCGCTAATTATTATTTCCGGTTTAAATCCTTTTATCAGGGAAACAGGAACAAAAGATTGTGTATCGTCTTCAATTGCCTGCAAAGGATATTTTCGAATAATTTTCAATAATTCTTCCAACAACACAGCCGGTTTTAATAGCGTTGCCTTTACAACTTTGGTAAATTTATTAATGTCGCGTTGCAACTGTTGAAATTTGCCTAATCGCAAAGCCATTTTTGTATTAAGTAGCAACTCTTTTTCCTCAGGGTTAGCAAGTTGCAAATTGATAATGGCATCCAAATAACTTAATGCCTTTTTTTCGTTCGGACCTTGCGTGATGTCTAATTGACGTTCCCTTTGCTTTTCTTCTTCCGTTTTACGTACAAAAAACTTAATGGCTTCGCCCACTTGTGTATGATGATTGCCATGCAAAGGTATAGCTTTTTCGGCTTGTCGTGCATAATATTCCTTTTCGGCTTGCAAAAAAGTCAATTCTTCGAGTTCACCGTTTTCTTTTATTAGCAAAAAAGCATCACGTTTTTCGTTTCGGATAAACGTGATGGTTGCACCTTTCAATACCGGACTTTTCCGTCCAACACGGGCGCGTTCAGGTAAGTTTTTAATTTGCTTGAACAAGTCGGGATTCTCTTTTTTGAATTTCCGTAACTCCAGAAGGATTCGCAATTTTTCATCTTTTTCTTCATTTACGGTTTTATCGAACAAGCCAAAACTTTCTGTAATTTCATCGGGCGAATATATCTGACTGTCTTCGCCTAAGGCGCTGTGAAAAGCCTGTAACTTCATAATTGCTTTTTTCTCCAACTCAATGTCGTTGTTTACTTTGGCTGTTGGGAAAAAGTTGAAAACATGTATCTCTTGCGCTGTTGAGCCGATACGATTTACTCGTCCGATACGTTGCATCAATCGGGTACTGTTCCATGGCGTGTCGTAATTGACAATGATATTGGCGCGGTGCATATTGATACCTTCCGCCAAAACTTCAGTGCTGATACAAATATTGTAATCGTCTTTTTGTTCATTTAGCGGAATATTGGCATCAAAATTAGCTCTTACCAACGGAAACTTTTCCTTTCGATTTTTACTGCTTACCACCAACATTTTATTGAAACCCTCTTTTTTCAATTTCTCTTCAAGATGGCTTGTGGTTTCTTCTGATTCGGAAAAAACTACCAACTTTTCTTCTTTATTAATTGCTCTATCAAACAACTTTGTATTCAAATATTGAATAAACACGTCCAATTTAGGGTCTTCCTCTATTTCATTCCAATCTTTAACCAAATCTGCCAATAGTTTTTTGTCAAGTTTTAATCCGTCTAAAAAACCTTCTTCAAAATCATCAGCGGTACAAATTTCAATCGTGGGGTCTGTATCTGCTATATTTGCCAACAAATCTATCAGTTCGTCTTCTTTTCCATCGTTGATATAATCGTTTACTTTGAGATTCGGTGCAATATAAATACGATTGTTTTCAAACATTAAAACCATAGCATTCGTTGCCTCTGAAAAGCGTTTTAAAGATTGCTTAAATGCGTAAAAACTACTGTCTATTCGTTTGACCAACAAAGTTTTCATTATCTGAGCCAATTGAAACGAAATCATATCGGCTTTTTGATATTTTGACTTTTTAGGCGGCTTTAAGAATTTAATTGCTTGATAACGATAATAGCTTAAACCTTCCCGCAAGCAAAAAATGGTTTTATCATATAAATTATCCAAATGAGTATCAAGTTGATAAAATATCTTTTCCGGTTTTTGAGGGGTTGGAAAATTGATACCTTGTTCTTTTAAGTCTTTCGCATATTCATCGTTTTCGGCAAGGTCTTTTCTTGTCCTGCGAACGGTTAGCGGCTCAATTACTTTCGCACGAATTTCTTCGTATAGCTTTCTAACAGCCTCCGCCATCTTTTTTATGTCTGGTTCCTGTTTCAGTTTTTTGTATTCATCAATTTTCTTTCTGAAGAAATTTTGCAAATTACTGATTTCGAGCGTAGAATCTTTGGCATCCTGAAATAAATACACCTGATTAGCAATATCTTCCGGACGATTGTTCAGAGGGGTTGCCGAAATAAGCATTACTCTTTTTTGTTGATATGTATTATCCGACAATTTTCTTCTTGTTGAAGACTTGCATATTTTTTGCAGTTCGGTGTACATTCCTGCTGTGTCGTTGCGGAATTTATGCGCTTCATCAACAATTATCAGGTCGTATTCATGCGGTTTCGTTACCTTATGCAAACTGCCTGATGTAATAATCTTATAGTCATGTAAGCCAAATTGAGAAAGCGTATCATCCCAATTTTCTTTCAAAGCCGGAGGACAAATGACAAGCGTTTTCGACAGATAGGATGGGAAACCGTTGGAATAGAAGAACTTCTTGGCAATCAATGTGGCAACAACCGTTTTACCCAACCCGACCACATCGGACAGGAAAAATCCATTGTGTTTCATCATTTTAGCATAACCATCGGAAACCGCATCCACTTGATAGGATAGCTTTTTAAATCCGGAAGGCAAATCCTGTATCGAATTGGGGTCAAAATCAATACTTCGTCCAAAATATTCGATTAAAAATTTGTAATATACTTGAAATGGCGTAAACTCATCGTTCAAATAAGTTTCCCGTTTCAGTTTTTCGACAAATTCCTGTCCGATTTCAACACTTTCGTTCCACAGTTTATTAAATGTCTCTGTGGCAAAATCTATGTCGGTATTTTCACGAAGTTCCACATTAAACTCAAAATTCCGTTCCAATCCGTTATCAGTCAGATTGCTTGACCCTGTTACGACAGAGCCATAACCATGCTCACGCTTCTCTTTTTCGCGGAATATGTAAATTTTTGCGTGCAGATTTTGCTTTGGATGCACCTTAATAACAACTTTCTTCGTTACTAAATCCTCTATCAATTGCAACATTCCGGCTTCAACCGTTTTGTCATATTCGGCTTCTTGAATGTTCGTTTTTAACTCATCCAAGAATTTGTCCACACTTTTCTGAGGGTCTTCGATGAATAAAAGTCCCTGTTTATTAGCTTCATAAATCAAACTATCAACATTGATACCTGCCAAAATTCTGATTTCTTCCGCTTTATCCACAAAGGAACGTATGCGAAAATAACCCGACGCACGGAAATAACCCACCAAAGCATCAAAGAAGTGAATATTTTTGTATTTAAAAATACCTTCTATTTTGTGTAATAGCGTATTATTGTCTTCGTTTGTAAAGAATTTTGTTGACATATTATTTTTTTTTAGTCGAAACAAGCAAATCTTTTATATCTACATCCAACAATTCAGCTATTTCAAACAGCACTTTAAGCGGCGGCTGCGTAACATTAGAACACCAACGAGAAACAGTCGCTACATCCTTATTTATCGAATCCGCCAACCATTTACCGGTCTTGTTTTGTTCAACCAGAACTACTTTTAGTCGATTTATCTGTTTCATTTTTTTTACCTATTTTATTGATAACGATTGCAAAGATATTGATTGCTATTGGTTTTTCCAAAAAAGTAGTATCTTTGTGGCGGAGTTATTTGAAACAATGGAAAAACGAAGCAAAGCAAGGAAGACCGCTCATTTCCATATCGTTACCCATTTATACTTTTCTTTTAAACAAAAACTTGCTTTTTAGGGATTGAAAAAGAATTTTGTGTATATTTGCATTTTTAATTCATGTACAAAAATTAACCAAATATGCAAACAAATCCTCAATTAGAACTTGTTACTAATTATGTTCAATACACGGGGCAACACATTTTTCTCACAGGAAAAGCGGGTACCGGAAAAACTACATTTCTGCACAACTTGCGGGAACATCCATTGAAACGGATGGTCGTTGTTGCGCCTACGGGCGTTGCGGCTATTAATGCGCATGGCGTGACCATTCATTCTTTTTTTCAACTGCCGTTTGGCCCGTTGATTGGTTTCGACCGGATGAAAACGGAACAAATGAGATTCAACAAAGAAAAAGTCAATATCATCCGCAGCCTCGATTTACTGGTGATTGACGAAATCAGCATGGTACGAGCCGATTTGCTGGACGGAATTGATGCCGTATTGCGCCGTTTCCGTACACATAACAAACCTTTCGGAGGCGTACAGTTGTTGATGATCGGGGACTTGCAGCAGTTATCGCCTGTTGTGAAAGAAGACGAACGGATGCTTTTACAAGAATATTATGATACGCCTTACTTTTTCAGTAGCAAAGTTTTACGTGAAACTTCCTTCGTGAGTATAGAACTGACTCAGGTTTTCCGCCAACAAGACGACAGTTTTATTTCCATACTCAACCAAGTCCGTGAAAACCGGCTCGACAAACTTTCTCTGGAACGGTTGAATCAACGTTATTTTCCTGATTTCCAACCACACGAAAACGAGGGATATATTACGCTTTGTACCCACAATGCTCAAGCAAAACGAATCAACGAAAAAAAACTGCAACTGTTGGACGGGAAAGCATATCGTTTTGAAGCTCAAATTGAAGGTAATTTTCCCGAATATTCTTATCCGACTGATTTTGAACTCGTTGTAAAAGAAGGCGCACAAGTGATGTTTGTAAAGAACGATTTATCACCGGAAAAGCTGTTTTATAATGGAAAAATCGGGAAAATAACCCGTATTGAGGACGAATTTATTTTCGTGCTTTGTCCCGGTGAAGAAAACGAAATTACTGTTTCGGGAATCTACTGGGAAAACGTAAAGTATTCTTTGAAAGCGGATACCAACGAAATCGTCGAAGAAACGGAAGGTACATTCTTTCATTATCCGCTCCGGTTAGCGTGGGCTATCACGATTCATAAAAGTCAGGGATTGACGTTTGAGCGAGCCGTTATCGACGCGCAAGCTTCCTTTGCACACGGGCAGGTGTATGTTGCCCTGAGCCGTTGCAAAACACTTGAAGGAATGGTGCTTAGCACGCCCATCAACCATCACAGTATCATTAACGATCACACGGTGAGAGGTTTCACGGAACACATCGAACAAAATCAACCCGATGAAACCCAGCTCAATTCGGCGCGCATTGCCTATCAACACGAGTTGTTGATGGATTTGTTCCGTTTCGCGCAATTTCGCAATCGCATTTTGTACATTGAAAAAATAATCAATGAAAATAAAGGAAGCATTCCTGACCCGACTCAGGATTTGTTCCGTCAAATGTTTCCGGCTTTACACACCGAAATTTGGGAAGTGGCAGATAAATTTCAGTCTCAGATTAAACAGCTTTTGCCGCAACAGCCCGATGTAGAACAGAATACTGCTCTGCAAATCCGCATTGGAAAAGCAGCCGGTTATTTCTCCGAAAAAATCAAAACGATTATTCTGGACGTTTTGTCCAAAGCCGATCTCGATATTGATAACAAAACCGTTAAAAAACAACTGAACGATGCCGTAAACCGTTTTGAAAGCGATGCGCGAATCAAACGAGAAACTCTTATAGCCTGTCTCGATGGTTTTTGTCTGAGAGATTTACTCCAAGCCAAAGCGGTAGCCGCTATCGAAAAAGCCAAACCGAAGGAAACACGCAAAGTTGATAATTCGACAGACTTGTTAAACAATGAAAATATTTCTCATCCGGCCTTATTTAGTCAATTACGTTCGTGGCGATTAGCCAAAGCGACCGAAATGAATCTACCTGCTTTTGGCGTTTTTTCGCAAAAAACTTTATACGAAATGGTTGCCTACTTACCTACGGATAAAAAATCATTACTGAAAATCAACGGTATCGGAGAAAAGAAAATCACTCAATTCGGACCGGAAATTATCGAAATTATCAGGGAGTATTGCGAAGAAAAGGGAATTATTGGAAAAATTTAGGTGGGTTTCTTAATCCCTTAAATTTTTAACTATCTTTGCCTGTCGTTGTTATTTTTAGGGAAAAATATTTCACATCAATTGTTTTGAATAATTGCAATTAGGTTATTTATGTCATTCTCATCATTCAAACTAATTTTTTTTGCATCCAAACCCTGATTAATTAGAATATAATCAGGAATAGCTTTTATATTCCAACGATCTTGTAATTCTTTGTTATCGTTTAAAGACAAACTCCGCCAGGGAATATTCTCCTTTATCATTAATTTTTCCCATTGAGGGAGAAATTTTTCATCATCTATTGTGATATATACCAAATCCAGCGTCATGTTCATCTTTTCATAAATTTCTTTCAACATGGGAATTTTTTTATGGCAAGGGGCACACCACGAAGCAGAAAAAATTAATAACGTATGTTTGTTCGGATCTACTACTATCCTTTCCTCCATCTTTGTATCACAATTTATTAATGATACATTTTCTATTTTAAATGTACTGAAATGCTTATATGTTATTTGTCCAAAATACGAACGCTGTATTTCATCTGAAAATAGATAATACAACTGTGCTATATCTTTTTTTGATCTATAATAATCGGATGTTGTTGCCATGCGAGACATATAGTATAGAGAATTGGGATTCTCTTTAATTTTTGAAGCATATTCAGACAAAACATCATCATATTCTTTGGTACTGTAAAAGAAACCAAATGAAGGATCTATCATGTTTTCTCGCAAAAAATGATTTTGATTCGGATCAATAATAAAATAATCAGCATCCCATTCTTGTATTGCTACTGTTTTTTTTAAATCGGGGATGTATTGGTAATTAATTTCGTGAGTGGTATGGTGGTATTCCACTTTTAGTCGAATTTGTCTTTCATCATCTTCAAAATGGATTCCGTAACCGACAAAGAACCTGTAATCGGGGCTTCTGTCGTAGAAAAAGGTACAACGAACGGAATGGTTACGGATATGGATGGGAATTTTTCTCTTGATGTAGCCAACGTATTTGACAGACGCACATTTCACAAAAAACCGTGACGAATATTTCCCTATCCCGAAACAACAGATCAATTTCAGTAAAAAATTATATCAACAGAATTATGGTTGGTAGAAAATTATTATATTTGCAGTAATATAATAAAAAAACAAATGGAGATGAGAAAGAACGTTTTTTTTCTGTTGGCAGGCATAGTCTTGCTGATGACCGCAAAAACGGAGGCTAAAGAAGTTTCCGTCAAAATAACAAAGCAATATCTGAATATTCCGGTGTCACATGAAGTGTCGCGTTCGGTGATGACATTCGATGTTGACGGCAAAAAAGAGCGGTCGTTTGTCATCCGCCTTGCATCGGGACAGGTTGATTATTGGGTTTTTTGCGATGTTTCATCGCTAAGGAACAAGGTACTTAAAATCTCGTATGAAGGCGATGGGTTGGATAAAATCTACCAATCGGATGCGATTGCAGGCCAGGACAGTTTGTATCGCGAAACAAACCGCCCCCGGATACATTTTACGCCGAAAAGGGGTTGGCATAATGATCCCAACGGCTTGCTATATTATGAAGGAGAATACCACCTGTTTTATCAGTATAACCCTTATGAAAAGGAATGGGAAAACATGCATTGGGGTCATGCCGTAAGCAAGGATTTGATACATTGGGAAGAACTGCCGGTAGCGTTATATCCCGATGAACACGGGACGATGTTTTCAGGTTCCGCCGTTATCGACTACAACCATACGGCAGGCTTCAGCAAAGGCAACACGCCGGCGATGGTAGCCGTCTATACGGCCGACAGTCCCGAAAAACAGGTGCAATGCATCGCATACAGCCTTGATAAAGGCAGGACGTGGACAAAATACAAAGGCAATCCGGTGATTGACTCAAAAGAGAAATGGAACAGCAAAGACACGCGCGACCCGAAAGTATTCCGGTATGAACCGAACAAGGAATGGGTATTGGCATTGAACGAGCGCGACGGCCATTCAATCTATACTTCTTCAAACCTGAAAGACTGGAAGTTTCAGAGTCATGTTACCGGTTTCTGGGAATGTCCCGAACTGTTTGAACTGGCGGTTGATGGTGACAACAATAATAAGAAATGGGTGATGTACGGCGCTTCGGGCACGTATATGACAGGTTCATTTGACGGTAAAAAATTCACGCCGGAATCCGGGAAACACTATTATTCGACAGGCGCCGTTTATGCCGCGCAGACGTTTACAAATATTCCGTCCTCCGATGGAAGGCGTATCCAGATAGGCTGGGGACGTATATCACATCCGGGAATGCCTTTCAACAGTCTGATGCTTTTGCCGGTGGAACTTACCCTGCGTACTACCAAAGACGGTCCGAGACTCCACAGCTATCCTGTAAAAGAGCTTGAGACGCTACAAACCGCTATTTTCAGTAAAAGCAATATCAAGGCGAAAGAAGCAAATGAGTTACTGCATCCGTATAGCGACTCAGACTGTATGAGGATTCGGTTTACGATTAAACTGTCTCATGCGACGGATGCCGGTTTCAACCTGTACGGGCAGCAGCTCATGAAATACGACATGAATTTCAATCAGGTAAACGGCGTCTTCTATTCTCCCGACGATATGACAAGTATGGAAATAACGGCCGATGTATATATAGACAGGACGTCCGTCGAAGTTTTTATAGATAATGGCGCATACTCGTATTCGATGGAGCGTAAACCTGAAAAAAACAATAGGGAAGGATTTCATTTCTGGGGGAATAATATTGAGGTCAAAGAACTGAAAGCCTATACGATGAAATCTATATGGGAATAATCGTTTCGTATTAACCGGATGTTTTATCGGCTGCCCGACCGTATCTCATCACCCATTTCCCCTCATCCGGTCTTCAAAAGCGCTCAACGCCGCTTTGGCTCCTTCGCCCATCGAAATAATAATTTGCTTGTAAGGAGTTGTGCTTACGTCGCCTGCCGCATAAATACCCGGTTGGTTGGTACGGCAATGCGCATCAATTTCAATTTCTCCAAAACGGTTGGTTGCGACCGTTTCTTTGAAAACAGCGCTGTTGGGCAACAAACCGATTTGAACAAAGATGCCGTCCAAGTCTATCAAACGTTCTTCTTCCGTCTTCCGGTTTTTAACACGGATACCGGTCACTTTTTCGCCGTTGCCGACCACTTCCATCGTCTGCGAAGAAACAAATAGCTCTACATTCGGCAGGTTTTGAACTTTTTCCTGCAACACGCTATCAGCCTTCAGTTCGTCTAAAAACTCAAAGACCGTCACTTTCGAACAGATACCCGCAAGATCTATCGCCGCTTCAATCCCCGAATTTCCGCCTCCAACGACTGCTACATGTTTCTTTTGATAAAACGGACCGTCGCAATGAGGACAGAATGCCACGCCACGACCGATATAATCCGATTCTCCGGGTACATTCAATCTACGCCAACTTGCTCCTGTTGCAATAATTACAGCAGGCGCAATGAATTTCTCGCCGCTAACTGTTGTAATCATTTTTTCTTTACCGGCTATCTCCAATTTTTCTACCTTGCGGTGTTCCAGCAAATCGACGGAATAGTGTTGAAGATGTGTTTTCAAGTTGTCCGCCAGCTGTTCGCCTGTTATGTAGGGAACGGAAATCAGATTTTCGATGCCGACGGTTTCCTTTACTTGTCCGCCGATCCGTTCCGCCACAACAGCGACATTCAATCCTTTACGCGCTGAATAAATGGCCGCTGAACTTCCGGCAGGACCTCCTCCGACAACGATTACATCATATCGTTTTTCGGGAATGTCTGTTTTTGCGGTTTCTACACCGTAATGCGCCTCCAATTTACTCAATAATTCACCCAAATCCGCTTTGCCTACGTGCAATAATTTCCCGTCGGCAAAAACAGATGGAACAGCTTGTATTTTCAGGGATTCGGTTTCTTCCTGATAGATAGCTCCATCCACCATTTCATGATGGAGACGGGGATTCAAAAGAGCCATCAGGTTTAGAATTTGAACTACATCAGGGCAATTCGTACAAGTAAGCGAAACATAAGTCGTCAGACGGATGTCGCCTTTCAGTGCTTGAATGCGGCGGCAAACCGCTTCATCAGGAATGTTTTTGCCTTTACCGTCGGCATTCAGAACCGCCAAAAGCAGCGAAGTAAATTCATGTCCGGTGGGAATGCCGCGGAATCTGATTCCGGTATCCTCTCCCTCTTTTAACAGTCTAAACGATAAGTTTTCACCTTCTTTTACCCTACAGGTAATTTTTTCGGAAGAAGCCGCAACATCATTCAATAATTCCACCAATTCACCTTTACTTTCGTGCTCCGGCGAAACAGCAATATCCAGCGTATAATCCGCCTGCAAACCGGCGAAAATGGATATTAATTGTTCTTTTAATCCTGAATCCAACATAATTTTTTATATTTTTCCAACCAAATCAATACTCGGCTTCAATGTAGCATCCCCTTTTTTCCATTTGGCAGGGCAAACTTCGTTGGGGTGAGCAGCTACAAATTGAGCCGCTTCGACTTTGCGTAACAATTCATCGGCGTTGCGGCCAATGCCGTTGTCGTGAATTTCGGTTACTTTCACCTGTCCTTCGGGATTGACAACGAATGTTCCACGATAAGCAATGCCATCTTCTTCGATATAAACGCCGAAAGCGCGGCTCAACAAGCCGGTCGGGTCGGCCAACATCGGATAATTGATTTTGCGGATGGATTCGGAAGTATCGTGCCAGGCTTTGTGTACAAAATGCGTGTCGGTACTTACGGAATAAACTTCTACGCCCAATTCCTGGAATTTGGCATATTTATCTGCCATGTCACTCAATTCGGTCGGACAAACAAAGGTGAAATCGGCGGGATAAAAGAAGAAAATCGCCCATTTGCCCAATACATCCTGATTGGTTACTGTTTTGAAACTCCCATTGTGATAAGCCTGTACTTTAAATTCAGGCAATTGTGAATTAATAATCGGTTGCATAATTTTTTAATTTTTGAATAAATACTGTTTTAATTTTCTCTACAAAATTAGGGATAAAAACAGTATCTGTCAAACTGATATTTTTTATCTTCTCATAAATAGAATTTATATAATGCGGTGATTTGAATGGCTTCGTTCTCCGATACTTTTTCGGCGGCGATGGCAAACTTGCGGACATCCTCATCCGATTCGATGTTTTCAGCTTTATACATAAAATTAACTTAACACTAATGTGTTGTTATTCATTCTTTAACAGCCGTTTCAATTCAGCTATTTCTTTGTCTTTTTCAGAAAGGGCTTTGTCTTTTTCAGAAAGAGCTTTGTCTTTTTCTTCTATCACTTTACTTAGTTCACCTACTTTTCGCTCTTCATTGCGGAGCACTACGAGATAATAGTCTTCGGTAATCATTTGTTGGCGCACTTCTGCGGTAGATTGTGCCATCTGCAAACGACGAATAATAGGTCTGTATTCTTCGGGAAAATCCTCCACGTTCACATTCTTGATGTGGTGGTCTG
>BNTV01000015.1 GCA_025996865.1 Bacteroidia bacterium
TGCATCCGACAGCGGAATTTCCGGGTGTCCATTGGGCATACGGTATTTAAGTACAATATAGGTAATCCCCTGTTTATTAAACCACGGAGCCATATCATGCCCTTCATGATTCATCGCCAAGCGGACATAACCGCCGCCCGGACACGCAATGATTGCCATTCCATTGGGTTTTGCCGCAGGATATACCGTCAAAGTGGGAATAGTGATATTACTGACTCTTCCGTTTTCCAACTGTTGTTCTTCGCCGGTCAGATTGTTGCTGTTGGGCGCTCCATTAGGCCATAATGGGATTATTGTCGGTTGAGCCGACAGATTGGTACTCATAAAAAGTATGACAATTGTATAAAATAGATGTTTCATGCTATTTATTATTTAATAAGTTATTATTTCCATATCACTTCAAAGCGGTGGAGCATCGTACTGCCCGATTCGTTAAATCCAACATGCTTGCTACCGGCGGCGGCATATAGAATACCTGTGCCACCAAAGGAATTGGGAGCAATTTCAGCGCTTAAATCAACCGTTTCGAAAATTCCGGGAGGCAGTTCTCCCGTCAGTCCGGTCGTTGTTTCGGCGTGCGCCGTCAGCCTGTTTCCTGTTACTTGCAGCGTAATCGTGCAATCGGTGCGAAAACATACGGACGTTACAGGTTCGCTGATAGCAGTTGTTTGCCCGTGGTCATATTTCACCAAATAAAAGTCAACGGCGCGGTCGGATTTCAGCGTCCGGATGATGCGTAGCGCGTACCCCGTCAGTGTTTCGGTATCAAATTTGATGTAAACATCCATGTATTGTCCCGGACCTGCAATGGAGAATCCCTGCCCTGCCGCTTTATACGGGTCTGCATTGAGGGTAACGTTCATATCTCCGTAAACCTTTTCGACGGGCGTGTATAACAAGCGCGAGCCTTTGGCGATTTGCGTCAATCCGGTACCTTTGGCTCCGTTAAATCCCACTGCATACTCCCATGCTGCTTCAGGACTCGGCGTCCAATCTTCGCCGGCCGTATCAGCTGGTTTATATCCGTCCACGGTCCAGAATCCGGGGATTTTTCGGGGTTGATATTCCACAGGGAAATTTTGGAAATCAGTAGCCAAATTGCGCCAAACGGTTTGTTTTTGCATAATAGCGGAGGCCGTAATCGCTTTTTCCGCTTTCCCTGCCGGCGACCGGAGATGCTTCGGAGCTACCGTAGCCATGATATAATATCCTATATCACCTTGCGAAAGCGCATACGTGTATTCCGGTTGATTTAACCGTGTTACCGCTACGGGAATGGCATTTTCGCCTGCAACGTTTGTGCAACGATACCAGGTAATCAACGATTCGTCGGCTCTTCCCTCTAGATTTAGCGCATAGTCCACTCGTAAGTTTTCTTTTTTGTCGTCAATGATTTTTGGCAATGAAGTAAAAGCAGGCGCATCCAGGAATCGAGGAGCGACTGTCAGTACAGAGGCTGCCTCCAATCCTAATGGTGTGGTCACTGAGATTATTACTGTTTTCGTTTCATCGTTGTTGTTAGTGCCGGAGACTTTGCAGGTTTGGTCGTTGATATTGAGGCTGACCAACGATTTGCTTGCTTGTGCTGTTTGCCATTTTAAAGACTTTAAAGTCTTTAAATTTCCAAAATGAAGTGCTTCGGCTGTCAATTGAGCATCGGTAACGCCGGATTCAATCGCTGCTTTGGCGGGCGTAATGCCCAAATAAATCGGGATTCCCGTCAATGAAATGCCAAGCGCTTTTTCTGCCTGCATCACTTTGTTTTTGATGTTCATCGGGTCCCAATTGTCATCTCCACATAGTAAATTATAGGTGTTATAAATCACCTCATTGTTCCATTCAAAACGATAGGCGGAAAGTATCGGTTTCCCGGTCATATCAACGGTGAGCCAGGGTTTATCGGCGTTAATCCGTATCGGTTTCCCGTTCAGCATAACATTGTATTGATAACAACGCAAATCATTCGCCGGATCTTGTGTCCATCCGATAAAAAGCGAATCGGTCGAGTGATGAAAACGACTATCGACTATTGTTACCGGACTTTGTGCTTTTGTCAAATATTGTTTTTTTTGTGTTCTTACATCAAAATCACAATTCAGCAAAACGGCGCCGGCGCCATCCGTTCTGTAAAAAGGTTTGGAACTGAAAAAGGTAAAGGTTGTGTTCAGGTATATGCCGGTAGGGCACAATGCATCGTCGGTACATTCGATATGACAACGGTCGAAGAGCGTTCTTTTTCCGCCATTCAACGGCATCGTATTGAGGCGGCTAAGGAATCGGACATTACGCGCCATTATTCTGTCGCCGCGACAAAAGGCGAGTTGTGCCTGCACAATCGTAGATGACCGTTTGGGGCGGTTCAACTCCGGCATCAACGGATACTCCAAGTCCACATTGCAATAGTTGCCCATGGTCAGGTTTTCTACGGTCAGGTCGTCGCCGGTGAACGAGAACATGGTAAAATTTCCCTTTGAGCCGAGTGTTTGTCCGCGATTGCAGGCAAGCACCACATTCTGCGGGTCGGTGGTCAACCCGAATAAGGTTAAGTGATTGCATTTTACCGTTAATCCAATCGGGGCGCTCATTCTGGCGAAAGGTGTATTCTCCACCTCGGCAGGAACACGGATAGCCGGGTCGTCGGGGTTGTCAATCCAATAGACGTAGGGCGCGAGATATACGGTCATCGGTTGCGCCTCTGTGCCGTCTATGAAATGTTTGGCAGCTTCATTGAATGAATTGAACACAAAAGGGTATTTAGCCGCCTCAGTAGCAGAAAGTTGTCCGTCAACAAAAAAGGTTCTTTCGTTGAGCGCTTTTTTCTCTCCTTGATAAATAATATAATCGCCGTGAAATTCCACCGGATTATTTTTATCGAGCGGTTGATACTGAGCCGAAACAGACACAGCAACTAAAGATAATATGAATAAAAAAATGTATTTCATCGCTTAATCGCTTCTTTCAATAAATTAAAGAGGAGTTGTTGCCCCACCACATTTGCCGGATTATCGGATGTTGGGTTGAACGTTCCCATCGCTTCATTCATGCCGTCTATATCCACAGCTTCATTCGTTTTCTTTTCCGTTTTCAGGCATGCGGGAATATCCAAGGTCGTCAGGATAATTTTTCCCCGTCCTACGGGAATGATACTCAAAGCCGAATAAACTTCTTTTTTGTGGTCGGATACGCAACCGACTATTGTTTCGCCGCTGCCTACCCGCAATCCTATGCGACGGCGATTGTATGCGGAAAAACATTGGTATTCCCAATTAAAAGCGCAATTGACCGGAAGTCCGTCGAAGATAGCATGCTTGCGGTTGAAGAAATTGCCTCCGTACCATGAACGTCCCAATTCTTTTGCTCCTCTGTAATCGAGTACTTCTTTGTCGGCAAGAAATTCCGCCCATCGCACCACATTATCCACAATCACTAACGAGCCTCCTTTTTGCACCCATTCGATAATATCGCTCATTCCACTTCCCCATTGTTGAGGCTCATAAGCGCCTACTAATAAGAGATTTCCTTGCGGAATGCCTTTGGTATATTCTTTTATATCCCATCCGGAACGACGCATAAACCTGGTCAAGACACCGGTAGTATCGGCTACGAGTATTTTTTCGATAATATCGCTTTTGTCTAATTTTACGGCAAAAACCTGGTCATCGCCTTTCGCTACCGATTGCTTTCCTGCAACAAGGGAAGCCTCAACAGTCACGTAACCAACAGCAGTAACCGGCAATTTCCATCCGGTCAATAGATTTTCACCATAAACCGTTCCACCGCTTACTTTCACTTTTTTCGATACGGTGGATAACACATTTTCTGACTCATCTTTAGCGAAAACCGTCAACAGGAAGTTACCATGCAGATTTTCTTCATTGACAATATACACATCTACGGTTGTAGTATCCCCTACTGCCAGCACTTTCCGGTTCATTTTCACGCTGAGGAAAAGCGGGGTATTGTAACGGGCAATCAAATCAGGGTCGCCTTTGTGATTTCGATAATTATCTACTATGCCTGAATGGTTTTCCAATTTCATGGATTCCCAACCATTGACTGCATAACCGTCTATCGTGTTGTTGATGCGGATATTTTCGATAATTCTGCCTTGATAATAATAGGCTACATTGCCCATTGCTACCGTCAAATCGTCCACACTTGGAAAGGCTTTATCAAACCCTTGCGTTTTTAAGAACTGATTATAGGCATCGTACCAATCCAAATAGTCGGCAGCTTCCCAACCGTTCCTTTTATTTCCCTGTAAAATATCTTCCCGAATTTTTTCCAAACGGGGAGGCGTTCCTATGGCGCCTTCTTCCCCCCAATAAATAATTTCCGGTTTGTTATTGGTATATCGCAAGTAATCCGTTGGATTGTGATAAAGATTATCGTGATATACGCCCGGACCTCCGGCATGATGGCGGTCGTACCATCCAATGTCGTAAAACGTTGTATCGTAAGGAGCTAAATGCAGTTTGAAACGTGCGCTGGCTTGTCCTTCCGGATTTTCTCCGTTGCTTGAATTGTAGTTAATTTGCCGGGTAGGGTCTAATTCGTGTGCCATCCGCATTTCACTGTAATCTGCGGCTTGCGGTAGTGCGCCGCGTTCGTTGTGCAGGTTATAAATGACCAAACTCGGATGATTGCGGTCGCGAATAATCATCCGTGCTAATTTTTCGTTGCGGTAAGATAAATAGAAATTGGATTGCAGGCTGTTGTCATCAAATTTGTTAGCGGAATATTGGTTGCCTCCGGGTTCTTCCCAAATCAGCAAACCCAATTCATCTGCATAATCCATGACATTTTTTTGTCCGATGGCGCGATGAAAACTCAACATATTCAGTCCGATACGTTTAGCGGCTAAGACTTGCTTTCGGGCATATTCATCCGTGGGCGTAATTCCGTTATCGGGCCAATAGCCCCATGAAATGGCGCTACGCAAAACGATGCGTTTCCCGTTCAGGTAAAACTGTCGGTCGCCATTCACATTTCGCACTTCAAACCAACGAAAGCCGAAGCGTTCGCTCAGTTGGTCGCCGTCTAAAGTAATGCGGAACAGATATAGATTCGGTTCGTCCACACTCCACAATTTGGCTTCGGGAAGAGCGATTGGATATGAAAAAACAGATTCGCCTTCGGGAATATCCAGGCGTTGTTCTTTGGCATATACCCGGCGTCCGCTGCCGTATTCGCAGATTTCCAAGAGGAGTTTTTTATCTTTGGCAATACTGCCGGACAAATTAACGGAAGTGAGTTCTACTTCAATTTTTTGGGGATTGGGACGGTTTTTGATGAACACATTGCCGACAAACAATTTTTCGCTTGCCTGCAAAGTAACGTTTCCGGTAATTCCACCGAATCCGTGCGTAGGATTGGTATCGTATTTTCCCCAAGTATATACCTGCGAATCTTTCCAATTGAAATTGCCGTTAGGGTCGGTAATGCGGAAAGCAATTTCGTTTTCGCTGCCGGGAATCAAGTAGTTGGTAAGGTCAACATCAAAATGGGTAGAATTGACCAAATCATATCCGGCTAATTTTTTATTGACAAATATTTCTGCGCGGAAACGGACACTGCCCACTTTGAGCGTGAGCCTTTTTCCTTCCCATTCGCGGGGAATAAATACCTTGGTAGTAAACCAGGAAACGCCTGTATGGTTACCTGTTACGCCAAATGTTTGTCCGTTTCGTCCCCAAAAATACTGTTCCACAGTGGCAGGAATAGACACACCGGCGGTATCGGGATGAGTAAAAACAGCCTCCCATCCTTGTGTCGGAATATTAACCGGCAACGCATTAACATCAACCGGAGGAAGATGGAGGACATCGTTTTCCCATTTGGCAGCAGGGTCGAGGGTGATATTCCACGACGATTGCGACAAATCAATATTCATTCGTGCTTGCGCCGAAACGTCAAGCACGATGAATAATAAGAAGATAAAACATAGCGTTTTTTTCATTGGTTTGTGAATTTTTTTTGATATTCAGTGACCTCACCCCGAACTGAGAATTAGACTATTCCTGCTTGAAACCGTAACCATTTAAAAATCCACCGGTTCCAATTACGTTAGGCGTGAATGGCCACAAATAAATCGGCGTTTTTACATAGTCATAATCCGTGAATAAATTGGTGTGATATTCACTGTAATAGGTAACTAATGTAGCGCCCCAATCTTGTCTTGTGTAACCGGCGGCTACCAAAGCGGCGGCTTCCGCGCCGGCAGGATCAATGTAATTGAACAAGCCTTTGATTGCCAAATTGGTATTAGCGCCTGTAGTTGTCAGAGCTGTAGTATTAACTACACCAGCCCTGGTTGCAACAGACATCCAATCATCATGTTGACCTCGCCATCCCGGATACAATATCGGATCATTTTCTTGACCTGCCGGACATTCTGCCGTCAAACGGAAACCTTTTTCCGTTTTTGCGTCCACCAATTTTGTCCACACATACTTGGAAATGGTATTGCCATTGGCAAAAGTATAGTAACCATTGGCAGACAATCCATCCAACATTTCTTTGGTCAGATCTTTGACTTTCTTGATGGCATCGGGTAGAAGACCTGTACGAATCAATGTCCAACGACGATCGCCTTCACCTGCAAATTCAAATCCGCGTTCTTCTATTACCGCTTTCAATACACTACCGCAAGAAGCGATAAATGCGTCTGTATTAGCCTGACCGGCAGGGAATGAACGCTCACGGATTTTCTTCAAGTAGGTTTTTGCAGTTCCTTCATCACCGGTAGCAGCGCATGCTTCCGCATAAGCCAAATAAACTTCTGCCAAACGAATGTAAGGACCATTGATACCCGATCTGCGTTGAGCTTGTACGTATGGCGTTTTCATCCGGTTTTCATCCCATTTATTCGTTGACAAGCCTCCTCCATTGGACACTGAACCGGGAGTAAACGGAATTAACTTTTCAGCACCTCCACCGGTACTGCCTGTAACAGTCACACTGACGTCACGACGTTTGTCTTTGGGATCAAATATTCCATAATAGAAAGCAGGATTGATACGTGCCTGTCCGTAAGATTTACAGGGAAAAGCATTGGAACCACCACCGGAAGACGGTCTGCCCATAGAATACGGACGTGCATCATTGCCACTTGCGCCCTGAGTCATGGCATATTCATAAATAGACTCATCGGCAAAAGTCAGATCGTTCATCTGCTGGAAGAAATATTGGTAGGGATTTTCGTAAATCCGTCCATTTTCAGGTGTACGTGGGTCGGTTTCGAGAAATTTGGCAGTACCGGAATTGTTAACACATTCACCCAAATAAGTTTTTGCAATAGCATACAAATCTTGCCAATCGGAACGGCGGCCATATTCTGCATTATTGTTGGAGGTACCTTTGATTTCAAAAGTCAGCACATTGCCTGCGCCATTTTTATGGAAATCGGCACCCAAATCGGTGCGACGAGTTTGGTAGCCACCGGCTTCCAAAGCGATGCGTCCTATCAAAGCCTGAACGGCAGTCCGCGAAAAAAAATTCTTTTCCACTCCGCTTTCACCCACGCGATACATCAAAGGCTCTACCGTTTTAAGATCTGCAATAACAGCATCGTAGATATAATCACGCGAAGTAAGACCAACAGCAGCCACACCACTTTCTACAGCAAAGGGTACATCTCCAAAATAACGGATCAATTCACGATAGCAACAGGCGCGCAAGGCAATCGCTTCACCATAAATTTGGCTGATTTCAGTAGGTGTACCTGCCGCAATCATCGCTTCAAAATTACTTGTACGCTGTATAGCTGTAATCACAGCATTGGCTGGTCCTATCACGGCATACAATTTATTATAATCTCCATTATTATCATTTTTCATGTAAGATGTCAGAGCATAAATTCCTGTAGTAGTGCCGTTTTGATAGAAACCTTCGGGTTGGTGGCGTCCCGGTTGAGCAGTGAATGCTTCAGGATGTCGTTCAATATCCGACCCTGCTGCATCGGCTGCATAAAACAGTCCATCACCAAATACATTGTCCTGTGCAGCCAAACGCCATGCCTCGTAAGCGCCAACCAGAGCTGCACGGGCTGTTGTCGGATCAGAAAACACAAAATCTCTATCGACTACGGACGGAGAGGTGGTTTCCAAAAAATCACCGCATGAAGTGGCTGTCGATAAAACGACAGTACATATTATTGAATAAATTATCTTTTTCATATTTTCACTCTCCATTAAAATGTTAAATTAAGTCCAAAAGTATAGGTTCTTGCTTTCGGATATGAATTATAATCGTAGTTTGGAGTGGGGAACCCATTCACCCCACCGGCTTGTGTATTCACATCCGGATCGATACCGGAATATCCTGATAGACAAAACAAGTTGCTACCGGTAAAGTAAATACGTAAATTTTGAACACCTGCTTTTTTCAAGATACTTTTAGGTAATGTATAACCCACCGTAAGATTTTGCAAGCGCAAATAAGACGCATCTTCAACAAATTCCGATAAAACAAGACCATACTCATTGTAATTCAATGCATATTTAGCATTCATATTCAAAGTGTTTAAAGCATCCGGATCTGTTACCAGATATAAGTCGCCACTGCCATTTACATCATATACTTTATAGCTATTTGCAATAAATGCCAAACGGTTATATCCCAGACCAGTATCTTTATTTCCCATCATGCTGTGCATGGCATTGGCGTTATATATTTTGCCACCAATCTGATAGATAAATCCTGCAGAAAAATCGAAGTCCTTATAACCGGCATTGACAGTAAACCCGCCGGTATGCTCCGCCATGGCTTTACCAATAATGGTTTTATCGGCATCGTCCACGGTACCTGATTTATCTGTATCTTCCAATTTCACCATACCCGGAAAAGCAAACTGACCATCAGGACGTTTGAAACCTGTAGCCGCACTGATTAGTGTAGTAGGATAATTGGTAAGATTTTGAATATCCGGCACACCCGGTTTCAAAGTGTAACCCGTAGTTGGGTCATAATTGAAATCATTTACCGTGTAGTATCCTGCCGATTTAAAACCTTGGATCAGTCCTACCGGTTGTCCTTCTCGAATGATATAATCATAAGTAGGTCTTAGCATAGTTGATGCCCAACCGTTTTGCGCATCTGCCATTACGCCGTCCATCAGTTTATCCACATTGTTGTGGTTGTAATTGTAAGTCAAGTTCACGCCTAATCGCCAATCTTTGCTACGAACAATATCCACAGCTAAAGCTAATTCCACTCCTTTATTGGAGGTTTTTCCAACATTTTGGAATTGATAACTGTAACCGGCTGTAGGGTCAACAGGCACTTTCATTAAAATATTATTGGTAGAGTTCCAATATACATCTACACTACCATGTATCCGACTGTTTTTCAACAAGCCAAAATCCAAGCCCAAGTTGCGTGAAGTAGTTGTTTCCCATTTCAAATCCGGATTTTCCTTCATTTCACCCGGAACATACACAGATGTACTCACACCATCTACCTGAATGATTTTTGTTGTCCAAGTTTCACGCCACAGCGAAGGATCAATATTGTCGGCGCCCGATGTACCATAAGAGAGACGAAGTTTCAAATTAGGTAACCATCCTTTGTTGTTTTCCATAAAAGGTTCGTCTGACACACGCCATGCGGCAGCGGCTGCAGGGAAGTATCCCCAATGATGGTTGGGTGCAAATTTGGAAGATCCGTCTGAGCGAAACGTTGCCGTCAATAGATAGCGATCCAAATACGCATAGTTTGCTCGTCCAAACCATGACAGTGTATGGCTTGGAGTGCCGATGGTGTTGGTGAATTTGTCTCTTCCTTTGCTGGCATCGTTGTTTCCGGTCATATTGATCATACCGAAAGCTTGATCCATCGTCCATCCTGCAGGATACCCGTTTCCATCAATCACGCTTGAATTAGAATTGGACATAAGCACTTCATTACCCAACAGGGCGGATGCTTTATGATTCTTACCCAAACCTTGAATTTCATAATTTGCAGTAGTTGCCCAACGAAGATTATAGCCATCTCCTTTGGTCAATACGGCTCTGCTGTAGCTGTTAGAAGAAATACCGGTCGTTCCGGCATCCCACTCTTTCCTTTCAGTCCAGTTTTGACCGAGTGAAATTTCCGAGTCGGCTTTCAAACCCTTAATAATATTATTCCATGATAACGTTCCTCGAGCATTCAGTCGTTGTCTTGTTACCAGATTATCGAAGTTATTGATGTAGGCAACCGGATTTCTATCCAATTCAACATTTGTGCTTCCCAGTCCCAAACCACCAACATCGCCATCTCCCAACGGATTATCAACGGGACGATATCTATATGCTGATGTTGCCCGATCAAATTGAGTACCATCTATTTCCATCCGGGAATAACGCAAATCCGTATTGAATGACAAATCTTTGGTAATTTTTTGATTAATTTTAAAGTTGGCGCTATATCGTTTGAAATCGGACTTTATACGAATCCCCTGGTCGTCAGAATAACTAAGCGATGCGTAATATTGTGTACCCGTACCCCCACCGGTCAACGACAAGTCATGATTCCACGCATTTGCCGTACGCATCAAATCGTTGACATAATTGTGAGCTGCTACATTTCGGTAATCATTCAAGTGATTTCCATTGGCAGAGCCTAAACCGAAATATTCTCCTACTCCTTTTCCGTATGATGCCCCTAATGCCGTAGCATACGACCAATTCCATAAAACATAATCGTAAGCATCCATTACATCCAATGTTGCCGGATTCTGTTTCGTCTGAAAATAACCATTATATTTGACTTGCGTTTTTCCTTCTTTTGCTCCTTTGGTTGTTACCAGGATTACACCATTCGCACCGCGTGCACCGTAAATGGCGGTAGATGCAGCATCTTTCAGCACATCTATACTTTCGATATTGCCGGCAGGCACATCGTCAATATTACCGACTTGAACGCCATCCACGACAAACAACGGCTCGTTGGATTGCGTAATAGATCCGCCTCCACGCACCCGGACAGACATCGTTGCACCCGGACGACCATCTTGAGAAGTCACACTGACACCCGGAAGTTGACCTTGTAGAGCCTGCAAAATATTAGTAACAGGGTTAGCTTCCAGTTTTTCTCCCGAAACCGAAGCTACAGAACCTGTCAAATCGCGCCGTTTCATGGTGCCATAACCGACTACTACGACTTCATCAAGCCCTTGCACGTCATCCTGCAACACGACATCGATTGTAGTTTGTTTACCTACTTTGATTTCTTGAGTAACAAAACCCAAATAAGAAAATACCAGCACGGAATTTTCGCTCAGATGCGAAAGCGTGTAGTGTCCGTTTACATCAGACCGGATACCGTTGGTAGTAATCCCTTTTTCCCATATATTCACACCGACTATGTCTTCGCCGCCGGCATCTTTTATGACGCCTGAAACCGTCAGGTTCTGAGCATAAGAAGACAGGTAAATCGTACTCATAAATAGAAATACCATTACTCGTTTAATCTGTATTTTCAAATCCATAATTTTCGTTTTTTATAAGCATTAAATTTTTAAACTACTGTTTAGAAAGGAAATCCGCACGCACAGGACTGAATGTGTCAATCAACACTCCTGCTTCAAGACACACGCAACCGTGCAGCACATCGGGGGCGACATAGTAGCCGTCGCCCGTGGTCAGTATTTTTTTCTCGTCGCCGATGGTTAGTTCAAAGGTACCGCTTGCCACATAAGAGGCTTGGGAATGATAGTGAGTATGCTGTGTTCCCACAGCTCCTTTTTGAAAATCCACTTTTACTAACATCAATTGTCCGTCGTAGCCCATGATTTGACGACGAACACTGGCGCCGGCGGGTTCCCATGGAACCTCGCCGGCGGACTGGAAGGGTTTGCTTTTTGTTTGCATTTTATTTGTTATTCAGATTATTACCACCATCTTGGGTCGCCTGCCCTATTGACAAGCGTTGCATTTGTCACCTTGAAGTTCAGATTTTCAGGGTCGGCAAAAACTTTGTCGGTTGTTTCACTCAAAGCAGTCAAGTCAATCGGACCTTCCGGTTCGCCGCTACCGGCATTTAAGAACCATGCCATATCGCTGGCGCGGAAGTTGTTATCGACATTGATGTTCGCCGCCGCACTTCTCATACCACGAATTGCCGTACCCGATTTACCGACGATACAGTTTTTAATGGTAAGACCGCCCGGAAGCGTTTGCCCGTTGTAATCAATGATGTATCTGCCGGTTCCGCCGTTCGGAGAGTAGTAAAACGTCAGATTTTCCAACGTAAGCGAATTTTGCGCGTCAACCGGTGTCGGTTTAGCTCCCACGAAGACTACATCAGCATGAGCAATTGTCGAATTTTTGACAATGACATCCTTGATAGAGGATGTATTAACGTCAACATTCACGATTCCGTAGCCACCGATAGAGTCAATAAAACAATTGTCAATGCTGACCGTATTAATGAGAACAGGCTGCGCCTGAGTACGGATAACGCCTCGTTTGTAACGAATGTCGCAACCGCGAATGTTCAGTGATCCAATTTCGACTGCTTGACTGAGATTGCAAACATATTGTCCTCCGTAATTGGCACTGCCTTTGGAAGCACTCGTAGCATGTTCGGTGAAAGTGAGATTTTCGAACGTAATATAATTCAAACTTGTTACGCCGCTCTTCGTATTAAAACTTCCTCTGGATTCAAGAATGGCATTCCCTAAAAAGCTTAAACCGGTTACAAGATTAAAATTCGTGGAAAAGTTAATTGAAGGAAGGTCATAATGCGTGCCACCTTCCAATACCACCGTGAATCCGCCCGGATATAATGCTGCCAATTCGTCAATATACGATTGGGTAAGTTTAGTGTAGGCTTCCGTTGGATCCAACGAGCGAAGGTCAACATAATTTCCTTCGAATATTTGGGCGGCAGTAGTCTTGTAGTCCATTTCACCCGCATATTCTTCGCCTTGATAAGCTTGTATGGTATAGGTAGTGGTTGGCTCCAAATCCCTGACGACAACTGTTTTTTCATCATTATCTTCCGCTGTCAAATCTATGGTTTTTACATATTCTTTGCCATGATATACTTGCAAATAATCGTAGGATACTTCCGTCCATTTTACTTTGACTTGTGTATCTATACAGTCACTTGATGCCGGCGACAGGAGTTTGGTCGGCAATTTTAACGTTGTTACACGGTAAATAGCCACATTGGATTTGATGTCGCCGTTCCCTATTCCCTGAATCCGTATATAATATTGTGTATTATACCACAAGCCTTCAAACGTATATTCCGTATTTTGCTCCTCGTTGATAGATATATTCGCCAAAGTGTTCACAAACAGGCTATCATCAGACAATTGCAGACTATACGACTGTGTTCCTTCATAGCGGTCCCATGTTACTTTAATCCGTGTGCCGCCGATATCCCACTTCATTATGGGAGTAAACAAGCGCGGAGCTGTCCCCAAGTCATTGTCATCACATGCCGTAAAAATCAACATCAGTGCGATTGCCGAAAAGAGCAATCCTTGTATTTTCAATTTCATATCTATTATATTTAAATTAGTTGATAGTAAACACATGACCGTAGCCCTCGTTGTTCAATACGCTACTTGCGCTGAGTGTGCCGGTACCTATGGGCAACAAATAAGGCGCAGCCGACAAACCGGTTTCGTCCTTGTAACCTCGCCACGACCACTGTGTATAGTCGGCAGGTTCATACGTTTTCGTGCCATCGGTAGCTGTAACTTCTTTGTACAACGTTCTTGTCCAGTTTTTCTTGGCATATTTGCCTGCTCCGTTCACCCAGCCGTTTGCATCACTTTCTGTAACGGCATCCACCGGAGGTGTTGCGGATTTAGCATCAGGAGTATTCAATAGCACAATGGTTCCGCCCAATCGTTCGTAATAGACAATGTCTGCCAGATTAGCATATTTGGCTACTTCCGGATCGGATAAATCCAAACCATAAGCGGCTTTACCCATATTGTTGATGATGCGTTTGGTTTCTACAATCTTTTTGCCGTAGTTGTTCCAGCGAACCAAATCGAATTTACGCAGACATTCGCCGCCAAATTCCCAAGCCCGTTCATCTACAATAGCGTTGAAGAAAGCTTCTTTCGATGTCAATGCATTTATATACGCATCCACTTTTGCGCTATGGTCGGTAGCGGCAAATGCCCGTTGGCGTACGGTTTTCAATGCTTCTTTCGCCAAAGCGGTCGGAGCGCCATTGATTTCGTTTTCGGCTTCAGCAAGCATGAGCAATATATCCGAATAGCGCATAAGCGGCCAGTTGATTCCGGTGGATTTGGACGAACCTTCGCTCTGGTCGTTTTTCATCCACAAGCGATTCCATTTACCTGCGGTTAATGTTCTTGCGTCTTCGAGACGTTGTTCCGTATCGCTGGCGTATGAAATTTTTGAGCAGGTAACGTCCCGGCGAATGTCTTTCGGGTCGAAAGAATAATAATAGGGAGGAGCAAAGTTCACTTGAATGGTAGTGGTGCCTTTCGTTCCGCCGGTTACGGCAACACCGATGGTCCACGCCACATCGCCGCGACTATTGGTGGTTCCCGTTCCGAAAGCCACTTCGTACAATACTTCGCCATTGGAGTTAACCACCTGTTCACATTCATCGCGGAAGATTTTAGCATAATCACTCGCCAATGTTTTGGGGCGTTCGACAATCAACTTTTGGCAATATGCTTTCGCCAATTCGTAATATTCTTGTGAAGTGCGGGCTGTTTTCGTTTGTCCGTTAACCGTATAGGTAACAGCCAAATCTTCGTTCGATGCTACATCCAGATACTCATCGGCGCGTTTCATGGTTCCGTCTTTTGTCATACCGTATCCTGCACGGAACAGCGACAGACGGGCAATCATACCCAACGCAAATTCACGGTTCATCCGTTCCACTCCGTCGGAAAACTGGTCCATGTAATACATATCGCTTTCACTGTTGACCAAATCCTGTATCATGCCGCTGTAAATAATGTTTTTGTCGGTTTTCGGACGGTCGAGTTCCTCGCCGTATTTAGCAGCTTCGCGAAAATAGGGTACATCTCCCCAAAAGTTGCAAAGGAGGAAATAACGGTAAGCACGCAAGCAATAAGCCTCGGCAATCATCATTTTCATGTCGGGTTCATCCTTTACGGGACTTGCCAATATACCTTCAATACATTGATTAGCACGGTCGATAGCCCGGTAATTGTTCTGCCAGCGGTCGTCCATCTCACTCCAACTTACCAACAAACCGCCTTGTAGCGACCAGACAGTCCGTCTGTCGGAGCCGGGGGTTGCAGTCGGTATGGAGGCTTCCACATCCGTGTTTTGCATCCAAACATTCGACATGCGGGAGGTATAATCGTCGGTAGCAAACAGAGCATAAACGCCCAGCAAAGCTTTCTTCGCGTCGCCGGTATTCGAAAACACATAATCGGGATAAAACGATGATGGCGCTTCGGGGTTTAAAAAATCCTCGCAGGACGTTGTCAATAAGACTGCGATGAATAATAGCAATATATTATGTTTAAGTTTCATATTTTTTGTATTTTTAAGATAAAACATCAGAAAGTAGCATTTAAGCCGAATGTAAATGAGAAACTTTTCGGATAACCCGAATAATCCAACCCGGGAATCAGTTGTTTGGCCGTTGAATTACGTCCCGCCGAACTTACTTCGGGGTCATAACCCGAATAATTGGTCCATACCCATGCATTGTTCAAGGTGCAGTAAGCGCGAAGACGCTGGCAGGCAAACTTTTGGGACAATTTTGTGGGAATGGTGTATCCCAGCGTTACGTTTTGCAAGCGCAGGAACGAACCGTCTTCAATGGCCCACGAGTGTATCACGGCATTTGCATTCGCAAACGAAAGCGGCGACCAGTATTCTTTGGCATTCGCACCTTCGTTCATAGCGGCAAGTTGCGCCAAGTCGGTTACGAGCGACCCGTCGGCAACGTTTATGTAAGTGTAGCGATTATCGCTGCTCATAAACGCTAACAAGTTCGGATTGTTGGTACGGTATTGTTGCGATGAATTTATTTTGTTGGCATTGTAAATATCGTTTCCAACCACAAAAGAGAAGTTCAACATATAATCAAAACTCTTTAAGAATGTTCCGTTGAATCCGAAACCACCGGTGAAATCGGGATTGGCATCACCGATAACCGTGCGGTCGTAATCGTCTATCACGCCATCAGGCACACCGTTGGGACCGCTTATATCTTTGAACTTGATGGTACCCGGACGCATGCCGATTCTACCACTGGTTAAAGCCGTTGTCGGTACACCGTCTTTTGGTACATACCTTTTAGCGGTTGCATCGTAGCTTGAAAAATCATCTGTGGTATAATAACCATCGGTTATCCATCCATAAATCTTACCGAGCGGTTGTCCGACATGCACTTCATATTCGTTATATCCTTTCAAGTCGGTACTTGCCCAGCCGGTGTTAAAAGCTAAAAAGTTGCCATCGCTGTCTAAAGCATCCACATTCGACTTGTTAATACCGATATTGAAGTTGGCGCTCAGCGAAAAGTTTTTCTTTTCAACAATGAAAGCATCCAAAGTTAATTCAACTCCCTTATTGGTTGTTTGTCCGATGTTTTTCGTCATGGTGTTGTAACCGGGAGCTGTAATTTTCACGTCAAGCAACAAGTCTTTGGAAGAATTCCAATAATATTCCAAGGTACCGGAAAGTCGTTGTTTGAATAATCCAAAGTCCAAACCGGCATTTCTGGTAATCATTGACTCCCAGCGAATATCGGGATTAGGGAGTCTGCTACCACCTGCATAATAATTGTTGGCTTTATCTCCTAAAGCATACGTACCGGAGGAAGATATGGTATAAGCCAATTTATATAGACCTGAATTAATTCTATTATTACCGGCTTCACCATAGCTAAGACGCAGTTTCAAGTTTGACAACCAGTCTTGTGTACTCTCCTCCATAAAGGATTCTTCATTAACACGCCAAGCCAAAGCTGCCGAAGGAAAATATCCCCATTGATTACTACCGGGCACAAATTTAGAACTCCCATCGGCACGCAAGGTAAAGGTTGCCAAATAACGATCTTTGAAATTATAACCGGCACGTCCAAAAAATGACGCCATGTGATGCGGTTCCGCTTTATTGCTGCTCACTTCCGATCCGCCATCGCCCAATCCGATATTCGCAAATATCTTTTCGGGCGAAAGGTCTTTATTGAATCCTTTCACGGTCATTGCATTCTGGTTGCTGCCTGTTGTGGTTACTTCCTGTCCTGCCATAAGGTCGATTTTATGATTATCCTTAAGTGTAAAGTTGTATGACAAGATATTGGCTACACGCATCCTTTGTGTGTTTTCTTTACTCCAACTCACCAAAGGCTTGCCACCGTTATTGATAGCGTCCGTCGTGGTGTATCCTTTATAGTTTTGATTTTCATTAAAGCCATAGGTGTATCCGCCTTCTAATTGATAGCTCAATCCTTTGATAATATCCCACCTCAAAGATGCATCGTAACTGAATGAGCGGCTTTCTCTGTGCCGCCAGTATTGATAGGCGCGTTCGGACAGTGTCATATTATCTTTTTCCCATTGTTCGCGTTCGTCATCCGTCATCGTGCTGGGGTCAATCGCAACAAAATCCTCCAAGCCTTTGACCGGTCCGCGGGTAACGGCTTCAAACGTTCTCACTTTGTCGGTGCCTCCGGCAGAACCATCACCGTTTATTTTCGTATCGGTGGTACGGGCATCAAACCGGAAGTGCAAATTTTTGGCAATTTCCTGGTCTAACTTGAAATTCAAATTTACACGGTTGAAATTGGTATAGGGCATTAAACCTCCATCCTTATTATATGTTCCGCTAACCAAGTATTTGGTTTTGTCCGTACCGCCTGTAATACTGACATTATGCTGTTGTGAAACCACATCGCTTCCGAACATATCGTCCTGCCAATCAATGCCTTTCTGGTATTTGTACAAATCCATATCTCCATAGCGTCCGAATTTTTTTTGAAAATTTTCAAGGTCGGATTCTCCGCCGATAGATGCCATCTCGTAGTTCCACAGCACATATTCGTAAGGATCTAATACGTTGAGATGTTTCGATAATCGTTTGCTTTGCATATACCCGTTGTATGACACCTGCGTTTTGCCGGGTGAAGCTCTTTTGGTAGTAATCAAGATTACCCCATTGGCGCCCTGCGCTCCGTAGATAGCGGTGGAAGATGCATCTTTCAAAACAGTGATATCGCCAATATCACCGGCAGGTATATTGCCCAGACTGCTTACAGGAAATCCGTCAACAATATACAGCGGCGAATTATCGCCGGTGATCGAACCGCCCCCGCGTACGCGAATCATTATTTCCGCATCGGGGGAACCGTCGGTTGCTGTAACCCGGACACCGGCTAAACGACCGGACATAGCTTCCATAGCATTCGCGACAGGCACTTGTGCCAGAACATCGCCTTTGATCATGGATACGGACCCCGTCAAATCTTTTTTCTTTACACTTCCATACCCGATCACCACCAATTCATCCAAATCCATTGCGCTTTCTTTCAAAGCAATGGTGAAATTGGTTTTGTCTATCGGCAACTCTTGAGTAGAAAAACCCAAATAGGAAACGACAAGTGTTTTTGCGTTTTCAGGAACATTTAAGGTAAAATTACCATCTACATCGGTTACCGTTCCGAGAGTTGTTCCTTTTACCGACATGCTTGCCCCGATAATGGGTTCGCCGGTAGCGGCTTCCGTTACTTTTCCGGAAATCGTTTTCTGTTGTGCATTCATGGCCATGCTACAAAATAGGAATAACATGAACAGCACGGGGTAATACAATTTCATTTTCTTTTTTTGCATAATAGTAAACTTTAGATGAGTTTATTTTTGTAATTTTATTAGTTTTTTGCTTGAAGATGTTCCGTCCGTATAGATTGTTTTTTCGATAACCAAACCTTTTGTTGCTTCGGTCGTCCTTCTTCCTGTAAAATCGTAATATTCAAAAGATTTGACTTCTTTTGTTGCGTTGTTCACCGTAGAGATTCCGGTTGTACCCGTAACGGTTATATGATAAATATTGACGGCTGCATTACAGAATAAATACAAGGTAGCAGCGCCTCCGGAATAATCAATTGTGCGCTCGTATAAGGCACCGTCGCCCGGATAATCAAATGCACCTATTAAATTAGCGCCGTCGGTTAGAAATATTTTTCTATCCGAACCGCTTGAACCGGATACTCCTACAATTGAAACCGTAACGGCATCTGTTACATCAAATTGCAGGTAACGTTGCGTAGGCATATTTACTGTGGGCGCCGCATCGGTGGCGGCAGCGCCTGAATAACCTGCACCATTGAATTTGAAGCGATTAATATAATCTACACCATCTAAGGATTTTTCGGAAGCTTCTATTTGTCCCATATTAGCAGGGATAGTTCCTTCCATCGGGTTTTTCGGTACAATTGTTAAACCGTTAACTGTTGTTACAGCCGTATAACCTGCAATTACAGGAAAATTAGCAGGATCGTTCCCCACTTTCCAATCATAATCATTTGCATTTGTTACAGACACTGCCATTAGGGCAAACATTGAGATAAGTACAATTTTTCTCATAACATTCATTTTTAATTTATTAATATTTTATTATTTTTTTGTTGAATACTTTTTCGTCCACTGATAAGGCGGAAGTAATGTATAATCCTTTATCCAAAGAATTCAAGCTCAGAATGGGAGAACCGGGGACACTCCGAATTTTTCTCCCCGATAAATCGTAAAGACAGATTTCTTTCACTTGAACGTCCTCTATTTGAATGGTATTTATGGTTTGTATCCATCGTCCCGTTTCTTGTCGAGGTGTATAAACAGATGTAAAAGAGGATATGCTTCCGTCGGCGGCATTTACGATTAAGGTAGCGCCTGCGCCGGATACGCCGGTTACGGCTGCTTCAACCTCGCTTGCGGGTATGGCTGTGTAAACGTAAGAAGGTTTGGGAGCAATTCCGATATCGGTCATTGTTCCACCGAGGCAATCTATATAAGTGAGGGTTTTTGTTCCCGAACCGTAAGACCTGTACACACTGCTTATTTTCTTAAAATGTGTACCTTCCACATAACAATCCAAGCCTTTGGCGCCACCTTCCAGACCCAAGGCTAAAGAACCGGATACATCGGTATTATAGTAGCAATTCAAAATATGCAGTTCCGCATTTCTTGCCCGCGGCATCCGTTCTTTGCAACCATCCGACCAATAACAATATTGGAAAGTAATGCTGTAATGTCCATCAGCGGGAGCAGCATTAGCATCACCACCTATCAAGTTGGAGAAGCGATGGTCGTTGCTGCCGCCCGAACCGCCGGCTTTCGGAGGTTTGTTGTATCCGAATTTACACCAGGAGATAGTAATATTATCCGCCGAGTTCGTATTGTCGAAGTTACCATCCACACCGTCGTAAAATTCGCAGTGATCGACCCAAAGGTTGGTACATCCGGCATTGGAAAGGAGATCATTGCCGTCCACGTCGTAAGCGCCGGGACCTTCAAAAATCAGATTGCGGATAATCACGTTGTTCGAGCCGCTGCTTAATTGCAAAATGCCGCCGTTCTTAACTTGTGCGGTTGAAATCAGCCGGACGCCGCTCATACCGAGAAGGGTTTTGTCTTTGACTGTGAGTTTAATCATTTCGTTCTCGCCGAAAATAATGTTTTCGGTAACAATAATCACTGCGGGTGCTGATGCTCTCAATGCATTCGACAATTCTGTCCGGGTTTTTACCATAACAACATTTCCGCCGGCGCCTCCCGTAGCGTTTTCGCCGTAACCGACCGGAGCTTTCATACAATAATCCTGCGCATTTGCCAAAGCGGCAAATAACAGGAGCGAAATAGAAAATAATAGTCTTTTATTCATGGTACTAATTTCTAAACTACGACGGCTACATAAAATTAACTTAACACTACAAAATTAAGTGATTTTTTTCATTCGGAGGGGGGACTGATTTCCCATTAACGGAGGGTAAATATATCATGAAGTCATTTAGACTTTTTTCTTTCGATTAATTTTTTTGAGTAAAACGACCATGAAAGCAATATAGTTGAAACTTTCCCAGCTTGTCACGGTGACATCAATCCGAACTCTTATGCTTCCATTGATATCCGCACCGGATAAATCCAACTCCGATTTATGGGGTGTACGACAAATTTCCCAATTAGTGTTTAACGATTATCGGTAGAAACAAAAACTAAAAGTTCATTGTCCCTGCATGAAATTATGCATACCACTCTCTTTTTCTGTTTTTCAGATTCCTCCCTCTCTAAAAATGGAAACCGTCATTTCGAGTTCCCATAAAATATTTTAGATAAAAATGGATGACGCATTATCGTTAAAAATCAACGTGTTGTATAAATACGTCATTGGTAGCATGAATATGACATCCCTTTCAGAAAAAGGAAAATAATAAAAGACATGCTTCTGAGTCGTAATATACATTCATAGAGAAAAATACGACACTCGCCGATAAAAAACATACGTTCACAAAAATTTTTGTGCGTTTTGTTTTTCGTTTTGCCTTTGTGTGTATCTTTGCGGCGTATAACGAAACAAAATTATTAATTAAAAAAACAAAAATATTATGAAAAGTTTAAAGAAATTTACAATTGAAGAATTATTAAGAAGCGAAATGCCAGTATTGGAAAAAGTTACTTTAACGGAGAAATCCGAATTGGATCTGATTATAATGGTTTTGGAATTGACGATTTAATGCATGAATATGGTCATTATTTAGTATCGGGATCTGTAAGTTCAGGATCGTATGCTTTAGGATCTGTGGGCAGTGCGTGGAATATTTTAACAGGTGGTTCGGGCCATAGCGAAATGTTTTTTGAACAAGCTGCAACTAATTTAGGATGGATATATTATGGTAGTTATTATAACCATTAAACATCAATAAAATAATCAATGAATTTATGTTTGTTTATACAATTTAAATGTAGAACAGTTATTTTCTTTCTACTGTTTGTAAACATAATAGTCGGCTGTTCATGTAATAATCACGGAAGAAGAGATGAATTTGTAAGCGTACCTGTCAAAGGCGATTCCGTTGTTGTAAAGATCAGCTATCCGGAAGTCGGAAATAAAAATGACAAAATTGTTATATGGAATACCTCTACACTTACTGATGAATTTTGTCCCGACTCAATGCCTACGGGGCCTATGGGAAAAGTTGATATTAATATTAAGTCTATGCTAAGAGATTCCTTATTGAAAAACGGTTATATAAATATTGAGTATTTGGAAAGGAATGATAGTATTGTTACTGCCGGTTATAAATTCAGGACTTCGGACACTTATACCAAGTTTGAAGATTTTGAATCCGTATTGGGTTACATTGATTCACGAAGAGAATTGAAAAAGAAGAATATCATTTTAATTGGTCATAGCGAAGGGGGAAATATAAATGCCATGGCTGCCGCTAAACATCCTGAGGTTATTTATGCTATCGTTCAATTGACGACATGTGCAATTGATGGTAAAGAAAATTCTGAATATCAGGGACATACAAATGATTCTCTGTTTATGCGAAATTATTTCTTTATACCTGATATCTACAAGACTGCAAATAAGATTTCCTCATTAAAGACTCATAGTTATGAGCTAAGTATGGAGGGATGTCGTCAATTCAGATTAGATATACTTAGTCCATTGGATAGTATTGTTTACCATTACAATAATCGAGATACCATCGCTAATCAGATAGTTTTATACCTTCAGTCAAGATGGGAGAGAGAAGATGATAAAACCAAACAGTTTCACGGAAATTTTGAGAATTATTGTAAGGCGAATAATATACTTTCAGTTCTAAGTCCTCAACAGATTGCCCTGAAAAAATGGCAACCTGAATTATATTATCCATACATCAAGTGTCCTGTTCTTGCTGTATATGGCACAAAAGATGAGCGAATCGAATGGTCATCCAGTAAAAAAGCGATGGAAGCGTATCTGAATCAGGGCGGAAATACGCATTACAAGTTTATTGTTTTGGAGGGATACGGACATTGGTTGACAAAAATGGAGAAGCCCAGAAGTTATTACATCGAAGATTTTGTGATTAATGAGATTGTAGATTCAATTAAGCAGTTATAAAGTTGAAAAACCGTAAAAGAATGCGGACAATGTATCCTCCCAATCCGGTCGGAGGCGCTTTTTTCTGCGATGTTAAAGCTTATAAAGAATCCGGATTGGAAAACGAACAGTTTTACGGTTGGGGAATGGAAGACGGCGACATGCATAGTACAAAACAGAAAAATGTTTGAAAACCATGAATGAAAGGTTGATAAAAACAATTGGTGACTACATCGCAGACAGCAAATCGTCACTCCATCACGGCTTACTGACCGGAAATGCCGGAACGTGTATTTTCATGTATGAACTGTCAAGAAAGACAGGAGACAATAAATATGAACAAAAGGCAGACGATTTGTTGGATGTAATATACAATTCAAAAGGAAATATTCAATCCGTCCTTGACTTTGGCAATGGCCTGGCAGGCTTCGGATGGTTTTTGGAATATCTGATAAAAAACGGTTTCTGTAATGATTCCGATGATGTGTCTGTGACTTGACAGGCTTTCCAATGGAATCTGTTACCAAAGACCGATTATATAAAATCACTCATAAGTTGTACAGCCTGAAAGAGAAAATAGAGCAGCACCTGTCTTGCCGCACCAACGAATTGTTTGACATAGAGGATAAAATCATTCTGTATGACCTGGCAAACACCTATTTTGAAGGCAGGATGCGAGACAGGGAATACGAACGATGCCGCGACGTTTGAAAGGATGATAAACAATCTTCGCGTAAAAACTTCCGGCAGTGCCAAAAAAGCCATAGTAGTGATGGATGCAGGCATTGCAACCGATGTCAACCTGACAATGCCGACCGAAAAAGCTACGATTATATTTGTGTGGCACGTTCAACGCTGAAAGACTATGGCATCCCGGAGACTTCCGATGTGATAACTGTAACCGATACAATGGAGTTTGCTGATAATGGGAAACTTCTATCTGGGTAATTGCAATGTGGGTTAAGTACCTGCTTATTGATAATGACTTTATACATATTCTTTTAGCCGTTTATCAATATGTTCATTGAATTCTTGCAGGGTAACGGTTTCTTTGTCTTTGTTAAACATTACTTCGATTCCGTCTAAGAAGTCTTGTAAGGCTTCGCCTTCGCAATGACGATGCACAACATTAAACTGCGTAAAGTATAGATTCGGATGGTTTGATTAAAAATTATTTTTCTGCGCCAAATTCCACTTCATTTGCCCAGTGGTCCTTGAAATCAGGATGGAATGCTTTGCTGTTCTTTTTGGAAACGCTTCTGCCGTTTGCCAATTCCAAGCAAGCTCCTTTGGCGCCGTCGTCATTTATGCGATAAGAAAACTTAATGGTCCCGCCTTTGTCTAAGGCCTGTTTTACATCAGGCAATTCCGTCCACGGGATGGCACATTCGGTATAGAGCGTATTGCCTTCGCGCGCAGTAACCAATTTTCCCTCTTTCACCGGTCCATCGAAAGGCGATTTCGGCTGGCGCGGATAGAAATGTTTGCGGGGCATACCGGGTACCAGCAAACGCCATATCTCAAACCCGCCGCCATATTCCGGCACCACCGTGTTCAGGGCGTATTCATAATCGGTACATTTGTAGCCTGTGTATCGAGGCATAGTGCCTTTGGGATGCGATTCCATACCATCTTGTCCTATCGGTAATACGTTGAATGCGATTAGGATATTGTCTATCGGATCACCGATTGATGCATCCGGCAGATTTGGATTTTTGCGGTATGAAAAGTGACGGATTCCTTCCGGCCATTTCAAAACGATTTTGTCGTCCTTCACAGTCGGTTTGCATGTAATATTCTGCGGGAGTTGCGGCGGTAAGCCTACTATGTAATATCCGACGCCGCCATACGCCGATTTCCAATCGCCCTGTGTATCAAAATCCTTACCTATTAATCGGGCTGAGGTTTTTCTTTCGATGTTCGGTTGCCCCTCGTCAAAAAATACGCCGGCTAATTTGGCCGTATTCCGCCATCCGTTCACATGCTGCCATCCTCCGGTAGAACATCGTATTTGTATATTGCCCGACAAATTCAAGACAATATAAGCGCCGTTCCATGCTTTGGGAAGTAGCTGGCTTAGCAGCTCCTGACCTGTCTCCCGGTTGAACACCGTTATCTGGAGCGCCGGTTGGTTGATATTGGGAAAATAAAAAGCGGTTTGGGTATAGCGATCAACCGGTAAATCCAGATCCATGCCGATAGATTGAACGGTAGGCGTATTTTCCAGATAATGGGAGATGCGCCGGGATTCTGACGGATGCTGCAATGCGCCGCGGTCGTTATTGTCAACCGTTTGTATCTGCTCAACAGACTGCATGGCATTGATTGTTTGATGATAAGCGGTATCGGGATAGAAAAAATCGTCTTCGTTGAGGGTTTCAAACCGGACGGAGCCTTTCGTGGGTGTTTTGTCGGCTACTTTGGCTGCAAAATAGAAATATTGGTCGTCGTAGGCCAGATAAGCGTTGGCGAAACCTTCGGCGTTTTTATCAAATTCCTTAAATGGAAACCAGGCCGCTTCGGTCAATGAGATACTCGCCGTAGCGGAACCGGTAACTGTCTGTGGAATAGCGCCTGTCCAATCGTCTAATTTGCCGTCCACCTGAATGGTTCTCTTGTGGATGAAGTTGACATGCAAGTCTTCCGTATGGCTTGCAATACCATCTTTCCCGGCATCAAAACGGACATTTAAGGGATAGATATTGCTTGCATCCGCCTCGCCGCCGGTCACTTGTAGGGGTACCGTTACGGTTTGGTGCGGGTTTAAGGACAGTTTGGCCGGGCAGGAGACAGAGAGGCCGCCGATAGTTGCCTGAATGTTTCCGGATATTTTCCGGTTTAATATATTGGTAATCACTAATTTTGCTTCCGGTCTCCCGGATATGGGCGCCGTAAAGTCTTTGGCAATGATTTCCACAGGTGCATACCCTTCGATTCTGGCTGTTTTCAAAGCGGCAATCAGTTGATTGAAAGAACCTTTCTTTCCATTTGTCCGCATGAAATATCCCTTACAGGTGAGCGGTATTTCGTAATAACCATCGGATGAAGCAACAACGTTTCCATAGAAATCATACAGGCGGAAATCGGGATGCGCTTTCACGGTCATTTTTCCATTCTTTAATTCCACGCTCCGGAAAAGAATATTTTCCTTTCCGAAAGCATCGCCCAAATCGCCGGCAATGACTACGGTTCCATCATCCGGATCAGCGTTGTATCCATCGAAGAGCATCACCCAGGGGAGACCGTTCTTAAAAAGCAGTTCTTTGAAATCACGTTCGCCAATCATTGATTGCACGGCACCCATTGCCGCTGCCGTTGACCAGGCGCTGTACACGGCAGGGATGGTTTCCTTTCCGTTGGCGGTATGGATAGTTTGCGTGCGGATAGCATCATGCGGATCGCCGGTGTACATGTAACCGCCAAAGATACCCATTGACCGGTCATAACCGGCTGAACGATTGGCCGCAATGACCAATCCGACCCGATCGTCGGTATTTCCTACCCAGCTTTCGGTATCCCATATCAATACCCGTCCCTTGTGGTCTTTGCGATTGTTCCATTCTGGATAAAGCACCGGTGAATCCATACCTTGGTAGTGGATAGAAAGGAAATCGAAGACAGGCAACATATCCATTGTGCCGTCACTGAAAAATTTATCCCAGGCATTGCTGAAAGAATCACACCCGCCCATCAACACATCTGCGCCCTGTCCTCTGGCTTCCAAAACCCCCTTGGCCATAGCGGTATATATTTCCTTGTAACGGATCATATCAGCCTGCCATCCGGAAATAGAGGCGCCTTCCCAAGGCTCGTTCCACAACTGAACGGCTGTTACCGGTCCGTCAGGCCAACCGTGCTTGAGGCAAATATCCCTGACATATCCGGTAAAATCGGCATCCAGTTCCGGCATCCATGAATAATCCTGTTTGGTACGCTTGAAAACGTTCCGGTCATCCAAATGGGCGCGGGGAGCGCCGAGCGGCATCAGGGTATTTTCTTGTCCTTCTCCAAACATCAACATCACGGTGATATGGCTGTCTTTATACTTTTTCATGTCTGCATCTATCCGCCGCATTTCATACTGAAATTTCTGAGAGTTCGTCGGGCAATACGGAATACCATAGCGGATGGCCTGTACCCCAACCCTATTGAGAAAAGCAGGCCCCAAATCATCCAATGATTGTTTCGGATACTGCATCTGTATGGGCGAGGGCTTCATGCTCCGGACAAAACTGACGGCCAACTGTCTTCCATATTCGCCTAAATCGAATACGACGGCATATCCGCCAAAAACATCCGGCACATCGGGAGCTATATCCAGGTTAATGTATCCGTTCGGAACGATTTGCACCGTCACCGGAATCGTTTGCACTTCTTTGACGGCATATATTACCGGCCACCACACATCGTTTTCGAGTCCTTTTGTGCCGTATTGGATCACATGTACTTGCGCTTTTACATCAATCGGACGATCAATATTACTGGTTAACTGGAAAGTAAACCTGATTTTTTCGCCCGGCCAGAGAACATTAGCCGGTGTGTTGGAATAAACAGGTTTCACCTCGTAATCATAATGTCTCAAGTTGTTTTTCACGCCAAATGTTTCTTCATAACCGATCCATTCGGCAGGCGCTTTCATTGGCCCTGCATGAAGAGGAAGACTTGACAGAATAAATAAGAAGGTAAACAGATTATTCGTTTTCATTATTTCATTGGTATTTAAAATTATGCATACCACTCTCTTTTCCTGGTTTTCAGATTTTGAAGCGTCTCAATACAGATATTAACGTCATTCACCACTTGAAAATCAAACATCCCGACACAAATAAAGTCGGCGCCGTTTTCAAATGCCCAATTAAAGCCGTCTTGCGGGGTAATGGCTCCTGCTGCGAGCACCTTGAATCCCATTACCGGGACTTTCACGCGATTGACAAATTCAACGGTCCGATCGGGGAACGGACAAAAACAGTTGTCGTGAAACATATTATGATCATTACTGAGGATGCCGTCCACCTCAAACGGTTTTCGGTTTTCACGGGGATGCGCCGACCAATAATTATCGTGGTGCATCGTTTTCATGTAATAGTCCGGAATAATTCCATTTTCTTCACAAATGATAAATGAGTCAATCGTATGAGCGCCCATACCTGCCAAATAACCTTGGCTTCTGATGCGTTCCATCAGTTTGTCTATCACATCCAAGCGGTTATCGCGAACAAGCCAGTCGCACCAATTCCCTTGTAACTGGATGATATCCATTCCGTTGTCAATGGCTACGGAAACATCTTCGTAAATATCCTTACTCTTTTCTTTGATCCCAACCTGGGTTATCACTTTGATTTTACTACCTGTCAATTTTTTATATTTGACCATAACAGGTATGGTTGGAAAACCGATATTGATGGCATTGATACCCGCTTGTTCACACAACATCAGGGTTTCAAATATTTTCTTTTCATTATTATATGCTTTGAAAAGGGCGCCGGCATAGAGTAAATCCCGGGCATGCGCCCAACCGCCTAAGAGATTGCCGCCCATGATCAGACGGCTCATTTCCATATTTCCTATTTTTCCTTTGGGTAGTTCGCCTTTCAATTCACTCAATGCTATCTGATTGACCTTGATAGTTGCACCGGATATCGCGTCTGCGCCATACAAGTTGTAATTCCGGTAAGCGCTCCAACCCACCAATCCCAAAACGGGAAGGCTTATCATATCTTTCAACATTTCCCGCCGGGAATGGTCCGCCGAACTTGCCTCTTCCGCCGTAAATATCTCTGTCTTAACCTGCTTTCGCGTTTTTAATAATTGTACCAGATGATCTATGCTATGCCCTCTTTCTTTATAGAAAAAGAAAAAAACAAGTATGCCGGCTTCTATAAATAATCTATCGACAATATACACATTGCCGTCATTCGTACCGGCCAAAGAAAAGCCAAAAGGCGGATATGCGAAATAATACAAAGTTAATAATAACGTTCCGCAGAGAGACGTCCATCTGATAAACACCCCCAGAAACAAAGCCAGGCCAATAAATATCAATCCGTAGATATTCATGAAATCGACTACTTCCAACCGGACCGGAGAGGAAGCAAGCCAATGGTAGAAACCGGAAAGAAAACCGACGGTATTGTTCAGATAAGATGCTGCCGTCCAGTTTTCAGCAAATAATTTCGATAATCCCTCGTACAGAAAATGCCAACCGATGGCCATTCTAAGAATTGTAATCACCCATTTCTTCATTTTATTTACTTTATTTAGTGAGCAAAATTAAATTGTTTTATTTCACAAAGATAATACTTTATTTACTTTTATTCGGTTCATTTCCCATTACAAATTCCAAAATGCCTCCCTTTGCAATATCTTCGTGTCTTATCCATGAATGGGTATATTCTTTCCCGTTCAACCGGGCAGATTGGATGTATTTATTTTGGACACTGTTGTTGATGGCTTTTACGGTAAACAATTTATTCCCGATACGGATATTTGCTTCGTCAAACAGCGGAGCGCCTATCACGTAAACGGCTGCCGCCGGATTGACCGGATAAAAGCCCAATGCCGAAAATACGTACCATGAAGAGGTTTGTCCGGCATCGTCATTTCCGCAGATACCTTCCGGCGCAGCAGTATATTTTTCATTCATGATGCGGCGTACCATTTCCTGCGTTTTCCAAGGAACGCCGGCATAATTGTACATATAAGCCACATGCTGGGATTGTTCATTGCCGTGTGCATACTGGCCGATCATACCCGTCACATCGGCGGAATAGACGCCTGTAAGTTCGGAGGATTGGGAAAAGAGATCATCAAGCCGTTTCTCAAAATTTTCCTTGCCTCCCATCAACCGGATTAAATCGTAAGGATTGTGTTGTATATGAAAAAGATATTGCCATGCGTTCGCTTCGCAAAATCCCGAACCGGTTTCCTGGTGCGAAACGGCGAAAGGATCGAAAGGTTCCATCCATTGTCCGTCGGATCGTTTCGGACGGAAAAAACCGGTGACAGGATCCCAAAGATGACGATAACTTACGCCCTGTTTTTCAAAATATTTTACATCATCATATTTCCCTGTTATTTTTGCCATCTGTCCGATGCACCATTCATCGTAGGCAAATTCTATCGTTTCCGCAGCAGATCGCGCCAATAAATCGGACGGAACGTAACCGTAATCATGCAATAAATCAAGTCCGTCGCCGGTGCGCATGGAATTTTTCCGCATCAAGTCATACGCTTTTTGGTAATCAAATCCGTCAAATCCTTTCACGACCGCTTCAAGGATAACGGGCATTACGTGCTGTCCGCACATGCCATGGCTGTTTTGTCCCAAGATTGTATAACCGGGTAAGAGCTGTGCCGGATCATGTATAGCTACATGCAATATGGAGTTGATTAAGTCGTTGACCCGTTCGGGATGCAAGATGGTAAGCAGCGGATGTTGCGAACGGTAGGTGTCCCAGAGGGAAAAAAAGGTATAGTTGGTAAACCCGTCCCGATGTTGTTGTCCGTTTGCATCGGTATAGGTATGATCCGGATCTTCATTCAGAAACGGCGCAAGCATGGTATGATACAGGGCGGTGTAAAAGACGGTTTGCTGTTCGGGTGTTCCGCCGCTGATCTTTATTTTTTCCAATTGTGCTGTCCACGCGGCGGTAGTAGAAGCGACTATCCGGTTGAAATCCCAGTCCGGATTTTCTGTCCGGATGTTTTCGGCCGCTCTTTCTTCATTAACCGGTGAAAGGCCTACTTTAACCAATATTTTTTCCCCTGCTTGGGTGCGGAAATCAAAGTATGCTTTGTTGTCATCTACCAAACCATACGTATCAAACGGTTTGGAAAATTCGACAGCAAAATACATTTTAGACAGATGAGGCGCTTCTCCGGCGGCAACAAATCCCGTAACGGTTTGTTCATCCTGTTTCCGGATTCCGGTATGATCCGGCGACTGTCCGTTTCCATGCGATAAATCAAGGATAATATGCGCTTGTTTTGTTTCCGGAAAGGTATATCTGTGAAAACCGGTTCTTTCTGTTGCCGTTAGCTCGGCAACAATATCATAATCAATTAACCGGACAGCGTAATATCCCGGCCATGCTTTTTCCTGAGAATGTAAGAACCGGGAACGGTATCCTTTGTCCGGTTCCGTATCGGTGGAGGGGGATAGCTGTTTTTTTCCCGTAGTAGGCATAAGCAGTATCCAATCCGGGAATAATCCATTGCCGGAAGTATGCTGATGTACAAAACCCATCACGGTAGAGTCGCTGTAATGATACCCTCCCAGACTGGAATATTTGTTGGTATTCAAATCGGGACTCAGCTGCACCATACCGAAAGGATATTGAGCGCCCGGATAGCATCCGCCGCCAAAAGGATATCCGGTTTTGGCGTCGGAAACCCGGTCGGCTTCCGGTCGCCCCTTGACAAAGCCGCCGGTACCGATAAACGGATTGACTTTTGCCGGTAATCCTTCCGGTAAAGGCAATGTATTTGTTTCAAAATCATTGATCCGGTCTTGTTTTGTGCAGGAACAAACTGCCGTCAACAAGCAGATGAAAAGGAATTGCGTTGATGTCTTCATTTGACAGTGCGTTTATTTCACCAAAGCGTATGCGCACCACAGCATGGGCGCTTGTCCATGCAAGTCGCCGGTTAAAGCGCGCCGGTCGATGTAATGTTGCCGGTTATCTTCCGCTCCCGTTCCTTCACAGACGGATTTTACGTCGCCGATTTCATCAATTTGAGCGCATAAAGCCAGCCATCCTTTGCGTGCTGTGGGACCGAAAGCATTCCCGTCCAACCATTTGTTTTTTACGCCTGTAATCAAGGCGTAAGTAAACATGGCCGATCCGGAAGATTCTTCCCATAATTCCTCATCATCAACCAATTGCCTCCACATGCCGTCTTCTTTCTGGTATTCTTTCAAGGTCGTCATCATTTTGATGTAGGCTTGCATGATGGCAGGCCGGTCAAGATTATTATCCGGAAGAATACTTAACAGTTCAGCCATACCGGCGGCCATCCATCCATTGCCGCGTCCCCAGAAGAACGGTACGGAAGGCGTGTGATAAAACAGTCCGTTGGGCCGTTGAATGGAGTCAAGATACATGACCATTTCGCGGGCAGCCCGATTGATGTAGTTGACGTCGCCTGTCACCCGATAAGCCTGCGATTGAACCGTGGTAATCATGAACATATCATCGACCCATATCCGGGTTTGCCACGAGTAACCTTTATCCGCCCATTCTTTTCCTTCGGGCGTAAGGTCTTCGTTTTCGGGTAAATCCCATTGCGTATTTGCATACATCATCCCCATGGTTTTGTATTTGTCTTGTTTCGTGACCAAATACAATTCAAGCGGTAATGCGCCAAAAACATTGTTATCTACATGATTGGGCTTGGGTTGCAAATAAGCCTCCGTTGTAAAAAGCGGGTCAAACCTCTTTTCCAAGCGGTCGATTAATTCCTGATTTTTGGTTGTTTCGGCAAACCATAATCCACCTAACCAGGCACATACATCCGGATAGGAAATCTGGTTCCGGGTTTCATTTACCCGAAGGGGACTTCCATACATCGAATGCCATTGTCCCAAAAAACGTTCAGTGAGTTTATTGCCAACGAGTACCGGATCCGCTTCTACCGGGAAATTTTCCAGACAGGCTTCCTGTTTCTTGCTACAGGAAATACACAGTGATGCAACAAGCGCTGCTACAAAAAATAGATAGAACGAAGTTTGTTTTTTTGTTTTCATAAAATTGTTTATTTAATTAGTTATATACATTTTTTTATCGCCTCTCTGATTTGTCCTGTGTATTCCTGCAAGAGGGAAGCCGTCAGGAGTGGAAAATTACCTTTATATACCTGGTCCACTTCTACGGCCAATTTTTCGATCTGCGACAAACAGATTTCCAAATTTTTCCGGTTTTCCGCTCCTTTTTCGGGAGCGTTCAGTTTTTCAATCCGGTAACGGAAAAAGGCTTCCAGATGCAGTTTGGATGCTCTTGCCAAATCGCGTTGACGGGTCAATTGCTCTTTCAGCATCCGGTAATCTTCCGGTTGGAGCGTCTTACGGGCATCTTCAATATCTTGTAAAGACAGGGCGTTCAGTCGCAAAGCCTCATCTCTTTCGGCAATAAGCTCCTGAATGAGATATTCTCGGGGATAGTTCAGCAGTTCGTTCATCCGGTAATTTCCCATGAAGTCTTCGGGTTTCAGTCGGGCATTGCATTTAGCGTAATTCAAAACATGCGATTCTACATACGGGAGATTGGCGAAAGAACTGTGATTGAACACCCACATACCTTCGATGTAAAAGATTTTCCGTCCGATATCATCCGTCCGTTTCAAGGCGGAAATGACCTTATCGGCCGGTTTTTCGCCAAAGCGTTCAGTCGCCCAGTCTTTCCATATTTGTTCGATTGGGGTAAACGGATCGTCGGCAAGCCGGGAAAGGGCGTAGAAGTTGATTTCGTTTGGTTTTCCGAATAACGCGCCATATTCCCAGTTAACCCGCATATTTAAAGTCTGAATACTGGAATTGCGCCATAAGGCATGTTGCAAACGAGCTTGTATTTCTTCCGGATAGCAGTAGGGGACTAAGGCCTGCCCCCAATATTCGCCGGTACCGTCGAACTGGAGTTGCGCGGGCATATCCGCAATGGTTTGCATGATATTGTTGGCGGGTTTGGAAGGCACCCAATCCCCCGGCTGGCACTTGTGATCCAACAGAAACGGATAATTCCGGTCTCTGTCCTTCAATGCGTCTATCATGATCTGTTCCTGATAGGGGAAATGGCTGAATGTAAGCAACATGAAATCCTTGTTCCGGCTTTGGGCTGCCCGCGAATGGGCATCGAACAAATATTTGAAATAATCCGAAGGAGAATAATAAGGGGCAGGCGTATGGGTAGCATTATCAAAGACCAGATCCTCAAACATATTGGCATCGTCCACCATGGGTGTTTCCCACAAATAAAACTCAAAACAGTCCATTTCCGGTATTACATCATACAGTTCTTTCGTTTTATTCTCGATGAATTGCCAGAATTTCCGATTGTTTAACTCCTTCATTTCCGGATATTGTTCAAAAAGATTTGCGGGAGCTGCCGGTTCACCGCCACCGATAACTAAATAAACGCCTTTATTCTTAAGCCGTTGGTAATATTTCCGGTATTGTCTGATATGTTCCGCGTCGGGTGTCTTTTTCACCTTGTCGTATTCCCTGTAGCTTACCCAATCATCACTTGAAAAACCGTGTATATTGACAATATCAATACCATACCTGTCAATTGCTTTTTCGATGGTTTGCAATATTCCGGAAGGGTCTTGCCGAAGTCCCACACTATTAAAAGTGGCGGATAATTTGAGTTTTTTCTGCGACAACACATTGGGGAAGATCTCTACCGTTTCTTGCGCCGACAGATTGCTCCCTAACATAGAGAACAAAAATAAAAAAAGAAAGAAGCGTTTCATACGTACATCATTTGTTTTATTGTTATTTACCGTGTCATTTCAAACACAATTTCTTTGGCATTCATGATTTCATCGTAGGAAAAAAACCATTTGCCGGATGGTTTACCGTCAATCGTCACGGATTGTACATATTTGTTCTCTTCCGAAAAATGATTGGCCTTAATGGTCAGAATTTTCTCTGTGCCTTGATGTTGCAGTTTCATCCTTATCACTGGAAATTGCGGCGCTCCGACAGCAAATTCATTGCTGCCGGGGGTGACGGGATAGAATCCCATGCAACTGAACAGATACCAGGCAGACATTTGTCCGCAGTCATCATTGCCCTCTAATCCGTCGGGTGCGTTCCGATAGTTATTCCTTGTATATTTTCGTATCAGTTCCTGCGCCTTACGGGGCTGGTTGCAATAATCGTACAGATAAATATAATGATGACCGGGTTCATTGTCGTGACGGTAGTGATTTTCATTGAAATTTCGGTCTAACTTATCTTCAAAAGCCTGTTTTCCACCCATCAGTTCTATCAATCCCGGAATGTCCTGCAATACGCAAAACAGATACGTCCATTTGTCGCCTTCGGTAAATCCGGTCCGATCCTCGTCGTTCAACATGATCCATTCGCCGTCGTAAGTGCGCGGCAGCATGAATCCGCTTTCTTTGTGAAAGAGATACTTGTAATTGTCCGCCCACAGTCTCAAGTGATGCTCATCTTCTGTTTTTCCCAACGATTTTGCCAATTGCGCCACACACCAGTCATCGTATGCATACTCCAGTGTGCAGGAAACACCCTCTTCGGAATGATCCAGCGGGACATATCCCAAACTATGATAAAAGGACAAACCCGCCCGGGCTTCGTAGGAAGTCCAATTTTGGATGGGAGTATGACGATCTTGTGTGTCGCAATCCGGAGGCGTCATGGCATTCTTGCGCATCGCTTCGTAGGCGAGGTTCACGTCATAATTACGCAGGCCTTTCATGTAGGCGTCCGCAATGACAGCGTCGGCATGCGTCCCGATCATCATATTCGTATAGGCAGGATTGGGCCATTTAGGCATCCATCCGCCCTCACGATACATTTGCAGCAACGAAGTAATCCAGTTACCGGTCAGTTCCGGTTCGAGAAAGGTCATCAACGGATGGAAGGCTCTGAAAGTATCCCATAGCGAAAAATCGTTGTACGAAACGCCATTGTGGATCGTATCGTCGAAAGCGCTGTAATAGCGGCCATATTCCGAAAATTCCCGCGGGAACTGGTAGCAATGATACAAAGCGGTGTAAAAAACGGTTTTGTGGTCATCCGTTGTTTTGTCTATGGTCAATTTGGCGAGTTTTTCGTTCCATTGCTGTTTGGTGGCGTTCGCTACGGATTGGAAATCCCACGAAGGGATTTCCTTTTCCATATTTTCACGCGCCTGTTCTACACTGATAAAGGAGGTTGCTATTTTTACCAGCATACACTCTCCCGATTTTGTCGGGAAAGTAATGTAAGCGCCTGCGCGAGTGCCGGTTCTTTCTGTGCTTCCGGCTGAAATGTCGCTATGATCCCAGGTGCCGTATGCTTCAAACGGTCTGTCTAATTGAATCACAAAATATCCCTTGAAATTTTTCAGTTCAGGTCCCAGATGAGAAGAAAATCGGTCAGGGTTGTATCCTGAGATTTCCCTTCGTTCGGGGTCAATTTTGATCCATCCTCGCAATTGCTCAAGCCGCGAACGATAGTCGTTGCGCCGGTTGGTAATGGCGGGATTCAGGTTGATGCCCTGTATGATCAGATGCGCCGTTTCACTTTTGGGATAGGTAAACCGCATCAGAGCGCATCGGCTGGTTGCTGTGATTTCCCCTTTGATCTTCCGGTGATTTTCCGCATCCATCTCCACCGAATAAAGGTAGGGAGTAGCCTTTTCACGGGTATGTGAAAAGGCTAATTTACGATCTTCGGGCAAGGGTCTCAACTTTCCTGTCTGCGGCATGACCGACATATAGCCATAATCGCCCTGCCACGGATTGGGTTGATGAGAAGCCATAAAGCCGATAATCGTGGTGTCTTCGTATGCATAAGGCATAGCTCCCGTTTGATTTTCGCGGGTCTGGGGAAGAAAATTGGTCATCGCAAAAGGACTTCCTACAGCCGGCATGGTACCTCCGTTAGGTCGTCCGTTAGGTTCCAAGGTAGTACCGATCAACGGATTGACATAATCGACCCATTCTTTCTCTTTGGCCGAAACGGAAAATTCCATGAAAAAAATACTGAAAACAATCCATTTTATGATTTTTCTCTTCTTCATTAGACCGTATTTTATGATTTTTTTATTTTACAATAATTTTTTGTGTGAATACCGGTTTGCCTTTTACATGTATGTGATACACATACGCACCCGGTGTTGACGGAGCAGCCAACTTTGTCGTATGGTCGGTGATGTCAGCCCGTTGGATTAACCGGCCGACGATATCGTACACTTCAAGATAAGCGCCATCCGTGGTTTCGTTCACTTTCAGTTGAATATCGCTTTTGACAGATACCGGATTCGGGTAGATGTTGACATCCGCTTGTTTCACTATACCATTAATGGAGGACAGATCAAAACCCCAATTTGTCAATTCTTCATTGGAATATATTCCTTTCAGGTCGGCAGCGGTATAATTTCTCTTGAGAGCGGCAAGTACATTATCTCCTACGAATGAGAGCCGTACTTCCTTGAAGAAATTTTTGTTCAGGTAAAAAGCCGGACGAAGATAATAGCTTTGCCCCCCTCTCGAACGCCCTTGAACGACGCCGTCCGCCACATTGACTGCCAGTACCTGTGTCGCATCGTTCGGATTTCCCGACCTTAAATACCAACCGAAATCTACCATATTGTCTGCATAACCGATGAGACTACTGTATTGTAACCATTCTGTCTGGGACAAAAAAGCGATGCCGCAAGTGACAGTGTATGGATCCGGTGCATTGCCGGTTGGACTGCCTGCTTCGGTTTCCCACTCGTGATTCTTATCAATATAGGGCAGAACAATCGGGGAAAAGGCCAATTTGCCGGTGGCGTTAGGACCGTTACCTGTTGTCCAGAATTCTTCAGAATTCAGAAAGAATGCAATACAAGATTGAAGTTCGGGATTGAATTTCTGTCCCGGATCTGTGTTGAACGCTCTGTTTCTGTTGAAATGATTTCTGTTTAGGACAAAAAACTTAGCATCATCCGAAGTAGCGCTTTCATCCAATAGGATATATTGAATAAACCCTTCATCTTCCTCTATTTGAAAGATAACTTCTTCAGGAGTGTACGGTGTGAGTTGCCCATAGGCGGAAATACTCAGCAACATGCCTGCCATTGCGATCAGAACTTTTTCTAATCTGCTGTTTAAACATTTACAAAAATTCTTCATAATTTTTTTTAATTTAATTGGATAATAATTTATTTTACAATTACTCTTTGTATTTTTATTGATTTGTCCTTTGTATGAAAGAGGTACAGGTATATTCCCGGAGTTGCCGGTGCGTTCAGCGTAATGGCGCTGCCGGTTACAGGCGTCCGTTGAATAAGAACACCCGGAACATCGTACACTTCAATCAAAGAGACATCCGGATATTTGTTCATATCCAGAGAGATAGCGTTGTTGGCGGATACCGGATTCGGGTAGATACCAATATCCGGTTGAGTAGCCATTTTATCAAGACCTGTCAGGTCGTAACCCAACTGTGTCAGTTCTTCATCGGAATATATCCCGCCTCTTATCTCGGAAAGGGGATAATTTTTCCTGATGGCGGCGCGCACATTGCTTCCTGCGCTTGCAATATCTAATTTCACTTCCTTGAAGAAATTGTCGTTCAGATAGAAAGCCGGACGAAGATAATAGCTCTGACCGCCGGTTGTTCGCGGATCAATGGTGCCGTTCGCAACAAGGACTGTCAGTATCTGTCCCGGACTGCTTGTGTAAGGCGACCTTAGATACCATCCGTTATCCGCCATATCATCTTTATAACCGATCCTGTTACTGTATTCCTGCCATTCCGTTTGAGATAAAAAGGTGATACCGCAAGTGGTATTGTAAGCCGTCGGCACACTGCCCGCATAACCGGCCTCTGTACTCCATACATGGTTCTTGTCAATATAGGGCGTCACAATTGGTGAAAAGATTCGTTTAGCGCTGGCGCCGTTACCTTCCGTCCAAAATTCTTCAGAATTCAGGAAAAGCCCGATACCATCTGCTGTTGTAAATCGTTGTGTTGAACCAAACGGTCTGTTTCTCTGAAAATGGTTTTTATTCAAGATGAAAAATTTGGAGGGAGCGGTTCCATTGTCATTCAACAGGATATATTCTATATAATCACTGTCGCCCACTATCTTGAAGGTATTTGCCGGAGGCGTATTTTCCACAAGTTGCCCGCCCGGATCAATAATAACAGTTCCCGAAACATTTACGCCCAATCCCCGTGAGGAAATGATGTGGCCGTTTTGTTTCAGAACAAGCTTATATACATGCTTTCCACCGGTCAGGGTAAGAGGAACTTTGACGGCTACCGAAACATCGGCGGTTGCTCCCGCCGGAACGGAAAATGCCGCACTTTCGGATATTTCCGCTCCATTGTCGTTCAATACAACGACTGTGACATTGGAGATTGCAGAGGTCCTTCTCGTGTTATCAATCTGAACCGTAGCCGGTTTTTCACCTCCCGGCGCAATATCCATCTTATTTTCCGCAGGCCGTCCATCAAAATTGACATACATCAAAACGGCAGCAAAATCGTTGACTGTTTCAAAATCAGCGACAAGAGATGTCCATTCCGCTAATTTTTCAGACAAAATCTGTTCGTAAGCTACAACGGCGGTCTTGCCCGGATTCCCCGGGTAATAACCGGGTGCAGACACAAACTCTGCCTTGGCGCTGTGTTGTTTCGCCTGACGCAACAATTCTTCGCTGATTGTCATGGTGGTATAATAAGCCGGATTGAGTTTGCCTTGTATCTTACTGACGGCAGCATTCACCTTTGTTTTGTCAAAGGCGACAGACCCTCCTTCGTTTTGCACGGCGGCAGCATACAGCGAAGCCCAGTTTTTACCGGCGCAATGCACTTCAAAGAGCATATTCATGAAAGTTTCGTCACTGACTGTTAACGATCCGTTTTTCCAAAGATTCACGATATCCGCACCTGCCTGATAATTTGCATTGAGTTGTGTCAGGGCGGCGGCAGAACCGGAGAGTGCTGTCAATGCTTTGGCTGCATTTGACAACCCGGTCACAGCGCTAACGATATTTGCATCCGTTATTTTCTGAAGCAATTTTTCATAATGCGCGGGAGCGTTACAGGAAACGCTATTCGCATAAAAATCATTGGAAACGCCATAAATATACTTCGGTATGTTGTCCAATGAAATGGTATTATTACTTGGCAAAAGATTCCCGTACATATCTTCAGTCCGGCGATTGGGCAAATTAAGGTTTACAAAATATTCGGGGTCAGTGGTGTAATCCTGCATCGTCCAAGCCACAATAACCGGTTCGCCGTTTTTGGCAAAGAGATAAGCGATGATTTTGGGATCTCCCAAATCCACTTTACCCTGAAAAGCGCATCCATTCAACACGTTGGTAAGTTGGGATACCGCTGCATAAGCGGGTTTTCCCTGATAATCAACGGTGATGATACCAAACTGATCTTCCGAATAGGCCGGATCCGTTCCGGGATTTCTGAAACAGTAGATCGTGGTAAGTTTACGACCGTTGGCTAATTCATAGATGAATTGCTTGACCGTACTTTTCGCTTGTGCATGCATAATCTCGGATAAAGGCACCGCTTCGTTAGGTACGGTGGGATATCCGACTTCCGTATTATAGACTTCCTTAAAACCGCCGTTGTCATTGACTAATTTGTCAACTTTTCCACCGATAAAATTGAGTCCTCCCAACCACGAACTGTAAGACGGATTCACGATTGAAGTCACATCGCCCGCATCAACAGTGATATAGGGATCATTGCCGTAGTAAGGATGATAGGCAACGCCGTCAAGGTATTTGAGGGCGCCGTCATTAAAGAAATCATCCATAAAACGGTAGGCCGTAGGACTTCCGCCAAAGGCAAAGCTTCCGCCGACAATCTCCACATCGGGGCTAACGCTCCGGATTTCTATGGCTGTCGCCTTCGCTAAAGCCGAATAATCCAGCGCTTTGTAATCATTGGCAGGTTGCCAATAGCTGAAAGCCGGTTCATTGTATATTTCAAAGCGTTTGATATGGGGATAATGCGCTGCCATTTCTTTTGCATATCTGGCAAAGGCATCCACTCCTTCCTTGTTGTACGCTCCCATAAAGCCGGATTTTCTGTTTGACGCAATGTTTGGCGAATTAGGGGTTGGTATCCAGAGTTCATTGGAATAATCCAAAAGAAGCAAAGTATTGATTCCGTTGTTCTTTACCGATTCGACTTCTGCATCGGATCTTGTAAAGGAAAAAACACCCTTTTGCTGTTCCACGCCGCTCCAGCTGTATTCGGCTCTGCGATTGAGAATTCCTATTCTTTTCAGATAATCCAGTTCTTCACCAACGGGTTTCGCATTAAAGCCAAAGGTTGAATATTCATCCAAAAATTGCCGTTGATAATAATCAATCAGGCAAAGCTCCCGTATTCCATGTTCTATAATTTCGTCGCCATTCTTTACAGTGACCTCTACCTTGACATAACCCTTGTGCGGATTAAAATCTATTGAGACCGGAACACTTTGTTTCGCGGCTACCGTAACGGTGCGTGTGTAAGTATCACCCGGCTTGTAAAGAGTCGTTTTTCCCGCTTCCGGCCATGTTAAAAATTCGGAAACGGTGCATGTGATGTCATAGGTTTTCGCATTGTCGCCATTCAGATTGGACAAAGTAATATCCACGCCGGATTCAGCCGCTTTCATCACATTTTCGCCATCCTTCGCACGGTAGTTTATCTGCGCAAAATCCGGCAAATCTTCTGCTTTATAGCCCAGCAACGCCAATTCGGAAGCAGCATATATCCCACTCAATTCGGAAACAGTATAATTCCTTCTGATAGCGGCCTTCACACTTTCGCCTACAGTCGCCAAATTGAGCCGCACTTCCTTGAAAAAATTTTCGTTCAGGTAATAGGCCGGACGAAGATAATAGCTCAAGCCGCCCCTTGAGCGTCCTTGAATTGAGCCATCCTCCACATTGACAGCCAGCACTTGGAAATTACCGTCCGGAGCATTGTTCGGATCGGGGGATCTTAAATACCATCCGAAATTCTCCATATTGTCCTGATAGCCGATAATGTTGCTGTATTGCAGCCATTCCGTTTTGGATAAAAAGGCGATGCCACAGCTTACATCATATTCCGTTGCCTGCCCCATGGGATGACCTGCTTCGATATGCCACACATGATCAAAATCAATATAGGGCGTCACAATTTTTGAAAAGGCCAGTTTGCCGGTGGGTTGAGGTCCGTTACCGACGGTCCTGAATTCTTCAGAATTAAGGAAATACCCGATATTATCAGGAGCCGCAGGATCGAACTTCTGTGAATTTGTTGAAGCGCTGAACGCCCTGTTCCGGTTGAAATGATTCCTGTTCATCACAAAAAATCTGGAGGAAGCTGTTGTACCTTCGTCTAACAGTATATACTCGATGAAATACTCATCCCCTTCTATTTTAAAGACAACTTCTTCAGGAGTGTATGGCGTAAGTTGCCCTTGTATAGAGATACTCATCAGTAAGCCCGCCATCAACGCAAAACTTGTTTTCAGCCTGTTTTTCAATAAGATGTAAAAATAATTCATAAATTTTCAATTTAATTTTAAATGAAATTTGCAAGAGAGGTTAACATTGCAGGCGAATCGAAAACCCGCAACGACCGGATAGGTTTCTTAGCATTGCAGGTTATATGCGTAGCAAAAAACCTGCAATGAAAGAAAGAGGCTTTAACATGAGGTGGTCTTAAAAGACTAATAACCTAAATTTTGGGAACACTTACTGTTGCGATCCCGTTCCCTTTGAGGAATAGGCATGGCATACTGATGATCATCCGCCGCCCAGACGATTGATCCGGCACGGGTTCTCTGGTAAACATTTACCTCGTTAGGACCCAGTTTCCATCGTCTGACATTGTACCACCATTTTACTTCTCCGAATATTTCCGCCCATTGTTCATAATACAAAGCGTTTAATGCCAATTGATCCGTGAAAGAAGGATTGGCGGTATTCGGATGAGGATTGGCCTTCGTGATCGGCGTATTGGATACAACAGCGTTGTAACCCACAGAAGGATTATCATCCCATGCTCTTCTGTGCACTTTGTTGATGTATTCAATGGCATTGGCATCCGTAGCGTTTCCACTTATTTTCCAGTAACATTCTGCTAAAGAGAGATATACTTCCGGCAAGCGGGTGAAATAGTAATCGGCTCCGTGCATTCTTGGGTTCTGGCTTGCAACCGCATCATACAGATTGAATTTCCGCAAACTCCAAGCATGTTTTTTTATGTCGTCCGGCAGAGGAGCATTATGCTGATATTCGGACTCGGTGCCGGTAGGATTGCCATACGGCAATATCGTCCTTAATCTGGGGGTCAGACCTGAATTGGTAATCGAATCTACCCAAGGTTGGTAAGAGCATACCCAAAGGCGAGGGTCAGGATCGATATCGTACCTTTTCAATCGTTTCATGTGTAAACAGCTGTCAATATAACTGCGGGCAATTGTCCGGGCGGGATGTGTTCCTGAAGCGTTGGTAGTGACTGATCCCAGGTTATTGATTACCGGATAATAAGTCTGCGGGAAACCAAACCGGCCTAAATTCCGGTCGTGTACAAACATATTGTCATAACCGGGATATCCGCCATAGTCGGTTCCGTTGTCATAACAAACCGAAAATATGAGCGCAACCGCTGATGAAACCGAAGGTGGTTGGTCAAACGCATTCACAGAAGAGCGTACAAAAGTGATCTGGTGCAATGCTTCCGTATTGTTCGTTTCGGTAGCGGCATACGCAGGATTTCCATTCCACATATTGTAATAATCGGCGAAAGGCATCAAGGTTTTACCGGAATTATTGACTATATCTAAGAACAAATCGCGCGCTTCCGCCCACCGTTCTTCATACATCAACGCTTTACCCAACAAGGCTTCGGCGGCGAAATAGTCAATTCGCCCTTTATCTGCACCTGTCCATGTTTTTTTTGCTCCGGAAACCGGATCGGTCAGCTGAGCCAGCGAAGCCCTCAAATCGTTGATGACATAATCCCAACATTCTTTCACCGTATTCCGGGGTCTCGTTTCTTGTTCCCTGTCGCCAATCGTGATGTCGGAGGTAAACAGGATGACGCCCGGTACATTGTTTTCTTCATTTCCGGGAACAACAACCTCTTGTGCATAGATATTAATCAGGTGGTAATAAAACCAAGCGCGCAGATAATAAGCTTCTCCCAGTTTGAACCGGATAGCTAAAGTATCGGCAGGAGTCAGCGTAGCGCCTTTTCGTTTCTTGTAATTGGGTACAATGTTATCAATAAAAGTTCTGGATTGCTGCACACCCCGGTAGTTTCCTATCCAAGCGCTTTCGGAATATGCGTTGTTCGCTTTGATCTGAAAGGTGGACAGGTCATTCCAATCGGCCGTTCCCAGCCATTCCAAGTCGCCGGTGCGGTCGATATTATAACCGAACCGTCCCATCGCCATAAAGCCCAAACCTTCCCAACAATGCGTATTGGCATAAGGCGCATTGAGAAAATAATCCAGTTGCGCCATATTGTCCGGATAGTTATCGGGATTCAGCGTATTGTAAGATGTCGATTCATCGATAAAACCTTCACAATTCCAAAACAACACAGTTGTTGTCAAAAGAAGTATATATTTTATTATTGTTTTCATACTCGTCTTATTTTTTGAAAATTAAAAACTTATTTCAATACCGAATGAATGTAATCTTGTTTTCGGATAAAGTTCTCCGGCAATAATCCCTTGGTTTAAAGGACTACTGTTATTCCCTGCAAAACCAACTTCAGGATCAGTATTTTTTACTTTCGATAACACAAAAAGATTCTGACTACTGTAATATATCCTTATATTGGATAAGTTAATCCGTTGAAGTATTCCGGTTGGAACCTTATATCCGATTTGGAGATTTTGTAACCGTAAAAAGGAACCGTTTTCCACATGAAAATCAGAGATTCTCTTGTAATTTGAGTTGGGGTCATAGATAAAAGCATTGCCATCGCGGTATCCCCATCTCGGTTGTCCGGTCAATCCGTTGCCATACATGAATGAACTGTTGAAAACAGCGGAAGAAGTATTATAGTCATTATAAACGCTGTTATAATATCCGTTGATCCCATTATATACATCATTCCCGTATATCCCGCTAAAGAAAAGACCTATATCAAAATTCCGGTATTCCGCTCCAATATTGAATCCGTAAGTCATTTTAGGCAAAGGGTTTCCGATGAATACCCTGTCATCGTCATTGACGGTGCCATCGTCGTTGGTATCTAAATACCATATATCACCGGGACCGGTATCTTTTGCAAACCAATATTGATTTCCTTTACTTCTTGCTAATTCGTTCAAGTGATCAATGGTTGCTTGATCTGGTATTAATCCGTTGGTTTTCAATCCATAAAACTGCGAAATAGGCCTGCCCAATTCCGTACGGCAAAGTCTTCCCGACCAATATCCTCCGGGTGATCCTTCATCAACCGGTAAGGTTTCTCCGCCGAAATTCAAGATTTTGTTTCTATTGAACGCAACATTGAAACCGGCATTAACCCGTACATTCCCTATTTTGTTCGAATAATCCGCAACGATTTCCAAACCTTGATTCCGCATTTCTCCCAGATTCATATCCGCAGGATAAGTGTCTCCCGACCTGTGACCCGACGCCATACCGGTGCTAAAAGCGAAATGCCGGGTATATAACATATCCTTCGTACTGCGGATGTAATAATCAAGTCCTATATTCAATTTATTTTTGAACAGTCCAATATCTAAACCCACATTGGAGGTAGTTACCGTTTCCCAATGGATAGCCTCATTGGCGACTTTACTGATACCCCAGCCGTTTACTGCGCCTGTTCCCGGTAATTCATTGAACTGCATCATTTCATAATTGGAAAGCGATGAAAGATACGCATAACTGCCAACGCCGTCGTTACCCAAGCTACCGTAGCTAAGCCGCAATTTCAGATTGGAAAGAGCCTCAACATTATCTTTCAGAAAATGCTCTTCGGTAATCCTCCAACCTACTGCCGCCGAAGGGAATAATCCATGCCGGTATTTGGGTGCAAACCGGTCGCTGACGTCATCGCGAAGATTAAATTCAAACAAGTATTTGTCGGCATAAGCATAATTGATTCTTCCGAAATAACTCATCATTCGGGTAATAGAATAACCTATAGCCGTGTTGCGGCCTACACCGTTGGGCACGTTACTTATTCCCGATGATTCCGCCCAAGATACGGGGAATCCATCCGGAACAGCGCCTACCGTAGTTGACGAAAGAATAGCGCTTATATGTCCTTCCAATTCGTCCACATAAGTACTCCGTCCTTCTATACCGGCCAGCGCTTTTATTTCATGCGCCCCGAATCTCTTCTGATAGGAGGCTACAATATTTCCCATATTCTGAACCCTCAGAATGCTGTATTTATCCAAATGATCCGCTTGATTGTTGATTTGTCCGGATATAAACCACTTGGGTTCAAACGTTCTGCGCATGCTGGTGGAATAATAACCGCCGCCGGTGGCCTTGATATGCAAATCCTTGACGGGTTCGATATCTACGTAAATGTTGCCTTCAGCGCTGTATTTATTGTATCTCCTGTCCACCGCATAAATATCGGTAGCCCAGTTGCCTCCCTGATAATTACCGGTAGAAGGCGTTTTGCCATACTCCCCATTTTCATCATAAGGTTGCATCATCGGCGTTGAGCGGAAAAGGGAGGTCGAAGTAAGACCCGGAGGATTTTCCGAATAAGCGTACAGATTCACGCTATGCCCGACTTTGACCATTTTACCGATCTGGTAATCGCCGTTGAACCGGATACTGTATCTTTTCGTAAAACTATTAATAATGACTCCATCCACATCCTTGTAACCGGCGGAAACATAATAATTATTTTTCTCTCCTCCACCTTGAATCGACACGTTATAATCCTGTTCAAACCCGGATTTGTAGATATAATCCACCCAATCGGTATTGACGTCTTCCGACCATGTACTTGCTACAGGGTTAATTTCCCCCCAAGCTTTTTTGTAATCGGAAACGCCTAACAATTCAGGAAGGAAAGTCGCATTGCGAACTCCTGCATTGGCAGAAAAATTTACTCTCGTTTTATCTTTTTGTGCGCCTCTTTTAGTCGTGATCAGAATAACTCCGCCTGCCGCTCTTGATCCATAAATGGCGGAAGAAGAGGCATCGCGCAGAATCTGTACGTCCGCGATATCTTTCAGGTTCATGTTAAATCCGGTTTCTCCGATAGAAGGGACTCCGTCTATTACATACAAAGGCCCCATTCCCCGGATATTTCCGACTCCTCTGATAATAATCGTACCGTCTTCACGTGGGTCGCCGCTCGAATTGATTACCTGAACGCCGGCAGCTCTTCCTTGCAATGCGCTCGAAATACCGGTTGCGCCCATTTTTGAAATTTCTTCCATTTTTACGGAGGAAACAGCGCCTGTCAGATTGGATTTCTTTTGCGTGCCGTATCCGATTACAATTACTTCATTTATATCTTGTGTATCCTCGTTTAGCGTGACGTCAACCGTTGTCTGTTCGCCCACCGTAATTTCCTGTGTGGTAAATCCTAAATAGGAGAACACCAGCACTGTTTTTTTATCCGGCACATTGATGGAATATTTTCCGATTTCATTACTTACCGTTCCGATTTTTGTTCCTTTAATAGAGATATTCACGCCCGGTAGCGGGTCTCCGGCAGCATCTAAAATCGTACCTCTGACGGCGCCTGATTGAGTTAATCCCGTGTTTTCCTGACTTTTGTCTCCAGTAGTTAAAACAATATGGGTTCCTTCCATTACATAGTTTACAGGCGAATCAGCAAATAAATTGTCTAATAATTTGTTGACAGGCATGTTTTTCACCTTGACCGTTACAGTCTCATTTACATCGACCTGATTTCCATTGTACAGGAAAAGATAATCGGTCTGGCTTTCTATTGCTTCCAGTATAGATTCCAGGCGGGCTTTATTTTGATTGATCGTTACCTGCGCTTTTTGTGAATACGAATTGTCGGCAAAAAGGAAAGCAGTACTGAAAAATAATAAAAATAATGAAATTCTCATAATATTTAGAATTTGCTTGATTTGCGAATTATTTGTATAATAATATCGCGCGTGATGAAAATAATTCATAACTTTGTTTCGTTTTTTAAATGAATACAATTTACTGATAAATGTGTTGATTTAAGGCCGGCGAGATAGTGGAATGTCGAGCCGGCATTTTTTTTATTTACAATGATATTTCATAGGCAATTTAAATTTTTTAAAATTAGTATTTAGATTTATCTAACTGTTTATAACTTATCGAATAATAATAATGTGTTTTTCGTCATCACGGGAAAAAGTAAACCGGACATCGCGTTGCAACACCCGAAGTGCATAATCGATCCCGTCGGAATAGCGGAATTTTCCGGTGTACACATAGTTTTCTACGTGTTTATTCCTGACAATTATCTGTATTCCGTAACATTTTTCAAACTTCTTCATCAAATTGTTGAACGACATATCTTTGATACTGATCAGTCCTTCACGCCAGCGGAAGTGATTATAATCGGCGATATCGCCGGAAACCAGATTTCCATCAAGTAAATACGCCATGGTGTTGGGCTGCAATACCAAAACTTGTGTCGTATCGTTTACGGAACTCAGTTTGACGGAACCCGACAACAGGGATGTTGCAAAATCATCGCGAGAATACGCTTCAACATCGAATTGCGTACCAAACACCCGGACGTCATACCCGTCGGTGTGTACAACAAACGGTTTTTGTTGATCGTGTGTGACATCGAAAAAAGCTTCCCCTTCCAGATATACTTCACGCTGTTTGTCTTTGAATGAATCGGGATAACGCATCACTGTGCCGGAATTGAGCCAGATAGTGGTTCCGTCGGATAACAGCAGGTTGACGGTTTGCCCCGCAGGAACAGTAACGGTATTCATCGCCGTTGTCTGCTCCGGTTCTCCTTTTATCATTTTGAAATGGAAAAAGAGCCAACTCAAGGAGAAGAAGATAAACATCGCCGCTATTTTCATCCATTCCGGAATACGACGCCGATGGATTTCCGGACGTTTTTTCATGCTTCCGCTTCTGATTTTCTTCCGGAGATCATCCAGGATTGCATTTGGAACAGGACATTCCTTAGCTGTATATTCCCCGGTATCCGGATTGTTCATAACCGACTCGATAGTTTTTTTAAAATCCTCATCTATCCAGCCGGTACGAAGTGCGTGAAAAACTATTTTATTTTCCCGCTCCGTACATTCATTCCGAAGAAAACGCTTTAATAAAGATTGCCAATAATCCATTTTTTACCATTTTTATATTAATACGATGCTAAGATTAAAATGGTGGGTTGAAAAACAAAAAAAAATTAAAAATCGTGGATTTTTAACAAAAGGGAGTAGAGTATAGCAAAAGAAAAATTTCCATAATTCTGCAGGTATTCACGTATTGCTTTATTGGCCTTGACAATATGATCCTGAACTGTGCTCCGGGAAATTCCCAAACTTTTAGCTACTTCATCGTATGATTGTTCCTGTAATTTGCAACGTTCGAATATGGAGCGTCTTTGCGGAGGCAGGTTACGAATGGCTTCAGTTAATATATGCCTGTATTCTTCATAAAAGTCTTCTTCTTCTGGATTTTCCGATATGTTGGCAAATTGTTGTAATTCTTTCTTTATTTTTTCTTCGTGCACCGCTTTTTTGAAAGTATCGAAAATGGCATTCCGGCAAATGACACTGATGTATGCAGCAAAGTTTTGGTTGGGGTCAAGTGTTTGTTTCGTATCCCATATTTTGAGAAAGACGTCTTGGGTAATATCCTGAGACAACACTTCCGACCGGGTTAAGTTTAATGCGGAATAATAAATCTTTTTGTGATACTTGCGATATAGTGTCACAAAAGCGTCTTCATCTCCGTTGGCCAAGCATTTAACACAAAAATAATCGGGGTTTTCCATAAACATTTTTTATACCGGAATACAAGCTTTTCTGTCGTGATTCTGTTATATATTTATTATAGGTGAATCTCAGTGCAATAACAAATGCAAAGTTAAAAATAAATAAATGCAAACGCAACTTTATGCTTGAAATGTTTTTGTAAAAAATATCTGTCTGCGTATGAAAATTCATTTTAAAAACGTAAATTTGTAGCTGAATTAAACTTAAAAATAGATTGAATTATGAAGACGAAAATTATTTTAACCTGTTTATTATTCTGGGGAGTAATAGGTGGAACCCAAGCTCAAAAAGTCGAAAAACAATGGGCGCGCGTCAGTGTGAATGGAAAATCCGGTATCATCAGCAAAACCGGGAATGAACTCTTGAAACCGGAATTTGACATGATCGGTAAAACGAATAATAAATTAACTCCGGTCATTAAAAATAACGAACTTTATGCGGTTAACGAAAATGGACAACGGCTTCCTTACACGCCGGAAGCCAAAGGCAAACAGATTGTCTTTTCGGAAAATGAAAAATATGGTGTGAAGACGGATAAAGAGGTTGTTTTAGTTGCACCGAAATATGATTTTATCGGTAAATTCGATGGCGGAAAAGCCCCTGTTTTTTTGAACGGAAAAATGGGATTGATTTCCGATAAGGGTGTCGAAATCATACCTCCCATCTATAACGATATTTATGATTTTGAAAAGGGTAAAGCACTGATAGTAAAAGACTCCCTCTATGGTTTAGTGAACGAAAAAGGCGTAGAAATTATTGCTCCCAAATACCAGAAAATCCAAAAAATCAAGGATGATAATTACCTGGTTTTGAAAGACGGATTGTGGGGCGTTTTGAACTCCAACGGTCACGAGAGTATTGCGCCCAAGTATGTGGCCATTTTCCAATGTAAAGATGGATTCAAAACTTTTTTCAATGGAAAAATCGGGATGCTTGATGATAAAGGAAGTTTGATGTTTGAACCGACCTACGAAGACGTGGGCACAAAAGACAACAATGTTTTCATCGTTACGCTTCAAGGTAAGTATGGCCTTCTGAACAAGGACGGAAAACAGGTTGTTTCGCCTATGTATCAATATATTGACAAATTTGACGGTGGACGTGCATTGGTTTTAAAAGGCAATTTGTGGGGTTTGATCAATACCGATGCTGCGGAAATCATCGCTCCTCAATACAGCAGTATTGAAAAAACCAATGACAATTGTTACAAAGTTTACCAAAATGACAGACAAGGACTTATGGACAAGGATGGACACGTTATCGTGAAGGCGGTTTATCATGACATAAGCATTTTTTGAACTAAAAACTAAAAAGTTATAATTACAATTAGATTATGAAGATAGCGTTCCATGGGGCGGCACAGACCGTGACGGGCAGTAAACATTTGGTGACATTGAATACCGGTAAAAAATTTCTGCTTGATTGCGGGCTGTTTCAGGGAATGGGACGCGATACGGAAACCTTGAACCGGAATTGGGGATTTAATCCCGCTGAAGTCGATTATGTATTTCTTTCCCATGCGCATGTGGACCATTGCGGGTTACTGCCCAAATTGGTGAAAGACGGATTCAAAGGGAGTATCTACGCTACCCCGGCTACGATTGATATTGTCAAAGTACTTTTGCTGGACTCGGCGTCTATTCAGAATCAGGATATTATTTTCCTGAATAAAAAACGAAGGGAAGAAGGCCGGGAATTACTCGAACCGCTTTACACGGCGGATGATGTGTACCGGACTTTTGATCATTTCAAGGCCGTTCATTACCATCAGCCGGTGCAAGTTGACGATAGTATTTCGCTGCAATTTTTCGACGTAGGACATATCGCCGGAAGCGCTACCATTTACTTGGTACTGAAAGAAAACGGAAAGACGGCAAGGCTTGCATTCAGTGGAGATGTCGGACGCTACGGCGATCCGATTCTCCACTCGCCCCAAGCTTTTCCGCCTGCCGACTACATCATCATCGAATCGACTTATGGCGACAGGCTTCACGACCCTATTGAAACATACGCCGGCGACTTGTTGAAAAATATTCAGGAAACTTGTTTGAAGAAAAAGGGGAAATTGATTATTCCCGCTTTCAGCGTCGGCCGGACACAGGAATTGCTGTTCGCTTTGAACGATTTGGAACTGGACAGCAATCTACCGAATGTCGATTACTACGTGGATAGTCCGATGTCGGTCAAGGTAACGGAAATTGTCAAACAGCATCCTGAATGTTTCAACCGCTCGTTGCAGAAATTATTGAAGACAGACCGTGACCCGTTTTATTTCCACGGTCTGAAATATATCACGGACAAGCGTGATTCGCAAGCGCTTAACACTAATTTTAATCCGTCAGTCATCATTTCTGCATCGGGAATGGCCGAAGCCGGCCGGGTGAAGCACCACATTGCCAACAGTATCGAAAACTGGCGAAACACCATTCTGTTAATTGGTTATTGCGAACCGGAATCTTTAGGCGCCCGTCTGAAAAAACATCCCGAAACGGTAGGTATTTTCGGCGAACAATACACGGTGAAAGCCGATATTGTCACGCTTAATTCCATGAGCGCTCATGCCGACTACAACGATTTGAGCCAGTATCTTTCCTGCCAGGACAGCAATGATGTAACTCGCGTGTTCATTGTTCACGGCGAACCGGAAGTACAGGTGGAATTCAAAAGGCGTTTGTTGAAAAAGGGATTCAAAGATATTGAAATTCCGAAGTTGCATCAGGAATTTGGGTTGCCATCGGGTATCTGAGCGCCGAAGGCCATTATCTTCCTCTTCGACGTATCCAGATGAATAAATAAGAAGCCAGTAATAATAGAGGGAACACACCCATCAACAACCATTTGCTGACTTTCACATCGTGGCCGGTAGCAAACAATTTGTTGTCGCCCGGAATCGGGCGACGCACGTCAATCGGCGCTTCGTTATCCGACATCCAGAAGAATGAACCCATAATCAAGTTGAAATTTGCGGCCGGAACTTTTGCCCGCTGCATACTGATTTCTCCGTTACTGAGGCAATCGGCATCGCCGGTAATGATGATTTTTTGTTGCTTACCGGCCACTTCGCGGGTTAAAGCCAATGCGGTCGGATAAGGTTTTACTACCTCTCCGATAACGGAATTCACCCTTACGGTGTCGTCAATAAAGTTCGTGGTTTCCAGTTCGTTCCAACTGTCTGTTGCATCGCTCACGCAAAGTGGAATTACCGTGTATCCCTTATCGGTTGTGTAGTCTAAACCTACGACTCCCGGCATGGTTACCACACGTTCTTGTCGAAGCATATTTTCATAAATATAAGACAGTTGGCTACCCGCTTCCGTTATGTGTGATTGAATAAAATCGGCAGAAAAAACGCTATCTCGTTTCACCAATTGACCGGGCAAAAATTGCACGCCAAATTGGGCTACAAAGGGGTTCATCACTTCTTGACGACGGGTTTCACCCAAAATCACCAAATTACCTCCACGAGCGATGTATGCATTTAACTGCGCTTGTTCGTCAGGAGTAAGCGGATTTCGCATATCGGCAATAACCAAAATACTAATAAGCGCAGGAATTTCCTCGTCTAAACGAATTTCTTTGCCATCAAATCCTTGGTTAATAAGAGAGTAACGGAATGGTTTGTCCTGAGAAAAGCGGAAATAGCCCCGATCACCGGTGTTGTTGAAATCTCGTTCTCCATGACCTGTAACAAAGCCAATTACCGGCAAATCCATAACCAGACGTTTCAAAGCAGCAGAAATTTCCGTTTCTCCCGGATAACGTTGCATATCGTCGAACATCCGTAAAAATGTTTTTTGGCCGGTTTCACGCTCTAATAAACGAACCATACGATAGCCTTCCGGTTGCAAATCAATAATTTTATTGATTTCTTCCGGAGGCATAAACATGGTTGAATCAATGTTGGAAGCTTTGCTTATTTTTCCAACTATCTGTTCATCAGTTAGCCCCGGATAACGTTTTGCAAATTCCGGATCTCCTGTGTTCGTATAATAATAAACATACTTCACTTTCATGTCAGGTTTGAAGCGAACATATTGTTTGAAACGGTCCATATCCCATTTCCGGTTACGCGGTAAACCGGACGTGGCATTACTTTCCAGTGCGTTTACGTAGGTTGTCATCGTCAAACCACCCTTTGCGTGTTTAATAATATCCTGACTGTTTTTCGTCAATGTACGTTGTTTGGTTTTGGTCGCGTCATAAAAGGCCATCAAAGACGGACGGGATGAAAAATACCCTGACATCAGCGCCAATACAAGGACTCCGACATACCTGACAGAAGATACCTGCCAACGGGATTTTTGACGGAGGGATTTCAAACGCAATACTGACAGCGAAAGGAATAAGGCGGACACAATAATAAAATACAAGACATCCTCGCTGCAAATCAACCCGTTGATTGATTCGTCGGCACGGCCACCAATGGAAAGCCAAAAAGTAAGTTCCCGTACAAAGTCGTACTCCTGACCAAAACGATTGATGAAATTTAATAGAGCCAAAACAGACAATGTTCCGATGGCAGCTACCACTTGATAAGCCGTTAAGCTGGACATAAAAAGTCCGATGGCTGCATAAGCGCAAATTAACAAATACAATCCCAACAGTCCGGACAGAGCTAACTTAAAATCAAAATCCATTACCGTGAAATTAGCCCAAATCACAAAAACAAAAAGAATGGCAATTAAGACCAAACCATACACCATCATTGACAAGTATTTACCCAAAATAATCTGGGCATTTGTTACCGGTGAAGAGTATAGCAACTTTATCGAACCGCTGCTTAATTCGCGACTCATCAATCCCATCGTCAACAAAGGAATATAAAGATACAAATAACTTTGCATACTTGTAAACAAACCGTTACGACCTCCTAAAAGAAACATCGTAAGATTGCCGTTGAAGTAATTCATCTCTTGTCGTTGAACAAAAGATGCAAAACCGTCCGTAAAAGACATGGCTGCCTGGAAAGTAAAGATAATCAGGATAAACCATGCTATGGGAGAATAAAAAAGAACTTGCAGTTCTGTCTGTGCTATTTTTCGTGTTATTTTCTTCATTTTTAATTACTTTTTTTAGATAACTCGGCAAAAATCGAATCAAGAGAATTTTTCTCCACGCCAATCTCTATCAAGCGCCAATCATTGCTTACACTCATTTTTACTATCCGTTCCACCACATCGCGGGCATCCGTAAATTTTAAACGAAAACGGTTACCTCCCAATTCTTCAACATTGATAACACCTTCTATCGCTGCAAGTTCTCCTACTGAAGGCGGTGACATCAAGGTGACAGACAGTGTGTTGGGCGCAATGTAGTTATCAAAATCATTTACAGAGCCTGAAAAAACAAAACTACCTTGTTCTACCATGTAAATGTAATCACAGACAGCTTGAACTTCCGTCAATATGTGCGTTGATAAAATCACGGTTCGTTCTTCTGCAATTTCTTTAATCAAATGGCGAACTTCCAATATTTGATTCGGATCCAAGCCATTGGTTGGCTCGTCCAAAACCACTAAAACCGGTTTATGAATAATTGCTTGTGCAATTCCCACCCGTTGTTGGTATCCACCCGACAAGTTGCGAATTAAACGTTTACGATAGTGAGAAATTCCACATTTTTCCACCGCTTCATCAATCGATTTTCCGATCTCATCCGAGGGTATCCACCGTAAAAAAGCGCAATAGCGCAGGTATTCTTCCACAGTCAAATCGGCTTGAAGAGGAGGTTTTTGCGGCAAAAAGCCAATGTATTGTTTTGCGCCTACGGGATTGGTTTTCGTATCAATTCCATTGATAAACACGCTCCCATCCGTCTGTTTCAATACCCCGCATATAATATTCATAAGTGTCGATTTTCCGGCTCCGTTGGAACCTAACAGACCGTAAATTCCGCTCTGTTGAATCTCAAAGTTGATGTCCCGAATCGCCCATTGCACACTGTATCGATGTGAAAGATTTTCTACTCTAATTATTGATTGTTCCATATATGAATTTTCAGTGTAAACTGTTTTTTTATATTCTCAATTATAAACGGCATCTGTAATCTCCCGGATATCGACGCCATAGTGTTGAATCAGGTGATCGCGCATAATGTTGTATTTCTGTTTCAGCAAAGGATAAGCCTCTAAATTCGCACTGATGCTTTCGTATGTACCGGACATCACATTCCAGAAAAAGTAATATGTATCCCACCGGCGAGTCATGGAGGTCAGACTGGAAATATTCTGAAAAAAACCTCGCGCCATGAAATAATCGGGTGAAGAGATGGTTGTATTAGTCACTCTTGTATAAACAGTTCCGGCATAAAACGCTTCGGGAAATTCCAACGCATCCACATACGAATCACCCCACAATTGTCGTTGTAACCAAATTTTGTATGCTAATTTTGTCTCTTTTGACATTTTTACTATCGTATCGCTGCAATACGACAAGGCTAATTGATTCGCCGCAATACGGGTATATCGGTAAGTAGTTGAGGTTGTGAGTACCTGTTTCAAGGTATCCACCAGAAACACCTTATAGGGGAGATGCTTTTTCAAAAAATCGTCCGGATAAAATTTAAACCAGACATCATCCAGAAAATCAAGAAACGGCCCTACGTATGCAGGATCAGCCGGAGTGCCTTGATAAGGTGGAATGGTTGAATTTGCCACGTAGGTCCAAATGAAATCTCGTCGTGAAAATTCATACAAAAAATAGGAGCCGTATTTTTCGTATAATTCAACAATCCGGTTGTCGGCAGGGGATTTTCCTTGTGGTAAAGTGTAAACAGGAAATGGCGCTTCGATTTCGCCCAAATTTTCTTCTTCAGTACATGCATTTGTTAATAAAACACTGCATATTATTACGAATAATACAAATTTGTTCATGATCTTTCGTTTTAGTTCGTTAATTAATGTCTGTTCCGGCACGTTCCGGGCCATAAGCCGATGCATTCTGACTGAGCAACAGGTTATGCTCTATCATTAAATTAGGAATCGGTAACGTATAGAGCGGATCCCGTTCCTTCAAGGTGTATTTTACCCAAGGATTACCGGCGCCAATCACATCGCGGTAAAGATGTTCAATCTGTGGCATTCCGTTTCGGCGTAAGTCAAACCAGCGGTGCATTTCAAAACACAACTCCAAGCGACGTTCTAAAAGAATTTCTTCCAATAAGCGCGAATTATCCGTAATTGTAAGGTCTGCATATCCTTTAATACGATTCCGTCGTAATTCGTTCAAATCGGAGAGCGCTTGATTTCCGGCAGAACCTCCTCGAACGACTGCCTCCGCACGGTTCAAATAAGCTTCTGAAATCCGCATCGTATTTGTTGGACGAACACTGGCGGAATTTTTTTTGGTAACACTCTTTTTGTCCGTTGCAAACCAGAAAGTCAATCGCATATCGTTGATAGAATAAAGGGATATCAATTCCGACGAAGGGCTAAAAGCGCTCACGGGCATCCCGTTCGATAGATCGGGAGAACCTGCTCCATACAACCACTCGACTTCGGAAAGGTCGTATGCAGTCAAATAAAATGGTGTTGAAAGTTGTGTGTAATCCGTCAAGCCTTTGCTGATTTTAATGGCTTTTGTGGCGGCATTCACGGCATCGTCCCATTGTTCCATGTAGAGATAAATCCTTGACAGAAGAATGTAAACAGAGCTTAGATTTATCCGGTAATTTCCCCGTGTTGCGTTATATTTCAAGAAAAGTTTTTCGGAATTTTGCAAATCGGACAATATTTGATTATATACATCAGCCACCGAAGAGCGTTTCATTCCGCCTTCTTCCAATCCGGAAGTCAGTTTCAGCACAACACCATCAGCCGCCTTATTTTCATTGTAGGGTTCCCCAAACATATTCACCAGTTGAAAATAGAGCATTGCACGCACAGCTAACGCTTCGGCCTTTGTTTTGTCGCGTTCTTCTTGTCCGCCAATGGCTTCATCGATGTAATCCAGCACCGCATTGCATCCCATAATACGTTCGTAAGTTTGGTCGTAGCCTTTTCCCAAGGTAGCGCCTGCGCGTTCCCACATATCCGGTTGCCAGGTAAAATATCCGAATCGGCCGGTAATATTTGCATTCACCGTTGCCGTCACTCTGGCTTCGTTAATTTCCACATCGTCATCAACAAGATAAAGAACCGGATATGGAATACTTACGGCAGGTTGAGGATATCCGGATCCCAGTAATAATTCGCTATAATCCGCCACCGTTTTCACTATCACTTCATCTTGTGAAGATTCTTTCAAAAAATCGGAGCACGAGCATAACATCACGACTACCGACAATAATATTATATTTCTCATCATATTTCTTTTTTTATTATTGTTAAAACATCATTTGTAAAGACAAAGACGTTGTTCTCCGGGCGGGCCAATCGCCGGTCTCAGGATCGACACCCCGCCATTTGGAAGAGAATGCATATAAGAAAGGATTAGTCATGCTCACCCTTATCTGCAATCGATCCAAGCCTTTCAAGCGAGCCACATTGACATCGTAAGAGAGGGAGATGGAACGGCAACGTATCATGTCGCTGCTCGCCGCTTGTTGATCGCTCAAATTATATAAATCGTATGGATTTTTCAATGTACGTGTAGAAGTTTGCGTCAACGGCAAGTAAACTTGTGTAGCTCCTACTCCGGGAATAGACGGAATGTCTGTAAATTCTTCGTCTCCCGGCTTCTGCCACCGTTGTGTCAACCGGTTGGAAAGATTGTGTTCGGGGGTAGGTGTACCGTTATTGGACGTTACATCGTACAGTTTTGGCAAACGCCGTTCGCCACCTAATTGGACATAGAATAATGCGTATAATGCAATATTCCTGTAACGTAGCTGTGTGTTCAGACCACCGGAGAAATCGGGGGTAAACTTACCGGATTTTATCAGGAAGTCCATCGGGCCATCCAATCCCGTCACCTCTATGTTATTGAACAACGGCGTTCCGTCAGCCGGATTCAGACCGGTAAATGCATACGAGTAAAATGTCGAATAGGGTTCTCCCTCCACAATACAAGTTCCTGCCGTATAATCATTTATGTTGTTAACACGTCCGTTTTTCTCTATCTTGTTTCTGACAACAGCCGTATTCACAGAGAGTTGCCATGAAAAATCACGGGTACGTATCGGAGTCATCGTCACCGTAAAATCATATCCTGTGTTTGTCATTGTTGAACCTGAAACCAAGCCATTAGCCATACCGTTTTCATAGCCGATGTCACGGGAAGAAAGTACATTGCTTGTTTTTTTGAAATAGTTTCCTTCAAAACCGATTCTTCCGTTAAACAAAGACAATTCAGCGCCAATATTCCCTGTTTTCGTTTTCTCCCAGCCCAAATTCGGATAAGGCAACGACCTGATGCGGAGAATATATTGTTGGTAATAGTTTCCAAGTCCGACTAAACCGGGATTATTCGCGATAAGATGGGGTGATACGGACTGAACGGCATTTCCTTGATAACCATACGAAGCTAAAAAATCAAGATGGTCTATCCAGGAGGCGTTTTTATGGAGAAATTCTTCTCGTCCGGCACGCCATTTTACGCCAACCGACCATGTAGGGGCGAATCGTTTGTTGTAATCCTGTCCAAAGCGATTGGAAGCATCCAAACGTGCGCTGCCGTTAACCACATAACGATCGCGGAAGATATAAACGGCGGTAGCGTATTCACTGATTTTGTTGTCAATTTTGTTTAACGCAGTGGCGGAACCATAAACTGTTGCGCTATTATCCGTCGGAGTTGTTGTTGCAGAAGCGCCTACCGGAAGATAGTCCTTGGGAGGTGTAGCAAAGGTTTCACCACGAAAATGCAAGTAACCATAGCGCAAGTTGGTACCGCCGTCCATATTCACCGACTGTGTTTCCAAACCGGCCTGCAAAGTCATCCTGTGTTCATCCTTAAATATATGATCGTACACGAACGCATTTCTGGCGACAAAGGTAGATGTGGTCGTATTTCCCGTTTCCAGAATACCACCAAAAGGCAATTTTGTCATTCCCATTTCCGGAGCGGTACTACCTACACTTCCATATTCGAAACCGCGATACTGCGTAATGTGAAACGATTGTTCGGTAGCATATTTTTTCGTCGTAGCAGATGAGGAAGCATACGAATAAGTGCCTTGGTATTGTAATCCCGGGATAATTATCCACTTCACGTTCACAGCAGCATTCCAAGTGCGGGTGTTGTTGGCGCTGTTTGTATTATCCAACTCATTCAGTATATTGTAATTGTAACTTCTTTTATTTGTTATTGCGGTACTTGTAACTCCGGTTGTCCATTTTTCATGATAGGCATAAGAGCCATCGGTAGTGTCCTAAATTATCAGAATACATTATTTCCATAAGTTCCTGTTTTATAATAATACCTTTCGATATAGATTCCAATAACATTGTCGTGTATCTGTTCGTTCTTTGAAAAACATATCGTTTTTCTG